>CAZSBO010000067.1:0-16963 GCA_964605265.1 uncultured Prosthecobacter sp.
GGTTTCCTCCTCTGCGGTGTGCCTTCTGAGGCAGCGGGCAAGAGTGACCGCGCTCCCCTCTAGCCTTGGGCGTTGGTCACTCCTTGTTCGATATTCGATATTTCCATCAACCATCAACGATCCGCCATCAACTCCCTACCCGGTGAGGCTGAGATAAAACTCTTCGAGGGTGGGCTGGTGGGGCTGCCAGAGGTGGACGCGGGCGCCGGAGTCGACGATGAGCCGCAAGAGCTCGGGGGCGCTGAGGTGGGGGGGCAGGTCGACGAAGCCGGTGGCGGGATCCCAGGCGGCGCCGGCGCGGGCGGCGGCTTCGCGCGCCTTCAGCGGGTCGGCGGTGTGCAGCAGATAGCGCGGCGATTTCCGTTCGCGCGAGGGCACGGGGCCTTCGTAGCGCTTTTGGCCCTGCTTGAGGATGACGCAGCGGTCGCACATCTGCTCGACCTCGGCGAGCAGGTGGGAGTTGAGCAGGATGGTCATGCCGAACTCGGCGCGCAGGCGCAGGACGAATTCGCGGAATTCGCGGATGCCCTCGGGATCGAGGCCGTCGGTGGGTTCGTCGAGCAGCAGGCACTTGGGCCGCGGCAGCAGGGCCTGGGCGAGGGCGAGTCGCTGGCGCATGCCGTGGCTGTAGGTACCAGTCTTGTGGTTGGCGCGTTCGCCGAGGTTGACGAGGTCGAGCACGCGGCGGGCTTCGACCGGATCCCACCAGCCGGAGAGGGAGCAGAGCACCTGCAGGTTCTGCCAGCCGGTGAGGTAGTCGTAGAAGTGGGCGGCCTCGTAGATGGCGCCGACGCTGCGCAGGGCCTGGGCGCGCTCGCGCTGGACGCAGTGCCCGTCGATGCGCACCTCGCCGGCGTCGGGCCGGACCATGCCGAGGCTGATGCCGAGCAGGGTGCTCTTGCCGGCGCCGTTGTGGCCGAGCAGGCCGAGGATCTCGCCCTGGCGCAATTCGAAGCTGACGTCATCCAGCGCCAGCCGTCCGCCGCGCCAGCGCTTGGTGAGGTTGCGAACTTCGAGGACGGGCATGGTTGGAAGATCGGAGATGGGAGATGGGAGATTGGCCAGCAGCCACCGCTCTACGCTTTCTGCTGCACCACCAGGTGCGGGAACGGGATGGACCAGCCGTGGCGGCGGCAGGAGTCGACGGCGGCGCGCTGGAGCAGGCGACCGAGCGCGGGATAGTTCGGGGCCTGGGTGCCGGCGAAGCGGGCGAGCAGGAGGTAGTTGAGCGAGGAGGCGGCGGCTTCCTGGAATTCGACCACGACGTCGAGCAGTTCGGTTTCCGGCACCTGCTCGAGCAGGGCGGCGCGCAGGTCCTCGCGCAGCTTGGCGGGGATGGTGTCGGTGGCCTCGGCGAGGTGGGCGTAATCGATGCCGAAGGTCGTCGAACGCACGAAACCGCCGGAGAGAACGGCGGCGTCGGTCTTGAGGAAATCGGCGTTGGGGATCCAGCGACGCAGGCCGCCGCTGTAGGTCAGTTCGACGTGTTCCGGGGTGATGTCGCTGACCTGGGCAAGGGTCGTGCCGTTGAGCAGGATCCACTCGCGCTTGCGACACGGGAACCAGGCTTCCTCAAGCCCGGGCGGTCGCGAGGTGAGTCCGGCGAGCTGTTCGAGCGGCAGGCGCAGGCCGGGGCCGCCGATGACCGAGTTGGTGAGCTGGGTGAAGACATGGATTTTGCCAACCCGCCAGGGTACACCGTCGAGAACGACGCGTTCACCCTCGCGCACCGGACCGAGGTCGAGCAGCAGGCGCAGCTGCTCCATGTGACGGGCGAAACCGGACTTGGCGGTGACCAGCAGTGCGCCGATGCCGAGCAGGGCAAGACCACCGAGCATCCAGTCGCCCCGCGCATACAGCACGAGCAGGCCGGTGGCAGTGGCGAGCAGCAGGCTCAGTCCCTGATGGGCGACATCGAGCACGCGCACGGTGAAGCTGAGGCGGGCGTAGCGACGCACCGGCAGAAGGCGCAGGATGCCATAATACAGCGCGCGCAGGCCGTACAGCACGAGCAGGAAGGCGAGCGCGGCGAGCAGGACGTTGGTGCCACGGGTGTAGACGAATTCCTGGAACTGCAGGCCGACACTGGTCCAGAAACCACCGTCGCTGCCATTGAGCTGCTGTACCTGGTGGGCGGCGGCGGCCATGCGGCTGGCGGCTTCGTCGCGCCGGCCCTGCCACTGCTTGCGGGTGTCGGTCAAGGCAGTGCGCAGGCTGCCGCCGGCACTCTTGCTGGAGGGTACCTGGGCGATCAGGCCATCGATCTCCGCCAACGCGCGGTCGGCCTGTGCCACCTGATCCTGCAGGCGGTCGATCTCTCCCTTCAACTGCTGGAGCAGGCGCGGCTTGCGGGTCAGTTCGCGCAGGTCGGTCAGGATCGGCGTGAGCAGTTGACCGAACTCCTGCTGCAGGCTGGGCGGCGGCGGTTCTTCGGCAGGTTTGCCGCCGAGGTCGGCGACGCGCATGCCGGTGCTGATCGTGGCGAAGTCGCGCTCGACCTCCTGGCGGCGGCGATCGAGGTTTTCCGCCAGGACGCGTGCCTCTTCCTTGGCGGTCTCGGCGGTTTCACTGCGCTGGCGCTTGCGCTGTTCCTCGGCCTCGACGCGCAGCTTGTCGCGGGTGGCGAGCAAGGCGCGCAGGGTATCGAGCTTGGACGGCGGGCCGACGAGTTCCGCCGGTTCCTGGGCGGCGAGGCTGGCGAGCCCGAGCAGGGCGACCAGCAGCTTTCCGGTCCGGCGAATCCACAAGTGACGCATCCTTTCACTAGAGCGCTGGGGCGGACCGATTGCAACCGTGGGCGGGTTTGCGGAAATCGTTGCGCGGGTCGCCGGGGCGGGCAGAGTCGGGCATGAAACCGACCGCCCTGCTCTTCCTCTGCCTCTCCGCCTGCAGCCTGTCCGCCGCCGACTGGGTGTCGCTGTTCGACGGCAAGTCCTTCGACGGCTGGAACTTCAAGGGCGGCAAGGCCGAGTATCGGATCGAGAACGGCGAAATCGTCGGCATCAGCGCGCCGAAGACACCGAACAGCTTCCTGTGCACGGACAAGCTGTACGGCGACTTCATCCTGGAGCTGGAATTCAAGGTCGACCGCAACCTCAACTCCGGCATCCAGTTCCGCAGCAACAGCCTGCCCGACTACAAGAAGGGCCAGGTGCACGGCTACCAGTGCGAGATCGACCCGAGCGACCGCGGCTGGACGGCCGGCATTTATGAGGAGGGCCGGCGTGGCTGGCTGAACGATCTGTCGACGAATGACGCCGCCCGTTTCGCCTTCAAACAGGGCGAATGGAACCGCGTGCGCATTGAGGCGATCGGCGACCGCCTGCGCACCTTCCTCAACGGCGTGCCCGCCGCCGACCTCAAGGACGCCATGACGCCGAAGGGTTTCATTGCCCTGCAGGTGCACAATGTGCCGGAGCAGTTCGCCGGTCTGCAGGTGCGCTGGCGCAACCTGCGCCTACAGGAAAACCCGACCGCCGGCAGCCCCGAGGCCCCGGTCGCCACCGCCCCGGCCAGCGTTTTGCCGGAGAAGCTGGAGGTGCAGAAGGTCGCCGAAGGTTTCACCTTCACCGAAGGCCCGGCGCTCGGCCCGGACGGCCGGATCTGGTTCAGCGACATCCCCAACGAGCGCATCCACATCTTTGATCCGGTGGCCGGCACCACCGTGCTGCACCGCGAGAAGACCGGCCGGGCCAACGGCCTGATGTTCACCCCGGCCGGCGCCCTGCTGGCCTGCGAGGGCGGCGCCCGCCGCGTCAGCCGCCAGGAGGGCACGGGTGAACCGTCCGTGCTGAGTGCCGAGTTCGACGGCAAGGCCTACAACGCCCCGAACGACCTCGACCTCGACGGCCGCGGCGGCCTGTACTTCACCGATCCCGGCTACGGCCGCAAACCCGAGGAGATGTTCCTCGGCGCCGAGGGCGTCTATTACGCCACGCCCGACAAGGACCGCAGCAAGCCGGCCAAGGTCGTGCGCGTGATCGACGACCTGGTGCGACCGAACGGCGTGCTAGTTTCCAACGACAAGAAGACCCTTTATGTGGTCGACAACGGTTCCAACAGCCTGTGGGCCTACCCGATCGAGGGCGCCGGCAAGCTCGGGGCCGGTCGCAAGCTCTGCGTCTTCGATCCCAAGGAGGAGCGCGGTGGCGACGGCCTGACCAGCGACCAGTTCGGCAACCTGTACATCGCCGCCAACGGCATCTACATCGTCGATCCCGAAGGCCGCTCCCTGGGCGTCATCGAGACGCCCGAGCGCCCGGCCAACTGCGTTTTTGGCGCCCGCGGCAGCCGCACGCTTTACATCACCGCCAAGACCCGCCTATACCGGGTCCAGCTCAACGTCGACGGTCGTCGCTGACTCCGACTGCCACCGGTCCAGCCACCCCGAAAGCGTGATTTTTTCCGGCTAGGGAAAAAATTCACGCGATTCCTGCCCGCTTTGTGCTAGCCATTTCGCCCGCCGTTTCCCGGCGACCCGTTTTTCCTTCACGATCATGCCCAAAAAGACCCTCCGCGACCTCGAACTGAACGGCAAACGCGTCCTTGTGCGCGTCGACTTCAACGTGCCCCTCGACGAGAAGGACGGCCAGATGGTGATCACCGACGACACCCGCATCCGCGAGACCCTGCCGACCCTGAATCACCTGCTGAACGCCGGCGCCAAGGTCATCCTGTGCAGCCATTTGGGCCGCCCGAAGGGTCAGCGCGACCCGCGCCAGTCGCTCGCCCCGGTGGCTCCGGCCCTGGCGGCGCTGATCGGTCGCCCGGTCGAATTCGCCAGCGACTGCGTGGGTCCCGAAGCCGAAGCCAAGGCAGCGGCCCTGCCGGCCGGTGGCGTGTTGCTGCTGGAAAACACCCGTTTCCACGCCGGCGAAGAGAAGAACGACCCCGAACTCGCCCGCGGCCTGGCCGCCCTGGCCGAGATCTTCGTCAATGACGCCTTCGGTTCCGCCCACCGCGCCCACAGCTCGACGGCCGGTGTCGCCGAACACCTGCCGGCCGTGTCCGGCCTGCTCATGGAGAAGGAGCTGACCTACCTGCACGACGAGCTGGAGTCGCCCGAGCGTCCCTTCGTCGTCATCCTCGGCGGCGCCAAGGTGAGCGACAAGATTGAGGTGATCAACCGCCTGCTCGACAAGGCCGACACCGTCATCATCGGCGGCGGCATGGCCTACACCTTCCGCAAGCTGGTCCAGGGCATCAGCCTCGGCCGCAGCCTGTACAAGCCCGAGTGGGAGCCGATTGCCCAGGCCGCCCTCGACAAGGCGCGCGCGCGCGGCGTCCAGCTGCTCATCCCGGTCGATGCCCTCATCACCGACGCCTTTGATTTCGATGCCAAGAAGCTCGGCACGACCCGCTACACCGACGTCAACGAGAACATCCCGGACGGCTGGGAAGGCGTCGACATCGGCCCCGAGTCCGTGCGCCTGTTCTCCGCAGCCATTGCCGATGCCAAGACGGTGATCTGGAACGGCCCGATGGGTGTGTTTGAAATTCCCGAGGCCGCCAAGGGCAGCTTTGCCATCGCCGAGGCGGTGGCCGCCAACACCGGCGCCAAGACGATCATCGGCGGTGGCGACAGCGTCAAGGCGGTCAAGAAGGCCAAGCTGGCCGACCGCATGACCTTCATTTCCACCGGCGGCGGCGCCAGCCTCGAGCTGCTCGAGGGCAAGGTGCTGCCCGGTGTCGCCTGCCTTCAGGACCAGTAATTTCCGTCGTTCGTCCCCTGCCCCGCCCCGTCCCATGATCCACGTCCGCAAGCCCATCATCGCCGCCAACTGGAAGATGCACATGCCTCCCCAGGAGACGGACGATTTCCTTCGCTCCTTCGCCCGCCTGGTGCCCGACAAGTGCCCCGTGCAGGTCGTGGTGGCCCCGCCCTTTGTCAGCCTGGCCAAGGCTCAGGAAGCCGTCATGCACGCGCGCAAGGAGAACATCGAGCTCGCGGCCCAGAACATGAGCCAGCATCCCGGCGGCGCCTACACCGGCGAGATCAGCGCGCGCATGATCAAGGAGTGCGGCTGCCGCCACGTCATCCTCGGCCACAGCGAACGACGCAGCCTGTACGGTGAGACCAGCACCATCGTCAACGCCAAGGTCACCGCCGCCCTGGAGGCGCGCCTGCACCCGATCCTCTGCATCGGTGAAACCCTTGAGGAACGCGACGCCGGCCGCATCGAACAGGTGCTGGAAAGCCAGCTGCGCGAATCGCTGGCCGACGTCGGCTCGCGCCGCGTGCTCGATTGCGTCATTGCCTACGAACCGGTCTGGGCCATCGGCACCGGCCGCACCGCCAGCCCCGAGCAGGCCCAGGAGGCGCACGCCTTCGTGCGCCGCGTGCTCAGCTCGATGTTCGACGACGACACCGCCCAAAAGATCCGCATCCAGTACGGCGGCAGCGTCAAGCCCGGCAACATGGCCGAACTCATCTCGCAGAAGGACGTCGACGGCGCCCTCGTCGGCGGCGCCAGCCTGGAAAGCGGCAGCTTCTGGGAAATCTGCCGTGCGGCCATCGACTGGGTCAACGGTCAGGATTGATTCACCAGCAGATCCTCACGCGGACACCACCCCAGGATCCGCCCCAGCCTGCCCCACGGTATCCGTGGGGCAGTTCGTTGCAGGCCCCGTAGCCGCCGCCCCAGCCATACCACGGCAGCAGCCAGGCGCCATCGCCGCGACTCCAGCCGCCGCCGGCCGCGAAGGCTTCCCCCAAGGGCGGCGGCGCCGGCACCAGCGGCGGTCCGAGCGGCCGGGCGGCATCCGCCGCCAGCACGGCACGCGCCTGCTCGGTCTCCAGCCGCAGTCGCTCGACCTCAACCCGCTGCGCCGCGGCCAGGGCCTCGCTCAACTCGCGATCGCGTCGCTCCTGCTGTGCCATCGCCTCGGCCTGCGCCGCGGCCAAGGCCTGGCGATGGACTTCGGCCCGCAACGGATCGTAGCCGAAACGGGCGCGCAAGGCCGGATCGAGGTCTTCAAACTCCACCCGCGCCGCGCCGCTGGCATGGCGGAACGACAGGGCATCGGGGTGGACGCGAACGATGACGCAGTCGCGAAAGCTGCGACCGTCGAGGGTGGTCAGGGTGAAGGGCGTCTCGGCCGCGACGGACAGGGCGGCCACCAAGGCGAGCAGGACCGGTTTCATGGCTATCGAATCAGACGCCGGCAGGCCGGCCCTTGTTCAACGCCGCCTGTGTCACTTGTAACCGACGGCGACCGCGCAGGTCGTGTCGCGCAAACGGCCGGTTTCATCCTGGCGAATGGTCACCACGTAGACACCGGTCTTCTTCGGCTTGAAAAACAGCAGGAAACCCCAGCCATCGAGCACCGGCTGGATCTCGCCCACCGGTTCGCCGCTGAAGTCGAGCACCGCGCCAGTGACGTGGATGCCTGAGCCGCGCGGCACCGCCACGGCGATGCAGTACTCGTTGCCCTTGAAAAGCTGCAGGCGCACCGCCTTGCCGAGTTCGGCCGAGAGCGGCGCCACCCAGGTCTCCGCCCGAAAGGCGTAGCCGGCCCCTTCCTGGTCGAGCGCCAGGGCCGTGGCGGCAGCCTCGGCCTCGTCCTCGATCTTGGCAGCCGCCGCCGGCAGGGCGACGAGCAGCAGGCCGGCGAGAAAACGGCGACGTTGGCAGCTTTTCAAGGCAGCAGGGGGATTCATGGCATGCGAGGGCGCAAAACAGACTACTCCGCGAACATAGACATTGCATCGTGAAAAAGCCAAGATTCTGTGTGGTCTCTTTGCAAACCCGGTCCAGAACCTGCGTTTGCACCGCCAGCTTCAGCCCCCGCCGATCATGCCCACCCTTGTCTTCCACCTCGACGACGGCTCCGTCTTCACCCACTCCCTTGAAGAGGGCACCACCACCATCGGCCGCCACCCGGACAGCGTCGTCGTCCTCGAATTCCCCTCGGTCTCCGGCCATCATGCGGTGATCGAACTCAGCGACGGCGGCTGCTACGTCGCCGACCAGAAATCGAGCAACGGCACCCGCGTCAACGGGGTGGAGATCGAGGAGGCCCGGCTCAGCGAGGGCGACCGGGTCGCTTTTGGCGATGTCCAGGCCGTGTTCTACGCAGGCGACGCCCCCTCGACGCTGGCCGAGCCCGACGTCATTCATGTGCCGATGCCGGAGGTGCCCCCAGTCCCCGAGGCGCCACCGCCCATGCCGAAGCGCAACTACCGCTCGCCGGCCCCGCCGCGCAGCCGCGCCGTGCGCGTGACCTCCTACCCGGACACCAGCGGCAGCGGCTGTGCCACGGCGGCCATTGTCATCGCCCTCTTCGTCGCCGCCTTCCTCGCCGGCCTGTACCTGCGCCATCACAAGGAAACCGAAGGCGGCAATTTCTTCAGCGATCTCTTTGACCGCGTCGGCGGCAACCTGCCGAAAATCAAGATCGAGAAGACCGTCGAGCAGGAAGCGCCATGAAACGGCGCACCTTCCTCGGCGCCGCCGCCGCCCTCGCCAGCGTGCGCGGCCGCGCCGCCGAAGCCCCCATACGGGTCGCCGTGATCGGCCACACCGGCCGCGGCAACTTCGGCCACGGCCTCGACACGATGTGGCGCGACGTGCCCGGCACCCAGGTGGTCGCCGTCGCCGATGCCGATGCCAAGGGCCTGACGGAAGCGCAGGCGCGCCTCGGTGGCGTGCGCGGCTTTGCCGACTACCGGCAGATGCTCGACGAGCTGCACCCGGACATCGCGGTGATCGCACCGCGCCATGTCGATCAGCACCACGCCATGACCCTCGCCGCCGCGGCCGCCGGCGTGCGCGGCATCTACATGGAAAAACCCTTCTGTCGGACCCTGGCCGAGGCCGACGACATCGTCGCCGCCTGCCAACGCAGCGGCCTGCGCCTGGCCCTGGCCCATCGCAACCGCTACCACCCCGCCCTGCCCGTGGCGGTCAAGCTGGTGCGCGAGGGCGCCATCGGCCGGGTGCTGGAATACCGCGCGCGCGGCAAGGAAGACGCCCGCGGCGGCTCGCTCGACCTCTGGGTGCTCGGCAGCCACGTGCTCAACCTGATCCATCACTTCGCCGGCGCCCCCCAAACCTGCAGCGCCACGGTTCTCCAGCAGGGTCGACCGCTCACCGCCGCCGATCTTGGCGAGGGTTCCGAAGGCCTCGGCCGGCTCGGCGGCAACGCGGTGCATGCCCGCTTTGAGATGGCCGACGGCCTGCCCGCCTTTTTCGACTCCGTGCAAAACGCCGGCGTGCGCGAATCCGGCTTTGGCCTGCAAATCCTCGGCACCGAAGGCGTGCTCGACCTGCGCATGGATGCCGAACCGCTCATCCACCTGCGCACCGGCAGTCCCTTCCGCCCGGATTCCCAACCGACCGCCTGGCAACCGGTCACCAGCGGCGGGATCGGCGTGCCCGAACCCCTGGCCGACATCCGCAAGCGGGTCGGCGGCCACCTGGCGCCGGCCCTCGATCTGATCGCCGCCATGCGCGAGGGGCGCGAACCACTCTGCTCGGCCGGCGACGGCCGTGTCACCGTCGAAATGATCGCCGGCGTGTTCGAATCGCACCGCCTCGGTGGCGCGCGCATCGCCCTGCCCCTGCAGGAGCGCGGCAACCCGCTGGAGCGACTCTGAGGCGTGCCGCCGGGCTTTCTCCAGGCTTCTTCATCTTCTTTTAAGGCTAGAAACACCATCTTCATAGTGTTACCAAGGCAGGCACCAACCACCTGCCCGCCGTGACACGACCATGGCACGCCTGCTGATCATCGACGACGAACCCGCCCTGCTGGAAATGCTCACCCGCATTTGCCGAGGCGTGGGCTGTGAGGTTTGCGGCCGCACCACGGTGGCGGAAGGCCTTGAAGCCCTGCGCACTTGGCAACCCGATTTGGTGCTGGTCGACTACCACATCGGTCCAGACAGCGGCATGGACGTGCTGGCGATCTGCCAGCGCGAGTTCCCCGCCCTGCCAACGATCATGATCACCTCAGAGCGCAGTCCTGAAGGGGTCATCCAGGCGCTGCGCCTCGGGGCGCGCGATTTCCTGCTCAAACCGGTCGCTCCAGTCGAACTGGTGACCGCCCTGAAGCGCTGCCTGCGGCAGCTCGGCCCGGCGGACGCGCCCGAGCCTGCCCCCGCCGCCGCCACGGAGTCCCCTCCCGCACCTTCCCCAACCTCCGAGCCGCCAGCGGCCGATCTGCCGGTGGGAGACAAGCTCGACGATTTCCTGCGCGTCCAGGAACGCCGCTTCGTTCAGGCCAGCCTGGAGCACAACGGCGGCTCGCGCGAAAAAACCGCCGCCATGCTCGGCATCAGTCTCGCCACCCTCTACCGCAAGATGGGCCCGAGCCAGGGGCGTCGCCAGCGCGCCTGATCAGAGCGACAGCGCCGCACCGGCCAGCGCCAGCGCCGCCAAGGCGTCGCGCAGCCCAAAACGGTCGCCGGCGCCAGCCACGCGCAGCAGCTTGAACAGGGCGCCGGTCGGGCAGCCGTAGCGACAGTAGGCCAGCGGCGTGAACAAGGCCGCCACCAGCCCGAGCCCAGCCAGGGCCAGGCTGGCCCAGCCGGCGACACGGAACAGGTAGGCGTCGAACGGCTCAAGCGCATTGAGATCGATGCCCCAGCCGAGCACGACGCTGGCCAGGACCAGACCGAGCAGGGCAAAGGGCAGCCGGGTCAGCCAGCGCTCGATCGCGGGCGGCAGGTGCAGTTGCCAGGGCAGGCGTCGCGCCAGCAGCTGTTGCAGGGCACCATGGGCGCAGAGGTGATGGCAGTAGAGCTGGCGACCGCTGAACACCGGCGCCAGCAGGGCGACCGCGGCCAGCAACAGCAGGCCAGGGGCGCTGCGCCAGGGCGTGCCGTGCGCACCCCAGCCGGCGAGCAGGCCCTGCGAGAGCAGTTCGCTGGCGATGAAGCCGCCATAGATGACGAGACCGCCATGATGCAGGTGGCGCAGCCAAGCCACTCCGCGCAGGCGGGTGAAGGCCATCAGCAGGGCGGAGGCAATCATCAGCCCATGCCCCGTGTCCTGCCAGCGCCAGCGGATCTCACGCAGCCAGCCGGCCGGGCGACGGGTCAGCAGATCACCCGCCCGCAACTTCAGACCCTCGGCGATCGACCAACTCGTTTGGGTGGCGCCGGACACGCCCTCGATCTTCGCCTGCTTGAAATCGAGCGCGGCCAGCTCCTCCAGGCTGCGACCGTTGAACAGCTTGAGGAAGTGGCGGTCGCCGGTGACATAACCGACGTAGCGACCCGTGTCATAGCTCTTGCGCACCGCCAGCCCGCGCAGGCTGCGACCCTCGGCATCGAGCAGCAGCAGGGTATCGGTCGGCCCCTTGTAACCGATCAGGGTGTCGGTCACCGGCGAACTGCGCACGGCGATGCCCAGGCGCTTGCCCGTGCGGTCGAGCACCTGCCAGCCGCCCACCGCTTCACGGTTTTCCTTCAGGCTCTCGGCGGCGGGTTCGAGGCGACGCACCTCCTCCAGCGTGATCTCCTCCGGAAAGCGCAGCGACACCTGCGCCGCGGCACCGAGGCGGGCGAGCACGCCCTCGGCGATGGCCGTGCTGGTCAGGGTCGCCCCGGTGACCATGTGCAGTTCCCGTTCAGCCAGTGCCTCGGGCTTGTGACCGGTGAACTGGCGGAAGAAGGCTCGGTCGGCCACCACCTCGGCCAGGTGGTCGGACGTGTCGTGACTGCGCAGCACGCGCAGGCCGAGGATCCGCCCCTGCGGATCGAAGGCGAGCAGGCTGTGGGTCGGCCCGGAATAACCAATGATGCGCTTCGATTCCGGCAGGGTCGTGGTGACACGACCGAGCAGGGCGCCATCGGCCGCGCGCACCTCCTGGCGACCGGCGGCATCGACCGGCTCCAGTCGCTCGGCCGCGGGAAAGAAATCGCGCACGCGCTCCACCGTCAGCGCGGCGTCATCGGCGTCGCGACGGTCCTGCGCCGCGCGCAAAAGCAGCACAGCGGCGACCAGCAGGCCGAGGCGCCAGAGCCGGAGCAGCGCGGGACGAAGGGTCATGACGTGCCGCGCCGGCCGGGGTTCAGGCGGTGATGTAATCCTTCATCGCACCGAGGATGACGGTGACCGAGAGGGCGCCGGCATCCGGATGACCGAGGCAGGCTTCGCCGAGGGTCTTGGCGCGACCGAACTTGGCGATCATGTTCTTGCTGGCTTCGAGGCCACCGAGGGCGGCTTCATGAATGGCGGCGGCAGCTTCCGGCAGGGGCTGGTCGGCGACCTGTGCCGCCTTTTCAGCGGCGGGCTGCATGGCATCGACGACGGTCTTGTCGCCGACGGCCGCGCCACCGCGCTGCTTGACGCCGTCGACACCGGCCTGCAGGAAAGCGGCCAGACCGGCGGCATCCAAAGTGTCCTTGCCGGCGAGCGCCTTGCCGCCGCTGCGGAAGAAGGTGCCGAAGATGGCGCCCGAGGCGCCGCCCATGCTGCTCATCATGGCCATGCCGACGTTGCTGAAGGCCTTCTCGACCGAGGCGGCCTCGCCCTCGTTCAGCTTTTCCGTGGCGGCGGTCATGCCGCGCTGCATGCCCAGCCCGTGGTCGCCGTCGCCGAGGTTGCGGTCGGCTTCCGACAGCGCGGGTTCAGCGGCAATGATGCGCTCCGCGGCAAGCAGGAGCATTTCTTTGACTTCGTTCGGGGTGAGGCTGGTTTTGGGCATGATGGTGGACAGTGAAAGATCAACGGCCGGATGCAAAGGGCAAATTCACGGAAGTTCCGTCTCCAGTTCGGCCAGTGCCGCGGCGAGATGGGCCTCGCCGACCTCGCGACTGACAAAGGCGTCGCCCAACTGGCGCAGCAGCACAAAGCGGATCTGGCCGGCCTCGAACTTCTTGTCCATGCGGGCGATGCGCAGCACTTCCTCTGGGGCGAGCGCGCGGTCGAGCACGACCGGCAGGTCGAAGCGGCGCAGCAGGTCGAGCACGCGCGCGGCGTCGCCCGCGGGCAGGCCGCAGAGCTGGCAGGAGAGCGACAGCGCGGCGCGCAGGCCGAGCGAAATCGCCTCGCCGTGCAGCAGCCCCCCGTAACCCGCCGCCGCCTCAACGGCGTGACCGAGGGTGTGACCGAAGTTGAGCAGGGCGCGCAGGCCGCTCGTCTCATGCTCATCGGCCTCGACGATGCGCGCCTTGATGGCGACGTTGCGACGGATCAATTCGGCGAGGTCACCGCGGCCGTCGGCCACCGCCTCGATGACCTCCAGCATGGCGGCATCGCGGATGCAGGCGTGTTTGATGATCTCGGCAAAGCCCTCGTTCCACTCGCGCTTCTTCAGGCTCGCCAACGTCGCGGTGTCGGCCAGCACGTGGCTGGGCTGGTGGAAGCAGCCGACCATGTTCTTCGCGTCGGGCAGGTTGACGCCGGTCTTGCCGCCCACCGAACTGTCGACCTGCGACAGCACCGTCGTCGGCACCTGCAGGTAGGGAATGCCGCGCTGGTAGATCGCCGCGCAGAAACCGGCGAGGTCGCCGATGACCCCGCCGCCGAGGGCGACCACGAAACTTTTGCGATCCAAGCCGGCGCGCGCCATCTCGCCGCAGACGGTCTCGGCGACGAGCAGCGATTTCGAGGCCTCGCCGGCCGGCACGGTGATGAGGTGCGGTTGCAGGCCCGCGGCCTGCAGGCTGGCGAGGGCGCGGTCGGCGTAGAGCGGACCGACATTCGAATCGGTGATCACCGCCACCCGCGCGCGGCCAGGAAACTTGGCGACCGCCACCACACCGAGGCGGTCGAGCAGGCCGGGACCGACCTCGACGTCATAGCTGCGCGAGCCTAGGTTGACGTGGACGGTGGCGGCGGATTCGGCGGGCATGGGACGTGGGGCAGGATGAGGTCGAGCGCGCACTCTGCCGTGGCCCCGGCGGGCAGGCAAATGCTTTGCAACCAGGTCTCGCGCCGGAACCAGGTGAGCTGGCGCTTGGCGTAGCGCCGGGTCGCCACCTCCATCGACTCCAGGGCCTCGGCCAGCGACAGCTCGCCGGCCAGGTGGGCGCGCAGCTCGCGCAGACCGATGGCCCGCGCCGCGGTCGGGCCGATCTCCGGCAACGCGCGCACCTCGTCGAGCAAGCCGGCGGCGACCATCGCCTGCAGGCGCCGGTGGATGCGTTCGTGCAGCTCGTCGCGTGGCAGGTCCAGGGTCACGCCGCTGCCAAGCGGTTGCACGTGGGAAAAGGTCTGGCGCAGTTGCGACTGCGGTCGGCCGGTGAGCAGGCAGATTTCGAGGGCGCGCTCGACGTAGCGCGGATTTGCCAGCGGCACGTTGGCAGCCGCCTCCGGATCGAGTTCGAGCAAACGGGCGGTTTTGGCCTCCAAGCTCCAATCGGCCAGTTCGGCGCGCAGGACCGGATCGGCCGGCGGCAGCTCGGCGAGGCCGTGCGACAGCGCCTTCAGGTACAGGCCGGAGCCACCGACCACGATCGGCAGGCGACCGCGCGCGGCGATGTCCGCCAGCACCGGCAGGGCCAACTCGCGGTAGCGCTGGGCATCGCAGAGTTCGCCGGCCGGCAGTGCGCTGTAGAGATGATGCGGCACCCTCGCCAGCTCGGCTGGGCCCGGTTTGGCGGTGAGCAGGTCCATGCCTTCGTAGAGCTGGAAGGCATCGGCATTGACGATCTCGCCACCCAGGCGTTCCGCCAGCAGGACCGCGACCGCGGACTTGCCGCTGGCGGTGGGGCCGGTGAGGAAAAACGGGGCGGACATGGCGGTCAAAGTGGCGCCGGCACGGAAGAATGGCAACTTGGGCGCGTCCCACACGTTATGAATCTGAGCATGAAACTCCGTCTTTCCCTCCTGGCCGCCCTTGCCCTCGCCCTGCCCGCCACCGCCCAGGAAGCGGCGGATCCCGCCCAATTGATGCAGCGCATGTTCAGTCCCGAACTCGGTCAGGAGGAACTGCTCACCACCCTCAAGGAAGCCGGCCGCGCCGGCATCTCGCGCCAGAAGATCCTCGAAGCCAAACTCATCTGGGGCCTGCGCCGCCAGGACAGCGACTGGCTGGTCAAGATGCTGCCGGAAATGCGCATCCTTGCCGACAACTTCGATCCCAAGGACAGCGCCGGCCTGAAGTCGGCCGACGACGTGCGCGCCTTCACCGAGTTCACCCTCGCCCTGCAGGCACGCGGTTCCAAGGATGAGGCCGCCTTCAAAACGCACATCCTCGAGGCGCTGTGGTTGTCGCCCAGCCAGGGCCCGCTCTTCCTGCAGCTCATCGAAAAGGCCCGCCGCGAAACGAAACTCGCCGGCCTCAAGCTCGACCTCGGCCTGGTGCTGACCAGCGCCAACGGCGAGGCCACCACACTCAAGGACCAGCTCGCCGGCAAGAAGGCCCTGCTCATCGACTTCTGGGCCTCCTGGTGCGGCCCCTGCATGCAGCTCATGCCCGCCCTGAAAAAGAAGGCCGCCGAACTGGCACCGCACGACGTCGTGGTCGTCGGCATGAACAAGGACGATGAAAACGCCGAGGCGGTCGCCGCCAAGGTGCGCGACGAACAGGGCATCGACTTCCCCTGGCTGGTCGAACCGCGCGAGCGCCCCTTCTCGGGCCTGCTCGAGATCGACAGCATCCCGCGCATGGTCCTGGTCGCCCCCGACGGCGCCATTCTCTACAACGGTCATCCGCAGGATCCGGCCCTCTACGAGGCGCTGCAGAAGATCAATCCGGCGATCCAGAAGCCGGAGGCCTGAAGTAGGCCTCGGCCGACTCCTCCTCCGCCAGCACCAGCGCACGCGAGAAATCGCACACCGTCAGCAGGGCCCGCGGCTGCGCGCCCGGCGCCAGTTCCAGCGGCGGCGCCTCATCGGGCCGAAAGGCCAGCACCGGGCGACCATTCGGCAGCCGCGCCTGCCAGGTGCGGGCGCTGTGCACGGCATCGATCGTCAGGCGGGTTTCGACAGTCTGCGGAATCATGGTTTGTCGGGGATGGCTTGGCCGGACGCTTTCGGCGCCGCGGCACGCGTGGCGGACGGCCAGCGCAGGCGACTGCCACTCAAATGGTCGCTGGCCGTGAGCATGTCGACCGCACGCTGCAGCACACGGTCGCTGTCGGGCACGCGGTCGTCCTCGACCGTTTCACCGGCGCTGCGGCGGATGTAGGACTCGAGTTCGGGATGCCGTCGCGCCAGCAGCGCCGCCTCGTTGTAGCGCGGCCGGCCGACCTCCATCACCGTCTGTGCAGGCGTTCGCTTCGAGGCGAACAAGCGTCGCTTCACCTCCGCGGATTGGCTCACCGGGAAATCCGGCTGCAGGCCCTTGCGAAACAGCGAGCTGCCATCGGGCAACAGCATTTCGGCACGGGCAAAGCGCAACTGCCAGTAATCGTCGAGCGGCAGGGTCTCGTAGCGCACGGTCGCGCCGCGCGTCGCCGCACCAACCAGCAGGGCGCGACCGCGCGACCGCAACACCGCGGCAATCGTCTCGCCGAGGTTGGGGGTGTCGGCATCAACCAGAATCACCAGCGGCCCGGTCCAGCGCGCTTCCTCGGTGGCGAGGAACAAACGGGCGTCCTCACGGCCGGGTTGCTGCAGCTTGAAGAGCAGTTCGCCGGCCGGCACAAAAACATCGAGCAGGGCGGCCGCCGCCTCGAACTCTCCCAGCGGCATCGGCGTGCGCAGGTCGAGGATCAAATGGCGGCTGCCCTTCGCATCCGCCAGCCGTTCACGGATCGCCGCCACCTCCTGGCCGGTGAGGGCCTGCGGGCGCAGGTAGAGCAGGCCGGGCGACACCTCTTCGGCGACCAACCCGCCGGCCGTTGCCGGGGCTTCGGCGCGGGCCACGAGTTCGGCGCCGAGATCGAGCCGATCCAGCAGGCCCTGCATGGCGGCGCGGTTGAGTTCGTCGGCGGTGATCTCCTCGCCGCGGATGTACTCGCCGCGCAGGATCTGGAAGGCGTTCTGCAGGGCCGCCTGGCCGAGCTGATCGACCGCCGGCTCGGCGGCCGGCAGCGAACCGGACAAGCCGAGCATCAGCAGGCCGGGCA
>CAZSBO010000067.1:17063-20143 GCA_964605265.1 uncultured Prosthecobacter sp.
GCATCAGCAGGCCGGGCAGCAGGTGCCGGGCGAACCGGCATTTCGAGACTTGCGGCGTCGGGCTCATCACGGTAAAAAGGCGCGGAATTCGACAGTCTTCGCGCCTGCGCTGCAACCCGTCAAAGACAAAGCACTCCCATGGCCGTCTCCATCCACATCGACTACGAAGGCGACCTGCGCTGCCGCGCCGTGCACGGTCCCTCGCAAGAGACCTTTTTTACCGACGCCCCCGCCGACAACAACGGCAAGGGCGAATCGTTCTCGCCCACCGACCTGGTCGCCACCGCCCTCGCCTCGTGCATGGCGACGGTGATCGGCATCAAGGCCCGGCAGAAGGGCTACGACCTGCCCGGCATGAAGGTGAGCGTCGAAAAACACATGAGCGAGGACATGCCGCGCCGCATCGTGCGCCTGCCCATCACCATCGAGATTCCCCTGCCCGCCGACCACCCCGACCGGCGCCTGCTTGAGGCGGTCGCCCTCGGCTGTCCGGTCCAGCACAGCGTGCATCCCGACATCGACAAGCCGGTGAGCTTTGTCTGGAACGGCTGAGGGCGTGCGAAAAGTATCGAAGCCGGTGCCAGGACCGGCGATAGACGATGCCTCGCGCGGGCGATTTCCTCGTCGCCATGAACCGTCGCTCCTTCCTGCATCAGACCTCCCTGCTCGGCCTCGCTGCCGCCGCCCCCCGCCTGCGCGCCGCTGACGCCGCCGCCAACAAGGTCAAGGTCGCCGTGGTCGCGCTGGGCCGCGGCATGGGCCACGTCCAGGCCCTGCTCAAGCTGCCCGGCGTGGAGATCAAGTACCTCGCCGAAACCGATCCGGTCCGCCTCGAGCGCGGCCTCAAGGTCGTCGCCGATGCCCAGGAGGTCTCCTGCCACGGCGTCAAGGATTTCCGCAGCTTCCTCGATGACCCGGAACTCGACGCGGTCTTCATCGCCACACCGAACTTCTGGCACACGCCCGCCGCCGTGCTCGCCCTGCAGGCCGGCAAGCATGTCTACGTCGAAAAACCCGGCAGCCAGAACGCCGGCGAAGCCGAGCTGCTGGTCATGGCCGCGCAAAAATCCGGCAAGCTCGTGCAGATGGGCAACCAGCGCCGCACCTGGATGAAGGAGGCGATCGCGGCCGTGCACGGCGGCGCCATCGGTCCGGTGCGCTTCGGTCGCGGTTTCTATTACAACACCCGCAAGGAAACCGGTCTGCTCGCCCAACCGGCACCCGCCGGCCTCGACTGGGATCTCTGGCAGGGCCCGGTGCCCGATGAACCGGGGCGCGACCTGAAAAAGTTCGCCCACTATGACTGGCATTGGCTCTGGCACTGGGGCAACGGCGAAATGGGCAACAACGGCATCCACACCCTCGACATCCTGCGCTGGGGCATCCAGGGCGAGTATCCGCTCAAGGTCACCTACAACGGCGGTCGCTACTTCTACAAGGACGTCCAGGAGACGCCCGACACCGGCACCGCCGTGTACGATTTCGGCCACGCCGGCATCGAGTGGGTTCAGAGTTCCTGCCACCCGCGCGCCGCGGAAAAGCCGCTCGCCGAGGTCATCTTCTACGGCGACAACGGCACGCTCGCCGCCGGACGCGACACCTGGACGGTCTATGACCCGAAGGGCGTCGAGGTCAGCAAGGGCAAGGGCGCCGGCGGCGGGGATCCCGCCCACTTCGGCAACTTCATCGAGGCCATCCGCGGCAACGCCAAGCTCAACAGCCCGATCGACGAGGGCCAGAAGAGCACCATGCTCTGCCACCTCGCCAACATGGCCTACCGCAGCAACAGCGTCGTGCGCTGCGATCCGCAGACCGGCAAGATCCTCGACAACCCGGAGGCTCAGCAGTTCTGGTCGCGCCCCTACCGCAAGGGCTGGGAGCTCAAGATCTGACCGGATCGAACCGCCTCACGCCACCAGCAGAAAATCGCGTCCCTCCTGCCAGCCCTGCTGGACGAGGTGATCGTGGATCTGCTCGCGCGCGCCGCGGGCACCCACCCCGGCGAGCAGGAAACTCGACGCGCGCTCCGGCAGGTCATCGGCGAGCCGCACCGGCCGGCCATCGCGATGGCGACCGCGCTTGGCCGGATCGACATCGACAAAACCGGCAAAGCGCAGGCCCTCGGCTTCGAGGGCATCGAAGCGGCGGCGCGTGACCCGGCCCGCACCCCAGAGCCAGAGCGCACGTTCGGGAGCGACCTGGGCGCGCAGCCAGCGCGCGAGGTAGCCGGCCTTGAGGCGGTAAAAGGCCTCGACCGAATAACGCGGGTCGCGGCGCGACAGCCGCTGCGGTGGATCGTTCCAGACCAGCAGTTCCTCCGGGCACTTGGCAAAACGCACGCCCGCCTCCAGCCAGCGCAGCCAGAGTTCGTAGTCCTCCGGGAAATCTCCGGCACGCCAACCACCGTGCATCTCCAGCAACTCGCGCCGGAACATGACGCTTGGATGTGCGACCGGGGCTTCGACAAAGCGACGCAAACTCATCCGCTCGGCACTGTCCTGGGCGTTGATCCAGTCGACATGCTCCGAGTAACCGGCCGCCTCGCCGCCATAGCGGACGCGACAGGAGACCAGCCCGACCTCGGGCGCGTTTTCCAGATGCGCCACCTGCAGGGCGAGCCGCTGCGGATGCATCAGGTCATCGGCATCCATGCGCGCCAAGTAACGACCCGTGCACCGCGCCGCCCCGGCCTGCAGCGCAACAGCAATGCCCTGCTGCGGCGTGCTCAACACCCGCACCCGCGGATCGATGCGCGCAAAGTTCCTCAGCAGATCCGGCGTGGCATCGACCGAGCCGTCATCGACGACCACCAATTCCCAGTCGTCGAGCGTCTGCACACGGATCGAGTCGAGCGCCGCCGCCAGCGTCGCCGCCCCGTCACGCACCGGCAGAAGAATGGACACAAGCGCCATGCCCCACCGTGGCGAGTCGGCCGCCGCCTGCCAAGTCCGGGGGATGGCAATCGGAGCGCGCGCATGGCGAAGCCTGCTCGCTCTGAGTCCCCGAGCATGGCCACCTCCCGAACAGGCGAGTGACCTTCGGCACACTCGCGCTCCGTCAGAAACATGGCGCAGCCTGCT
>CAZSBO010000068.1:0-12393 GCA_964605265.1 uncultured Prosthecobacter sp.
ACCGCCGCGCCACCGCACCGCGACTGGATTCTCAACGAGTATCATGAGACCCGGGTCGTGCGCGACACGCGCTACAAGCTGTACAACGACGGGCGCTTCTTTGATGCCAATGCCGACCCTGCGGAAACCCGGGATCTCGCCGGCGAGACGAAGGCGGAAGTCGTCGCCGCGCGCCGCAAGCTGGAGGCCGTGCTCGCCGGTCTGCCGCCCGACAACCCGCCGCCGTTTTTGCTGCGCAGCCAGTCGGGCTTCAAGCTTCGCACCGAAGCCCGCGCCGCCGCGGGTCGAGGGCGTTAGCCCGCCTGGGTTCGGGCAGCCAGCGCTGTCGGAACCTGCCGGCCAAGGAAGCAAGAGGCCACCGACTCAAGGCTGCAGCGGTGCCGGTTCGAAGTCGGTCTCGTTGACCCAGCCGGCCTTGGGTTTTTCGCCGCGCATGAACTGCTCGTAAAAGCCGTCGCCGGTGGTCGGGGTGTAGCGATCAAAGATCGCGCCGTTGCCGGCCATGCGCGGATCACCCTGGGCCTTGAGGGCGCTTTCCAGGCGTTCGCGCAGGGCCGTGACACGGGCGGTGTGCACGGATTCGCCGGCGAGATTGTGCACGCAGTCGGCATCGACCGTCAGGTCGAACAGTTCCTCGGCCGGGCGCAGGCCGAAGTTGAGTTGCCAGTACTTGTTGCTGCGGTCCTGGCGACCCATCTCCAGGATCAGGCTCTTGGTCGGGCTGCCGTCGGTGTCGAGGTAGCCGGTCTCCGGGTTGCCGGCGGGCCAGCGCGTCGGTTCGTAGTTTTTCAGGAACAGGGCGTCGCGGGTGACGATGCCGCGGATCGGGTAGCCCCAGTTGTGCGGGCGGCCGACATCGGTGCGCTCCTTGCCGATGAGCACGTGGTCACGCGCAGCGACCACCTGGCCGGCGCGCTCGCTCTCCCAGATCTCGCGCCAGCTGCGACCCGTGATCGGCTGCATGCCGCTGTCGGTCTGGGCGATGCCGGCGACGTCGAGGATTGTCGCGGCGAGGTCGGTGAAGTCGACGAAGTCCTCGATGACACGACCGGGGTTTTTCACGCCGGCCGGCCAATGCAGGGCGAGCGGCACGTGGTTGGAATCGTGGTAGGCGTAACCCTTCACGCGCGGGAAGGGCATGCCGTGGTCGGCGGTGACGATGACGAGGGTGTTCTCCAACTGGCCGCGCTTCTCGAGTTCGGCGAGCATGCGACCGAGGTGGCGATCCATGTGCTCGACCTCGTAGGCGTAGTCGAGCATGTCATGGCGCACCGTCTCATGGTCGGGCCAGTAACCCGGCACGCGGTCGATGTCGGAGAGCTTCTTGCCGCCCTTCGTCACGCCCGACTGAAATTCATAGGCGCGATGCGGTTCGGTGCAGCCATACCAGAAGCACCAGGGACCGTCGTTGGGCGCGGCGTCGAGGAAGTCGACGAAGTTGGCCGCGTAATCGTTGTTGCCCATGTCGGGGGTTGGCGGCTTGGCCTTGTGCTTGTGGTAGGGCTTGCCGGTGATGAGGCGCGGCTTGCCGTTGGCGTCGTTGGCGATGCCCGGGCCCCAGCCCTTGCCGGTGATGCCCATGTGCCAGCCCTGGTCCATGAGCACCTCCGGCCAGCTCTTCAGCTTGGGTGGAAACACCGCCATGTGGTTGCCAGCCTCCTCGTTCTGCCAGAGGTGGCGACCCGTCAGCACGATGGCGCGCGAGGGCGCGCACTTCGCCATCGGCGTGTAGGCGTTCTTGAACAGCAGCCCCCCGCGGGCAAGACGGTCGAAGGCCGGGGTTTTCACCCAGGGCGTGCCATAGACCCCCGCATGCGGTCCCCAGTCGTCGGCAATGGCAAACAGCACGTTCGGCGCCTCCCTGGCGGGGGCAAAAAGGGGCAAAGCGACGAGGGCAAGCAGCAGGCGTTTCATGAAGCGGCTGAAACGGCGGTGGTGGCCGGTCCTTTCGCCGACGCGGAGCAGGCAGGAAAGTGCGCAAGACGCTTTCTTGGAAAATCCGCACTCGGCTGTCGAAAAGTCTTGTTTTACCTCCAAGGAAATCCTAATTCTTGGAATTGGATTTCTCATGAAAAAGCTGTGCAAAAATTCAAATTTTGCCGTCATGCTGCTGGCGGTTCTGCCATGGGCGTTTTGCGGCTGTGAGCAAAAAACCCAGCTGAAAAACGAGCTCGACTCCCTGCGACTGCAGATTGAGGAGAAGCAGCAACGGTCCGCGCTGGTTCAGGCGGAGTTTCATCAGGTGCAGAAGCAGGTGACCGCAGTCGGTTCCCGGCAAACGGATCCGGCCCAGCTGCGCAAACAGATCGAATCGAACAGGGCCGACATCGAATCGCTCAAGGCGGAACTGGTGGCGGAACAGGCCAATCTGGAGCGCAAGACGGCGATTCTGGACGGTTATCGCGCCAAGTACTACGGCAAAAACTGAACCCACTCCCAACCATGGATGGAAAAATCATCGCTTATCTTCTGGTGCTCGCCTCAATGTTCGGCCTGTTTTACGGCGTCAACCACACCCTGGTCGTGGATGAACTGCAGGCGGACCTCAGTGGTCTGAAACAGGACTTGAAAGGGGTCGAGGAGAATCTGCGCTCGCGACAGTCGAACCTCGAGCAGCGCAAGGAATTGTTGGCCCTGCAGGTCGCGAGCGAGACGCTCAAGTCCGAGATCGATGCCCTGCAAAAGCAGGTGGCCGAGGCGAAGGCGAGCCAAGCCGATGTGGAGAAGGCTTATATCGAGTCGGTGCAGCGGGTGCGCGCGGATTCAGTCGGCATGAAGCTGCCCGAGTTGGTGCTTGCCGGAGGTCGGGGGCTGCGCCTCGCCAGAATTCAGAAAATTGAGACGGACGCGGTCACCTTCAGTCACGCGGAAGGAGTGCTCCGTGTCAAAGCGGATGAACTGCCGGCGGACTTGAAAGCCAGGCTGGGTTATGTGCTTGAGATGCCCGTCCAAATTCCATCGACATGATTTTCGGTTGCTCTGCCAATTCTGATTGCCTGAATCCAGGTCGTGCGGGCCCGCGGTGGCGCGCTTGCCTCGCTGTGCTGCTGGCCTCACTGGCCTGTTCCTGCCAGCGCTCGCAAGTGGCCGTTCAAGTGGATGAAGCCAAGGCGGCCTTGAAAGAACAGCAAACGCGGTTGGAACTCCTGCGCAAGGAGCAGGGCAAGTCAGGCACGCCAACGGCTCTGCCAGCCAGCCAGAACTGGCATCTCCAGAATCTGCAAAAGCGTCTGACGGAAGGCAAGGCGCTGGAAACCGGGTTGGCCGGGCAGAAGACGGAACTGGAACGGGCAGTGAAGGAGCTTGAAGCCCTGCGCGCGGACTATCTCAGGCAGCACGGAGGTAACCCCTCATGAATGGTCGGCTGATCGCCTATCTGCTGGCCTTTGCCGCCGTGGCCCTTGGCACGGTCGCCTGGCAGCAGGCACGCCAGGACAAAGCCGCCCGGGTGCAACTGGCCTTGCTGAATACCCAGGCGGAGATTGTCGCCAGGCACGTTGAGCAGGCCGAGCGACTGAAGCGCGAGCGGGCGGAGATCGCCGTGCTTGAGGAGGAATTGGCGGCCCAGGAACTGCGTGTGCGTGGGCTGCGTCAGGACATGGAACGGCTGCGCGGCAGCCATGCCAAGCTGCGTCAGGACTTCGACCGCGACATTGCGGCCGTGCGGGCGGCCTCCGTGGGCATGGCACTGGGTGACCTGGTTCTGCCTTCGGGGCTGAGCCTGCGCGAGTGCCGGATCCAGCGCGTCGAGGATTCCGGGCTGCTCGTCGGGCATGCCCTCGGCGTGTCGAAGATCGCGCACCTGGATCTTCCGCAGAAAGTCCGGGATCGCCTTCGCTACGGCCCCGGCTACGCCATTGCGGAAGTGCTGCCCGTCGCCGCTGAGGCACCTGCCGCGTCGCCGCTGGCTCAGTCCGCGTCGGCGCGCCCCCAGCAAAGGGTCGACAAAGCCTCCGAGCCGCAGGCGCAATCGCAGGAGGGGGGGACAGGGGCGGAACAGCAGCGCAAGGCGCAACAGCGACAGCTCGAGGGCAGGCTTGCTGTGGCGCAGATGAAGAAGGAGTTGGAAACGCTGGAGGAGGACCTGCGACAGGTGGGGTATGAATTGAACTTCCAGGACCTGTCCGCCACCCGCCGCTATTATGCGGGCCAGCGCAAGACAACCCTTGAGCAACAGCGGTCCGCCCTGCAGCGACGGCTGAACGCCGCCGAAATTGAACTGCTGCGGCTTGAGTCGGGCGGTGCGCCGTGAGGCCTGCATCCAATTTGCCGACGTGATCGACAAAGCCGTCGCCGTCTGTGGGGGGCGAGTGGACAGGCGGGCCTGGCCAGTGGCTGGCGGAGACGCGGCGGATGCGCTCGGCGGCGAACGTCAGCCGGCAAAGGCGACGGCTGGACAAGAAGCGCGCGCTGGGCAGGGTGCCGGAAGCGCTGAGAAGCTTTTTGGAGGAAGTGGATGACTGTCTGGCATAAGGTGATCGCTTTTTCAGGGTGTACCGACCCCAACGTGCGACGCCCTTTCAGCGGAAAACCGCCCTGCATCCCGCGCACTCGCGTGCGTGTCGTCCCGTTACGTTGCCGCATCGGCGGCAAACGTAATGAACGCTCGCTTGATCCAAGACCAGAGCGCCGACGATCAAAATCACGCCCAAGACTGGAAGGATGGCGAGCAGTGCCAGGCCCGCGAGTATCATGAGGCAGCCAATTCCACCGTTGGCGGTTGTCCGCTTTTTCTTCGCGAATTCAAGGGGGGCTGCCGCCGCCTGGGTCGCATGCCCATGGCGATCGTCCCGCAAGTCCAGCAGTTTGCCGAGGTCCTGCCAGCACTCTGTCCCCTGCAGGCAGACTTGGTCCTGCAAGTGAGTCTCTCCAGCCTCGTATTTTCGGCTGAGCTCTGCTTTTGTATAAGGCCCCTCTGGGTGATCTTTCCCCGCGTGTGCCAACCAGTAGGTCATCGCACAAGTTGAGCAACTTGAGGTGCTGTCGTCAATCCCTCGTCACGAGCTGCCGTCACGACACAGCAACGCCGCCGGAGTCGGGCACTGGGCCAGGTCCGGCGGCGTGCTTGGATGAGGCGATCAGCCGAGTTCGGCGACGGCCTGGTCGAAGGCTTCGCCGAGCACGGCGAGGCCTTCCTCGAGGGCATCCTGCGGGATGGTGAGCGGCGGGCAGATCTTGACGGTCTGACCCCAGGCACCGACCGGTGCGAAGAAGAGCAGGCCCTTCTGGTAGCAGAGTTCGATGACGCGGTGGGCGAGGTCGTGGCAGGGCTGCTTGGTGCCGCGCTTGACGGTCTGCAGGCCGCCGACCAGGCCGGCGACGGTGACATGGCCGATGACTTCCGGATGGCGGGCCTGGATGGCCTTGCAGCCGGCGAGCAGGATCGAGTCGAGGCGGGCGGCGTTGCCGGTGAGGTCCTCGCGCAGGATCTTGCGGATGTTGGCCAAGGCGGCGGCGCAGCAGACCGGGTTGCCGGTGTGGGTGCTGGTCATCGAGCCGGGCGGGAACTGGTCCATGATGTCCTCGCGGCCGATGACGGCCGAGAGCGGCAGCGACGAGGAGATGCCCTTGCCGCAGCAGATGAGGTCGGGCACGACGCCGTAGTGCTCGAAGGCCCAGAACTTGCCGGTGCGGCCGAAGCCCGACTGCACTTCGTCGAAGGTGAGCACGACGTCGTGCTCGGTGCACCAGGCGCGCAGCTTCTGGATGTATTCCACCGGCGCGAAGTCGGGGCCGACGCCCTGGTAGCTTTCCATGATGACGCCAGCGATCTGCGAGGGCTTCATGCCGCTCTTTTCGATGGCCTGCAGGAAGCTGTCGAAGCTGCTGTTGTCCTCCCAGTAGCCGTCGGGGAAGGGGGCGTTGATGATGGCCGGGTCGAGGTTGACGATCCAGGTCTTCTGGCCGGCCATGCCGCCGGCCTGCTGGCTGGCGAGGGTGCGGCCGTGGTAACCGCGCTCAAAGCCGATGATGCCGATCTTTTCGCGGCCGCCCTTGGCGATGCCATGGGCGCGGCTGAGCTTGATCGCGCACTCGGTGGCCTCGCTGCCGGTGCTGAGCAGGAAGACCTTCTTCAGCGGGTCGGGCGAGACGCTGGCGATGAGTTCGGCGAGCTCGGGGCGTTCCTCGCTCGGGAAAACGTAGTTGTGGATGAGGCCGCTGTTGACCTGGTCGATGATCGCCTGGCGCACCTCGGGCACGCCGTGGCCGCAGTTGGTGACCAGCACGCCGCTGCTCCAGTCGAGCCAGCGGTTGCCGTACTTGTCGAAGACGTAGATGTCCTCGGCGCGCTCCCAGACGATGGGCGGCATGCCGCGCATCGACAGCGGTTCGAACTGGCGGCTTTTCTCGATGTGCGGCAGCGAGTCCGGATGGGGCACCTGGGTGCAGATGGTGCGATGCTTCGTCGCGACGTGCGGGACGGTTTGCGGGGTGGTGTCGAATTCTTTGCCCATGGCGTGTGAGGTTGGCGGGTTGGTCTTGATCCTGGCCGCGACCGGGCCGGCGCGCTACTCGCCATCTCACGGCACACGGTATTTTTGTGCTGCCGGCGTTCAGGGTGCCACGCCGAGGGAACGCGCCTGGGTGGCGACCGCTGCATCGCAGGTTTGCAGGGCCGCCTGCAGGGCGGTCTTGTCCTCGCCGTGGCGGTCGATCAGTGCGCGGGCGATGGCAAAGGCGGAGCTGAAACGGCCGTTGCCATCGGCATCGAGCCAGACCGGATTGGTGGCGCCGAGCACGCGCGGGGTGAAGGTCTTGGAACTCGGCTGGTAGGGCCGGGGGATTTCCCAGAAGGCTTCGGTGACCCCGGGGCCGGTGGCGAGGGCGACCAGATGCACGTCGTGGGGCGGTCGCGGCAGTTCCCAGGCGACGCGGGCCTTTTCGCCGGCACGGCCGGGGTCGTCGAGGGCCTGCTCGCGCACGAGGATGCCGTTGGCGTAGAGTTCGACCCGGTCGGCGCGGGCCCAGGCCGGGCCGTGCACGCTGACTTCGACTCGCAC
Source organism: uncultured Prosthecobacter sp. (assembly GCA_964605265.1). Taxonomy (GTDB): domain Bacteria; phylum Verrucomicrobiota; class Verrucomicrobiia; order Verrucomicrobiales; family Verrucomicrobiaceae; genus Prosthecobacter. The sequence goes on from CAZSBO010000068.1 coordinate 7,002, forward strand.
TCGCTCGCCGAGACCGCTGGCGAGGTCGCCGACGCCGAAGCGGTCGTCGACGCGCAGCTGGGTGAGCAGGCCGAGGCTGACGAGCAGGCGGCCCCCGCGGTAGCTGCGCCAGACCTGGGCGAGGTCCGGGCGGGCGGGATCGCGATCATCGGCGGCGACGTAGGTGCGGCCCTGGCCGAGCAGGAAGCGGTTGACGTCATGGCTGTCGCTGGAGCCGACGGCGGCGAGGCGGTGGCCGCGGTTGAGCAGGGCGAACCAGTCGCGGAAGAGCAGGTGCACGTCCGACTGCATGGCGGCCGAGGTGAGGACTTCGATGCCATCGACGGCAGCCAGAGCCTCGGCATCGCGATGGCGACCCGTGACCGGGTTGAACTGCAGGCCGCCGAGCGGGGTGAACCCACTGTGGACATCGCGCGGGTGGTTGAGGATGACGACCTGTACGCTGGGGGTCGCGCGGATCGCTGGCAGCAGTTCCGACCACTTTTCCAGGCGATGGTTTGGCAGGGGGGCGCCGGGGCTGATGGGGAAGGCGTTGAAGTGGCCGTGCTTGGTGGTCACCTCGTTGCCGATGATCGGGGTGAAGTGCGTGGCCAGGTCGAGGGCTGCAGCGGCGGGCGCGTGATCGGCGGCATGGTTGTGATCGGTGGCGATGGCGAGCTCAATGCCTTCGCCGGCGATGGTCAGCATGCGCTCGTTCAATTCGGCGTCGCCATGGCCGCTGTGGGTGCGGGTGTGAATGTGACTGTCGGCGGCCAGCCAGCCGGTGGTGTCGACCTCGCGGTTGAGCTGGAGCGACACCTCTTCGTGCGCACCCTGGGTGAGCCGCAGTTCACGGCGGGCGACACTCCATTCGAAGCCGCGACCGGCCTGCAGCAGGTAATCGCCCGGCGGCACCGACAGCGTCGCACGGCCATCGCCGGTGTAAACGACGCCGCTGCGCGTGGTGACCGCGTCGGCAGGGACCGCGCGCAGCGGCTGCAGGGTGCCGTCGGGACGGGTCAGGGTGAGCCGGCAGGGCACGGCCGAGCCGTTGGCATCGGTCACCGTCACCCGCACCTCGGCGCCGGACAGGAAGTCTTGTACTGGGCGGTCGTCGAGGATCACCGGGCCAAGTTCGATGTCATCGAGAAGCCCGGGCGGTGGTTCGACGATGAGTTCGTTGTCGCCTTCGCGCAAGCGACCGGCAGGCAGCGCCAGCAGGCACTCCTGGGGCGTTTCCGAAGGGGTCAGCGTGCCGAGGCGCTCGCCGTTGAGACGGATGGTCCAGGTCAGCTTCACGTTCGACTGACGCAGGCGCAGGCTTTGTTCGCCGGGGTTGGCTTTTGCCTTGAACTGGACCGAAAAACGCTCGCCATCGACCGGCCGATCCTTGAATTCCTCCCACTCGTAGGCGCCGGGTCGACCGAGGTGCAGGGCGCGCGCCTCCAGCACGGTTTCGGCCGCGGGCAGCAGGCAGGGGCAGAGCAGGAGACCGAGGCGCAGCAGGTTCATGAGTGGAAACCAACGCGCAGCCAGGCCCGGACTGTCAGGCGGGCGCAGGGTTGTGGGGTGGGGGAATCGGGCTGGGAAGTTGCGGGAATGGGTGTAGGCTATCGGTGGATATGGGTGGATTTTGTCAAGCAGTTGCACACTGACCCCAATTGGATAACGGCTTGCGCGGTGGGCGGGTTGGGGGCACTTCATGGGCCCGACATGAAAGCCCTTGTTCTTACCGCCCCCTGCGAGTTCAATTACGACATTGCCTTCCCGGATCCTGTGCCGGGTGCCGGCGAGGTGCTCGTCAAGGTGCGGGCCTGCGGCATCTGCGGCAGCGACATCCATGGCATGGACGGCCGCAGTGGCCGCCGCCAGATGCCGATCGTCATGGGCCATGAGGCAGCCGGTGAAATCGTGGCCCTCGGCGAGGGCGTCACGGACTGGCAGGTCGGCGAGCGCGTCACCTTCGACTCGACCGAGTACTGCGGCGAGTGCGAGGAATGCCAGTCAGGTTACGTTAACCTCTGCCCGCACCGCAAGGTGCTGGGGGTGTCGCCGGGCGAGTACCGTCGCCACGGCTGCTTTGCTGAAAAGATCGCCCTGCCGGTGCGCATCCTCTACCGCCTCCCGGAGGCGCTGACTTATGAGAAGGCGGCCTTCGCCGAACCGGTCGCCATTGCCCTGCACGCGGTCAATCTGGCCGATGGCATTGAGGTGGGCGAGGCCTTTGCGTCTTCCTGCGGCGATGCATCCTGCGGTGGCTGCGACAGCCACGGCGACCACGACGGTGAGGGTTGTGATGAAGAGGCCAAGGGTGGCACGGCGGTGGTGGTTGGCGCCGGCCTGATTGGCCTGCTGGTGATTCAGGCGCTGAAGGCGCGCGGCTGGGAGCGGGTCATTGCCGTCGACCTCGACGACAAGCGTCTGGCCCTGGCCAAGGAACTCGGCGCCGCCGAAGCCTTCAATGCCCGCGAGGAGGGCCTGGCGGCCCGCCTGCGCGAAATCTGCGACGGCGAGGGTGCCGATGCCAGTTTTGAAGTCGTGGGTGCCGCGGCGCCGCTCGACCTCGCCATCCGCTGTGTACGCAAGGGCGGCCAGGTGATCCTGGTCGGCAACCTGCAACCGAACACGCCCTTCCCACTGCAGGAGGTGGTCACCCGCCAGCTGACCCTGCGCGGTTCCTGCTCCTGCGCCGGCGAATATCCGGAGGCGATCCGCCGCATTCAGGATGGCAGCATCCGCGTCGAACCCCTGCTGAGCGCGGTCGCCCCGCTCGCCGAGGGCGCCGGCTGGTTCCAGCGCCTCTACGACAACAAGGAAGGCCTGCTCAAGGTCGTGCTGACGCCCGACACCTGAGCGCTCGGAAAATGCCGGCTTGTCAGGGCGGGATCGGCGCGTCTTAATGCGCGCCATGAACCGTCGCCGCTTTCTGCAGTCCGTCGCCGCCGCCAGTCTCGTCCCGGCCGCCCGCGCGGCCGACGCGATCCGCGTCATCGACACCCACACGCACTTTTACGATCCGTCGCGACCGCAGGGCGTGCCCTGGCCTGGCAAGAACACGCCGCTGTATCGCACGGTATTGCCGGCCGACTGGCTGGCGGTGGCGGCACCGCAGGGCGTGCGCGAGACGGTGGTGGTTGAGGCCAGCCCCTGGGTCGAGGACAACCAGTGGGTGCTGGATCTGGCGGTGAAGGAGAAAAGCATTGTCGGTCTGGTCGGCAATCTTGATCCGAACGACGCCGCCTTTGCGGCGAACCTGCAGCGGTTCAGTGCCAACCCGCTGTTCCGCGGCGTGCGCTGGCGCGCCGACCTGGTGCGCATCGATCAGAACCGCGAGCGCGTGCTCGCCGGTGCACGCCAGCTTGCCGAGCGCGGCCTCAGTCTCGATCTGAACGGCCCGGCGGCGGCGCTGGCTCATGCCGAGCGGCTCGCGGCCGAGGTGCCGGACCTGCGCATCGTCATCAACCACCTCGGCGCCCCCGGCGATCCGCGCGCGCTGCGGCCGGAATGGCCCGACGCGATCCGCGCCATTGCGCGTCGGCCCAACGTTTTCATGAAGGTGTCCGCCCTGGTCGAGCAGGTGCCCGGGGCCAAGGGCGACGCCCCGCGCGATCCCGAGTACTACCGGCCGATCCTCGACCTTCTCTGGGACAGCTTTGGCGAGGATCGCCTGATCTACGGCAGCAACTGGCCGGTGTCCGACCGTGGCGCGCCCTACGACGTCGTTTTCGGCATCGTCCGCGACGCCTTCGCCGCCCGCGGTCGCGAGGCCTCGGAGAAGTACTTCTGGCGCAACGCCCGGACCGCCTACCGCTGGGTGGATCGTGCCTGACCGGGCCGGTTGCCGCAGAAAGGCTTGCGCTTGGCGCGCGCCGCCGCGTATTGTCTGCCGCCCCCTTCACGGACTCCATGAAATCCCCCCTCTTCCTGCTGGCCTGCCTGGCCCTCGTTTTGCCGACCGCCCCGGCCTCCGGTCAGGCCATTGACCTGAGTTCCGGCGACTGGGAGGGCGTGGTCAACATCGACGCCTCGGTTCTGCTGCCCGATTACCGCGAGCCTTGGAATGCCGGCCAGCCCTCGGGCGGTTCTGGCACCGGGTTCCTGATTGGCAAAAACCGGTTTCTGACCAACGCCCACGTCGTCAGCAACGCCACCAAGCTGGTCATCCGCAGCTCGAACGACCCGCGGCCGCACCCGGCGCGCATCGTGCACATCGCCCACGACTGCGACCTGGCCATCCTCGAGGCCGAGGACGGCGCGCCGTTTGAGAAGCTCAAGCCGCTCGAACTCGGCGGCATTCCCAAGCTCAACACCGAGGTCATTGCCATCGGCTATCCGATCGGCGGCGACCGCATTTCGGTGACGCGCGGCGTCGTCTCGCGCATCGACTTCCGGCCCTACAGTCACACCCAGGTCGATTCCCACCTCGCCATCCAGGTGGATGCCGCCATCAACCCGGGCAACTCGGGTGGTCCGGTGCTGCAGGACGGCCGGGTGGTCGGCGTCGCCTTCCAGGGCTTCAGCGGCCGGGTCGCGCAAAACGTCGGTTACATCATCCCGGTGCCGGTCGTGTCCCGATTCCTCAAGGACGTCGAGGACGGTCGCTACGATCACTATGTCGACTTCGCGGTCAGCGATTTTGCCATCGAAAACCTCGCCCAGCGCCGGGCCTTTGGCCTGCAGGACAACACCGGGGTGCTGATCGCCGATGTCGAACCCGCGGGCAGCGCCGGCGGCTTGCTCAAGCGCGGCGACGTGCTGCTGTCGATCGATGGCAACCCGGTCTTCAACAACGGTCTCATCCGCATGGAGGGCGAGCTGGTGAACATGAACGAGGTCGTCGAGCGCAAGTTCGCCGGCGACGTCCTGCGGCTGGCCTTCCTGCGCGACGGCAAGCGCCAGGAGGCGGATGTCGAACTCAAGCGCTTTGATCCCTACGTCAAACTCGGCGAGCAGTACAACCAGCGGCCGCGCTACCTGGTCTACGCCGGCCTGGTGTTCCAGCCGATGGACAAGAATCTCATGGACGCGCATCAGATCACCGATTCGGCGGCCAGCTACCTGTTCGACAACTACCTGGCCGAGAAACTCTATGTGGAGCGCCCCGAGCCTGTCATCCTCACCAGCATCCTCGCCGACGAGGTCAACACCCACCTCGCGCCCTACGCGCACAGTGTGGTCGACGAGATCAACGGCGTGAAGATTCGCCACCTCAAGGACGTGCGCGATGCCCTGTCGCGCGAGGACGGCGACAAGCCGTTTGTCGTCATCAAACTGCTCGAAAAGGGCCGGCCGCTGGTGCTGCGCCGCGACCTCGCCGAGACCGCGCACCCGCGCATCATGCAGACCTACAGCATCCGCGATGACGCCTACCTCGGTCTCGAATAAGCCGCCGCGCCCCGCCGCCATGAACTCC
>CAZSBO010000068.1:12493-19954 GCA_964605265.1 uncultured Prosthecobacter sp.
CCGGCGCGGGTGGAGGCGGTCGATTACGAGGCCAACCTGGCCCTGCTGGCACCGGCCGCCAGCGGCAAGGAGGCGGCCTTCTTCGCCGGCCTGCGGCCGATGGCTGTCGACAGCTCGGCGCGCATTGGCGACGCCCTGCATGTCTGGCAGACCGGCCGTGTCGGCGAGCTGATCGTCACGCCCATGCTGGTGAGCAAGGTGCTGAACCAGGGCTACGTCGTCGACAACGCCAGCTTCCTCGTCTACGAGGCCCAGGGCATCATCCGCAGCGAGGCCAACAGCTTCACCCTGCCGGTGGTCAAGGGCGGCAAACTCGCCGGTCTGCTGCTGCGCTACGACTCGAAGAACCAGGTCGCCACCGTGCTACCCGGCCCGATCATTGAGCACTTCCTCAAGGACGTGGCCCAGGCGCCCTACGACGGCTTTCCGTCGCTCGGGGTCGAATTCCAGACGACCCTCGACGAGCAGTTCCGTGAGTTCCTCGGCTTGAAGCCGGACCAGCCGGGCGTGTACATCAGCAAGGTCGTCAAGGGCGCCTCGGCCGAGCGCGCCGGTGTCCGCGAGGGCGACATCCTGCTGGCCATCAATGGTGAACGCATCGATGCACGCGGCGACTACCAGGACGCGCAGTATGGCGCGCTCAGCATCAGCCACGTCGTGCGCGGCCGGGCCTTCATCGGCGACGAGGTGGAGATCCTTGTCCTGCGCAAGGGCAAGGAGGTCGTGTTGAAGGGCAAACTCACCCGCAAGCTGCCCGAGGATTATCTCGTGCTGCCCTACCAGTTCGATGAGGGGCCGCGCTATGTGTTGCACGGCGGTCTGCTCTTCCAGGAACTGACCCGTCCCTACCTGAACTCCTTTGGTCGCGAGCAACTCGGTGGTCCCCTGCTGCGGCTCGCCCGCGCCGCCGCCAATCCCGAGGCCTTTGAGGACGAGGGCCGTCGCCGCGTCGTCTTCCTCAGCGCCGTGCTGCCGACCCCCACCACCCAGGGCTACGAGCGCCAGAGCGGCCAGGTCGTGCTGGCGGTCAATGGTGTCAAGATCAAGGCGCTGGAGGATCTCGCCGCGGCTTTCGACAAGCCCGTCGACGGCCTGCACCGCATCGAGCTGCGCGAGTTCCCGCACCTGCTCCACCTCGATGCCGAGCGCGCCGCGCAGGACAATGCCAAGCTCACGAACGGCATGTTCCGCATCGGCAGCCTGCGTCGCCTGTGAGCATGGCTGGCCCGCGCTTTCGTTTCTGACCGACTCCCCCGCATGAATCCCACCTTTGAAGAGTTGGCCGGCATGATCGACCACTCGCTGCTGCATCCCTCGCTCACCGATGCGGAGGCCGAGGCCGGCTGCCGGCTGGCGGCCGAGTACGGCGTCGCCTCCGTCTGCGTGAAGCCGTATTTTGTCGCCCGCGCCGCCGAGTTGCTGCGCGGCACGCCGGTGCGGGTGGGTTGTGTCATCGGCTTTCCCGCCGGCAACAGCAGCACGGCGGTGAAAGTGTTCGAGACCGAGACTGCCTGTCGCGATGGCGCGGTGGAGATCGACATGGTCATCAACATCGGCAAGGCGCTGGGCGGCGACTGGGACTATGTCGAGAACGAAATCCGTGCGGTCGCCGAGGCGGCGCACCGGCACGGCGCCAAGCTGAAGGTGATCTTTGAGAATGACTACCTGCCCGAGGACGCCACCAAGGTTCGCCTCTGCGAGATCTGCGGCCGCGCCGGGGCCGACTGGGTGAAGACCTCCACCGGCTACGGTTTTGTCAAGCAACCGGCGGGGGGTTACGACTACCGCGGTGCCACCGAGCATGACCTGCGCCTCATGCGCGCCCACAGCCCGTCCCACGTTCAGGTCAAGGCGGCCGGCGGCGTGCGCGATCTCGATGGTTTGTTGTTGGTGCGCGAGCTCGGCTGCACCCGCCTCGGCGCCAGCGCCACGAAGGCCATCCTCGACGAGTTCAAACGCCGCGCCGCCGATGGGGACACGACCGCACGCGAGGCCCGCCTCGGCTCGGGCGGTTACTGAGGTCGCCGTTCCAGGCGCAGCCGGCCAAAGCCGCGCTGCAGCGGGCTCTCATCCGGGGCGTGCAGGCGGATGCTGACGAGGTACTGGCTGCCGTTGACGGCTTCGTCGGTCAGCACCTCGGCACCGTTTTCCGCCGTCATGGCGGCACCGGCCTCACTGCGGGCGAGGACTTGCCAGTCGTCCGGCGCGAGGCTGAACTCGAGCCGGAGGTCGAGATCCGTCGCGTCGGCGTTGCGCTGGAAGTGGAAGATGTGGTCGGTGCCACCCTCATCGCCGGGCCGCACCTCGACGCTGAGCAGATCGACGTCGTTCACGCTGTGTGGATCGAGGTCGAGCGCGTACTCGAATTCCGTGGCAAGGCCGTCGCCGTCCTCGTCGGCGGCGGGATCCAGGTAAAAGCCGACCGGTTCGTCCGGGTAATGCTCGGCCAGCCAGGCTTCGCGGCGGCTTGGCGCGGGGGCGGCGAGGTAGGTGAGGGTGAGTTTCGGGCGGTCCTGAGCCGCCGGCGCCTCGCGACTGGCAAAACGCTGGGCGGAGTAGGCTTCGACCTCCTCGCCAAGCAGGATCCAGCCATGGTTGCTACTGGGGTCGGCAAGCCAGGATTGCACATCGGTGAGCAAACCGTTGCCGGTCCAGGTCTGCACGGGTTCGGTCAGAAAATTGCCAACGTTGCGGGTGGCGGAGGCGATGGCGGCGAAGTCACCGCCGGGATTCGTCCAAAGCACCGGGCTTGTGGTGCTGTAGAAGCGGTGGTGCCAGGTGGCGTCGTTCGGGGCGGGGGGGGTGCCGGCACCCCCGGGATCGCCGGCATTGGAATCCCCTTCGCCCCAGGCGGCGCTGACCTTGTGCACTTTCATCGCGTAATCCTGGGCGACCTGCAGGCTCAGGCGCAGGGAGAGCGCGACGCCGGTGACCGTGGCCTCGGGCGGCACGCCGGCAAGATCGAAATGAACCAGCGCTCGGCGTCGCATGAACTCGGCGCTTTCGCCGGTTTTGCCTGCGTAGACAAAGGGGCCCTTGCCATTGCTTCGCACTTCGCCGGCGGCGGCACCGGTTTCATAGAGGGTGTTGTCGCGATCAGCGGTCAGCTCGATCGAGGTCTGTGCCGGCGCGATGCGGTAGATCGTGCCCGCCGGCTTGCCGCCATCCAGGGCGAGCACGCCCGAGGTGGTCTTCACGGCCACGTACATTTCCCCGGCCTCATCCTGGCCGAAGGTGTAGATGCGCGCCTGGGAGGGCAGGGGATCGAGCAGGGGTATCAGGGTCGGTGCGCTGAAAACACCCGGCGAGGTCTCCTCGACCCCGATCAGCACGCCGCCGCCGCCGCCGATGCCGTTGGCGGCGTAATCGGCGCAGAGGTACTTGCCCTGCAGGGCGGGAATGGCCGTGCCGCGGTAGACGTAACCGCCGGTGATCGAGGTGCCGAGTTTGGGTAGGGACTCCGTGCCCGGCAGGGTGGCGTTGGGGTGGGCGTATTGGGCGAAGGGTGCGATGACGATGGGGGCGCCGACCCCGGCGGGTTCGGGCTGATAAACGGTCGGCAGATCGAAATCGACGCTGCCCTCCTTGAGGCGCCAGCCGAAGTTGCCGCCCGCCGTGATGAAATCGAGTTCCTCGACGTCGCCCTGGCCGACATCCGCGCAGATCAGCCGTGCGGCGCCGCCGAAGGAGGCGTCAAAGCTGAACTTCCACGGGTTGCGCAGGCCGTAGGCGAAGATTTCGCCGCGCATGGGTCCGTCGAGGGAGGTGCCTGGCAGGTCCTGGGTCTGGCCGATGAAGGGGTTGTCGGCTGGAATCCCGTAGCTGCCGCCGGGGCCGTCAGTGCCGAGTGGATCGATGCGCAGGATCTTGCCCAGCAGGCTGCGCCGATCCTGGCCGTTACCCAGGCTGCCGGTCAGCCGCTGGTTGGGTGCCGCCGGCCGCGAGCTGGTGCCCTCAGTGTGGCCAAGCTGGTTGTCGTGGCTGCCACCGCCGTCGCCACTGCCGATGTACAGCAGGCCGTCCGGGCCGAAGGCCAGTTGACCGCCGTTGTGGTTGGATTGCGGCTGGCCGTAGGTGAGGACCACGCGCTTGCTGGCGGGATCGGCCTGATTCGGATCCTCGGCGGAGACTTGGAATTCGGCGATGACGGTGACGCAGTCGGTGCCGCCGCCGGCGCCGACGGGATTCAGGGTAGGGTGGCTGGCCAGGGTGGTGTAGTTGACGTAGAACCGGCGGTGGCCTGGCGACATGGGATCGGCAAAGCCGGGGTGAAAGGCCAGGCCAAGCAGACCGCGCTCGGTGTAGCCGGTGCCGACGAGATCCGGTGTATCGGGGTCTGGATGCTCAAACTCAGCACCGAGATCCAAAAACGGCTCCGGCAGCAGCATGCCGTGCTGGAAAATACGGATTTGGCCCGGTTGATCGCAGATGAAGAGGCGGCCGCTGCCGTCACCGGCATGGGTCAGCTCGGTTGGCGCATGCAGCTGGTCGTCGCAGACCGGCTGCAGATGGAGCGTTGGAAAAGCCGCTGAGACATCTCCGGCCAGGACGGTCAGCAGGAGCAGGGCAGCGGGTTTCATGGCGGCGGGGAATCGGATTCCAACAAATTTTCCCGAGGTGAACAAGCCTGTTTTCTGCGCCGTGAAACAAAAGACCGGGGGATCCCCTGGGGCATGAGGCGTCCGGAAGATGGCATTGACTTGCAGGCGCACTTTTTGTTAAAAGCGTAGAAATTGCCGCAGAGCCATCCTCCCAAGGCAGCCTTCGCCACGGTCCAACCGCCACTCCGTTTTTCCGCCATGACCCGCCTCCCACGCGTACCCCGGTCTTCTTTTGGACGGGCCTGTGCCGCCGCGCTCGGCCTGCTGGCCGTCCTGCCAGCGATGGCCGCCACGGACTTTTTCAGCACGGCACCCGGGCAGGGCGCGGCGGACGGCCTCTGCGATGTCTGGCAGCAGTTGCATGGCGCCTGGGGATTGGATCCCGCGGGTGATGAAGACAAGGATGGCTGCTCGAACCTGACCGAGTCCATCGCCGGCACGGATCCCTTCGATCCCGCCGATTGCACCCAGGTGGGCGACGTCGCCAGCACAGGCGCCAATCTGGTTTTCAACTTCAAGCCGCAGCGTGGCAAGAAGTACCAGGTGCTGGAGTCGGATGTTCCCTCGGGCGGCACCTGGACCCTGGTGTCGGGTTCCACCAAGGTGAGCACCGTGGACGGTTCTGACGACAGCATTGTCATCACCCGCCCGGGTGGAACCAAGAGGTTTTACAAGCTGGAGGTGATGGATCACGACAGCGACGGCGATGGCGTGCCCGACTGGGCGGAGCACAAGAGCGGCACCAATCCCGCCCTTGCCAACAGTCCGGAGAACGCCTCCGGAGGTGTCGCCAACGATTACGACACGCTGCGCAGCCTGCTCTCGCTGACGGCGGCGCCGCTGGCGGGTTTTGAAAAGGGTTACGAGGCGGATGACCGCGGGGCCGGAGTGCCGGCGCCCGTGGCCGCGCGCATCGGCCTGACCCGCAGCTTTGGCACGATGCCGCTGACCGTCAGCGTCACCACCCTGGCCGGGGCGCCGGAGCCGACCAAGAGCGATGCCTCGCCGACCGACTTCAGCATCACGGGTCTGAGCGGTGGCAGGATCACGATCCCCGCCAATGCCGGCACGCCCGGCAATCCCCACGCCGTGCTGGTGCAGCCGGTGCCGGATGCCGCCAATGAAGTGCCGGAGCATGTCAAGGTGGCCTTCGCACCGCCGGAGGCCGCGCTTTCGAGCGCCGTGGCCGAGGCGACGGTGGCCATCGCCGATGCCGTGCCCGGAGTCGAGTCCAACCGTACGCTGTTCGTCGCCTACCTGGGGCGTGAGTCCGGCGTGGTGACCAATGCCACCGGTCTGGCCACGGCGTTGATCGAGGGCGACAACGACGGAGCCAGCATCAGCCTCACCTTCAGCAACCTCACCTCGCCGCAAAACACCGCCTACCTGCGGGTGGAGAACGACGACATCATCAACGTCGGTCTCGGTCAGGTTTCCGGCCGCAGTTGGAACATCCGCGCCGCCAGCGTCAAGCTCACCGACCAGGCCATGCTGACCGCCCTGCACCAGGGCCAGCTCTACATCAGCATCACCACGGCCGACAATCCCACCGGCGAAATCCGCGGTTACTTCAACAAGGCGGTCGGTTCCACCATCTTCACCTACAACACCGCCCAGCACGGCTCGCCGACCCTCGGCAGCGGCGCCTGGGTCGAGCCCACCGGTGCCGCCCTGGAGCGCGACATCTGGCGCTTCCTCGACCAGTGCACCTACGGTGGCACCCAGGAGTTGTACGATGAAGTGCTGGCGGCGGTGAACACGGCGGTCGGCGGCGGCGGCACCTATCTGGATGGCTACGAGGCCTGGCTCGACAAGCAGATGGATGTCGGGCAGACGCCCAACCCGAGCCTGATGCAGCTCGTCATCGCCGCCGACAACGAGGAGTTCGTCCTGCGCGGCAACAAGCCGCTGTGGACCGGCAACGACCCGAAGTTCGCCGGTGAGTCCTACACCGCCTCACGCGACGGCTTCGGTTTCGTCACCACCATCAGCAGCACCGCCAACGGCACTTACAACAACAACCATCCCTTCCACAACAACCGCCGTCGCGAGATGTGGACGCTGGCCATGCAGGCGAAGGCGCAGGTGCGTCAGCGCATGACCCAGGCGCTCAGTGAAATCCTCGTCATTTCGGAGATCGATGCCACCGTTCAGGGTCGCCACTACGGCGCCGCCAACTACTGGGACATGCTCGCCAACAACGCCTTTGGCAAGTACCGCACGATCCTCGAGAACGTCACCTACAGCCCGATGATGGGCATCTACCTCAGCCACCTGCGCAACCGTGCCCAGTACGTCTCCGGTGGCGTCACCATCTTCCCGGATGAGAACTACGCCCGCGAGATCATGCAGCTGTTCTCGATCGGTCTGGTGCTGCGCCACCCGGACGGCAGTCTGGTGCTCGACGCCGGCGGCCTGCCCATCCCGACCTACGACAACGATGACATCGCTGAACTGGCAAGGGTGATGACCGGGTTGTGCATCGGCGCGAGGCATCATACGTCCGCCGTGCAGCGCTTCAACGGCCTGACCTTCACCAACACCAGTCCGCGCGTGTCGCCGTCGATTGAAATTCAGGGTGGCGCCAACACGCCCGGGGTCAGCTTTACCAACTTCGGTGACGCTGGCGGCGAGGGCTGGTACCAAGCGGGTTGGATTTACCCGATGAAGGTGCTGGGTAGGGTTGGCACGACCGTTTACCACGATTTCGGTCAGAAGACTTTGCTGGCCGGCAAGCATGGTCAGACCGTCGTTCCGGCACAGACCTTGCCTTCAGGGGACACTACGACCGTTCGCCAGCAGACAAATACCATGGCGGCGACCGACCTGACGCTCGCCCACAACATGCTGGCCGGCAATC
>CAZSBO010000069.1:0-19937 GCA_964605265.1 uncultured Prosthecobacter sp.
TCGTCCTTGACCAGCAGGTCCTTGAGCACCCGCTTCATCAGGCTGATCTGCTCCGACTGGCTGTAGATGACGAAGTTCGGCTTGTAGCCGACATGGGCGGCAAATTCGCGCAGAAGGCGGGCGCAGAAGGCGTGGAAGGTGCCGAGCACGACCTTGCGGCCCAGGCCGTCGCGGACCATGTCCTTGACGCGCTCGCGCATTTCAGTGGCGGCCTTGTTGGTGAAGGTGACCGCCAGGATGTGCTCGGGCAGGATGCCCTCGTTGACCATGTAGGCGATGCGCGCGGTGATGACGCGGGTCTTGCCGGTACCGGCCCCGGCCAGGATCAGGAGCGGGCCGTGAATGTGGGTTGCCGCGTCTCGTTGCTGGGGGTTGAGTGTGCCGGTGAATCCGCTCATGCGCCCGCCCTGTTTGCGGCAGGGCCGACGCCCACGCAAGCGGCAAGCTTGCGACCCGGTAAAAAAGTCGCCAGCGACCGGGGGCGGCGGGTTTTTCTGGCCGCCGAACGGCCCTGGGACAAGGGCGGGTTGCGGCCAGCTAGGACGCGAGCCGCGTGGCTGAACTGCAGCCGCTGTCGTCAGAATTCTGGTAATTTATAACGATTAGATCGTTATAAATGACAGGAGTAATCAGAACAGCATCGGCTGATCTTCATCGGCCGGCAGGCGCGCCGTGCGCTTGGTCAAGCGCGGCAGTTTGCCGCTGGACTCAGCTTCGTCAGCGGCTTCCTCCGTGGCTGTTTCGGCCTGCGATGTGGCTGGGGTAAGTTCGCTTTCAGTAACGATAGAATCGTTAGAAATTAGTGACGATTCAGGTTCCGTATCGGGCTCAATCGAAGAATGAAACTCAAGAGGCGCATCATTCTCAATCAGTGAGTCTTGTGTGTTTTTGACGTTCGAATCGGTATTTTCTGAGGCGGCTTCTGGCGACAAGTAGACCGTCGGTTCTTCGATCGCCCCAGCCATGGGGGCTAGCTTGGGGCTTGGCTGGCGTTGGCGGTGGCGTTCGACGCGTTTGGCGGTCTGGCCGCGGATCTTGGAAGCGTTGCCATTGTGACGCTCAAAATTCGGAAACTGTAACGCTTCGCCGTGGGCCTTCAACCAACCGGAGGCCTCCAGAGCCTCAGCGAAGCCCTTGCGCCCGACCAGCTTATCAATGAACTCTTTTGTAACGCCAATATCGTTTCCTTCAACGCGGTTGACTTCGGCCCAGGACCAGAGGCGAACCAGCTTGCCGACGACGCTGTCGGTGTCGATCCGCAGACGGGTGGCGATGGCGCAGATTTCCGGTTTGTCCGGGGTGGCGGTTTCGATTTTGATCCAGGGGCGACGCATAATTCCACAGGTAGCACGGGTTTGGGTCGGTCGTCAATCAAACGCGTTGAGCGTTACAGTGTCGTCAAGGCTTCAGCTTCGCGTCGAGTTCGGCCAGCGTGAAGCGGACGCTGACCACGTAGGCCGGTTCACCCTCGGTCCAGTGACCGTAGGTGGTGGTCACGAAGGTGCCGTCGGGCAGGATTTCGACCCCCGGGTAGGTGCAGTCGGCGCCCTTGGTGTTGTCCATGAGCCGCACCCGGTACTGCCCTTCGCTGCCGTTGACGAGGTCCTCGTAACGGCCGACCCAGCCCACCCAGTCGCCCTTGGTGGGGCTGACGTGGGTGGTGTCGCGGAAGCTCAGGAAAAGCCGGCCATCCGGGGCGTACTTGCCGACGTGGCGGTCGCCGGTCAGGGCGGCGGGCAGTTCCTTCGGCTCGGTCCAGGTCTGGCCCTCGTCGTCGGAGAAGATGATGAAGCTGTTGTACTTGCGCGAGTTTTCGCGCAGCAGCACGGCGATCTGGCGGCCGTCGGGCGAGCGCACGACACCGGGTTCGCAGAGGTTGGCATCGGACAGGGAGGCGATCGGCGTCGGCGCGCTCCAGGTCAGGCCGCCATCGGTCGACAGGGTGGTGTACACCCAGAACCGCCAGGGTTTGGCAGCTGTGCTGACGTGGTCGCTGTGCGGACTCCTGACCAGGAACTTGGGCTCGCTGCCGCCACGGATGAAGCGGCCGTCGTCGTGGAAGAACGCCAGGTAATGGCCGGGCTGCTTCAGTTCGATCAGGCTCGACATGGTGACGATGCCGCCAAAGTTGCCGATTGGGCGCAGCTCACTCCAACTGGCGCCGTCGTCCTCCGAAACCGCCATGCGGATCGGGTGCAGGCCACTGAACAGGATCAGGCGTTTTTTGCCCGCCGCGTCGACGACCCGGTGCAGGGTGGGCACTTCCAGCGAGGTTTCCCAGTTCTTGGGGGTTGGCAGTCGCTCGCTCCAGGTCAGGCCGGCGTCGTCACTGCGCTTGTACACGATGGCTCCTCGGCCGTGGCCCTTCGGATAGACGGTCAGCAGGGTCTTTTGATCCTCCAGCAAAACGGTGGTCGGGTGGCCGAGGTACTGGCCGGGCTCGCGATCGACGATGACCTGGCGCCGGGTCTCCGCGCTGAGGTCGACGATGGGAATCGTGTAACCCGGTGGCCGTTTCGTTTTGAGGTTTTTCGGCGGGGTCAGAACGACGTCCTTTTTTTGCAGGGCGAGCTGCTGACCGCTGGCGGACAGGGTCAGGAGGAGGGCGAGTGGCAGGGCGAGGCGACGCATCATGAGGAGCAAACGAACCGGGCTGCCGCGGCATTGCAGGGCGGGGCAGGGCAAAAAGCCGGAAAGATGCCCCCGCCCGCCGCCTTTGTGCTCGGCTGCCATGCGTTCCGTCTCCCTGCTTTTCGTCGCCGTCCTGCTCTGCCTGTCCGTGCGTGCCCCGGCGGCCGACGCGGCGCCGGGCTTGGAGTATTACCTGCCGGTGGCCGCGGCCGACTACGATCCGGCGGTGCCGACCCCCGAGCAGGCCCTGGGCTGGCGCTTTGGCGAGTGGCACCTGCATCACCACGAACTGGTCGGTTACCTGCAGCGCCTGGCAGAGCTGTCCGACCGCATCGAGCTGGAGGAATATGCCCGCTCGCACGGCCGTCGGCCGCTGCTCTGCCTGAAAATCACCGCGCCCGCCAACCACAGTCGCCTGGAGGCCCTGCGCAAGGCGCACGTGGCGCGGGTCGAATCGCCGCAGCCGGCGGAAGTGCCCGCCGATGCTCCGGTAATCGTCTGGATGGGGTACGGCGTGCATGGCAACGAGCCGAGCGCCTCGAACGCCGCCGTGCTGCTGGCCTACCACCTGGCGGCGGCGCGCGACGCGGCGACGCTCGAACTGCTGGAGAAATCGGTCATCCTGCTCGAGCCCTGTCTGAATCCGGACGGCTTTGAGCGGTTTGCCGACTGGACCAACAGCCACCGCGGCCGGCGGCCCAGCGGGCACCGGGCCGATCGCGAGCACCAGGAGGGCTGGCCGAACGGTCGCTCCAATTATTACTGGTTCGATCTCAACCGCGACTGGCTGCCGGCCGTGCATCCGGAGTCGCAGGGGCGGCTGCGCCTGTTCCACGACTGGCAGCCCAACCTCGTCACCGACTACCACGAGATGGGCAACGTCAACCGCAGCTACTTTTTCCAGCCGGGTATCGCCAAGATGGTGCACCCGCTGACGCCCGAGGAAAACCAGTCGCTCACCGAACGTATGGCGCAGGAGCATGCCCGCGCCCTCGACGCCATCGGCTCGCTCTACTACAGCGGCGAATCCTACGACGACTATTACATCGGCAAGGGCTCGACCTATCCCGACGTCAACGGCTCGGTCGGCGTGCTCTTCGAGCAGGCCAGCTCGCGAGGCCATCATCAGGACACCGAGCACGGTCGCCTGACCTTTGCCTTCACGATCCGCAACCAGCTGGCCACCTCGCTGTCGAGCCTGCGCTCAGCCCTGGCCCTGCGACCGGAACTGCTCGCCTACCAGCGCGCGTTTTACCGCGAAGCCGTCGCCGAGGCGGCCGCGGCCAAGGTGCAGGCCCATGTCTTCAGCGCGCCCGGCGATCCGGCCCGCCTGCAGGCCTTTCAGGAACTGCTCACCCGCCACCGCATCCAGAGTCATCGTCCGGCCGACGACGTGCGTGCGGCTGGCCGGACCTTCCGCGCCGCCGAATCGCTGGTCGTGCCGGTGCGCCAGCGTCAGTTCAAGCTGATCCGGGCGATCTTTGAAACGCGCACGGAGTTTGCCAGCAACAACTTCTACGATGTCTCGGCCTGGCACCTGCCGTCCGCCTTCGGCCTGGTCGGCGCCGAACTGCCCACGGTGCCTGCCGCTGCCAAGCAACCGCAGATGAAGGTGGCCGGCGCCCTCAGCGGCGCGGATCCGGCCTACGCCTATGTCTTCTCCTGGGAAGCGCGCCAGGCGCCGCGCGCGCTCTTCCGCCTGGTTGAAGCCAAGGTGCGCTGCTGGGCGGCCACGCGTCGCTTCACCACCGCCGGCGATCCGCGCCAGACCTGGCCGCAGGGCAGCATCGTGGTGCCGGTGGGCGTCCAGGAGTCGCTCAGCGCGGCGGCCCTGCGCGAGCTGATGCAGGTGATCGCCCGCGAGGACGGCCTGCAGGTGCAGGCGCTCGCCACCGGTTACCATGGCAGCGTGCCCGACCTCGGCAGCCCGAGCTTCCGGCCGGTGCGCCTCGACGGTGTGCTGCTGGTGACCGGACCCGGCGTCACCTCGACGCTCGCCGGCGAGGTCTGGCACCAGTTCGATCAGGTCTGGCAGACGCCGCTGGTCATGGCCGAGGCGACGCAACTCAACGCAACCCTGCTCGCCGATGTCTCCGCGGTCCTCCTCGCCGGGGCCTCGTTCAGCGCCCTGCCGGCCGGTGCGCGATCGGCCCTGCAGGGCTGGGTCGAGCGCGGCGGCAACCTGATCGCCCTCGGCAGCGCCACCGGCTCGCTGGCGGCGCAGGACTGGTGCAAGGTCGAGCTTGCCAAGGCCGCCCCGGAGGCGGTGGCCAAGGACCGGCCGACCCAGCAGTCGCTGCCCTACGACGAGGCCGATGAGCGGCGCACGGCCCGCGAACTCAACGGCGTCATCGTCGAGGCGGTGTTCGATCGCACCCATCCGCTCGCCTGGGGGCTCGGCGACCGGCCGCGGATCCAGCTCATGCGCGACGGCACCACCTTCCTCAAACCCGCCTCCAGCAGCTACCTGAACCCGCTGCAGTACACGGACAAGCCGCTCGTCTCCGGCTCCGCCTCGAAGGAAAACCTCGCCGCCCTGCAGGGCACGACGCCGTTGCAGGTGCGGGTCGTTGGCAGCGGTCGCGTGCTGCTGTTCACCGACAACCCGGTGTTCCGCGGCCACTGGCTGGGCACCGAGAAGCTGCTCGCCAACGCCCTGTTCTTCGGCGGCTGGGTCAGTGCCAGCGGCGGTGGCAGCAGCGGCGAGGACGAGCATTGAGATGTGTTCGCCCTCTGTCACCGACTTTTTGAACAGCCCGGTCCTTTCTTGACTCTGAACCCCGCCCCATTGACGTTTTCTTTTCCCATGCCCCCCAATTCCACCCCAGCCAGCGTCCCCGATTCGGAAACCATCGCCCGATCCGCCGCCTGGGTCCAGCCGCTGCGCAGCGAGATCGCCCGCGTCTTGATCGGCCAGACCGAGCTGGTTGACCGACTGCTGGTCGCCCTGCTCACCAACATGCACGTCCTGCTCGAAGGCGTGCCCGGCCTGGCCAAGACGCTGGCGGTGCGCACGCTGGCGAACGCGCTCAAGGCCGACTTCAAGCGCATCCAGTTCACGCCCGACCTGCTGCCGGCCGACGTCATCGGCACCATGGTGTACCATCCCAAGGACGGCACCTTCAGCCCGCGCCTCGGTCCGGTCTTCGCCAACCTGGTGCTGGCCGATGAAATCAACCGCGCGCCGGCCAAGGTGCAGAGTGCCCTGCTCGAAGCGATGCAGGAACGCCAGGTGACGATCGGCGAGAACACCTACAAGCTGCCGGATCCCTTCATGGTGCTGGCCACCCAGAACCCGATCGACCAGGAAGGCACCTACACGCTGCCGGAAGCCCAGCTCGACCGCTTCCTCTTCAAGGTGCGCGTGGTGTATCCGACGCCGGCCGAGGAGCGACAGGTGCTCGACGCCATGGCCACTTCGGCGCCCAAGCTCGATGTTAGTCCGGTGGCCCTGGCTGCCGACATCGTCGCCAGCCGCGCCCTGGTCAATGCCATCCATATCGATGAGAAGATCCGCGATTACATTGTGGCCATCATCCAGGCAACGCGCACCCCCGAGACCGTGGCGCCGCATTTGAAGCTGCTCATCCGCTGCGGCGCCTCGCCGCGCGGCACGATCAATCTCGCCCTCGCCGCCAAGGCGCTCGCCTTCCTCAACGGCCGCAACTACGTCACCCCCCAGGACATCAAGGATCTCGCCCCGGACATCCTGCGCCACCGCATCCTGCTGTCCTACGAGGCCGAGGCCGAGGGCGTCACCAGCGAGGAGGTCATCCGCCAGTTGCTCGACAAGCTGCCCGTGCCGTGACCCCCGGGCGCGCCTTGCCGCGCGCCGCCGAACCGCTGCCATGTCCATCGCCACCGAGACCGACGACGAAAAGCTCGCGCGCATCCTGAAACGGGTGCGGCGCATCGAGTTGATCACCCGTGGCATGGTCAAGGAGACCCTTGGCGGCCAGTACCACTCGCGCTTCAAGGGGCAGGGGATTGAGTTCGATGACTTCCGCGAGTACCAGGCCGGCGACGACGTGCGCTTCCTCGACTGGAACGTCACCGCGCGCATGAACGAACCCTTCGTGCGCAAGTACATCGAGGAGCGCGAGCTGACCGTCATGCTTGTCGTCGATGTCAGTGCCTCGGGCGACTTCGGCAGCGTCGAGGACAGCAAGCGCGAGCGTGCCGCCGAGGTGGCCGCGGTCTTTGGTTTCAGCGCCGTGCAGAACCAGGACAAGGTCGGCCTGCTGCTGGTCAGCGACCGCGTTGAGCACTATCTGCCGGCGCGCAAGGGCAGCGCCCACGCCCTGCGCATCCTGCGCGACATCCTGACGATTCGCCCGCAGAGCAGCGGCACCGATCTGGCGCCGGCGCTCGATACCGCGCTCAAGCGCATCGCGCACCGCGCACTGGTGGTCATCGTCTCCGATTTCCACACGCCCAATGCCGCCTGGGAGGCCAGCCTGCGTCCGCTGGCGGCCAAGCACGACGTGGTCGCCGCCGAGGTGCGCGATCCGCAGGAGGAGGAACTGCCCGACGCCGGGCGCATCTGCCTGCAGGATCCAGAAACCGGCGCGCAGCTCGTGGTCAACACCAGCGACCCGGCCGTGCGCCGTCGCTACGCCGAGGCGGTCGCCGCCCGCGACGAGGAACTGGAGCGACTGCTGCGCAAGAACGGCGTCGAGCGCATCGAGGTGCGTCTCGACGAGGACTATGCCCCGGCGATGAAGGCCTACTTTCGCGCAAGGAGGAGACGCAAGTGATCGCCTGGTTGCTCGCCCAGCAGGCGGCGCCCAAGGGGCCGCCCCTGCAACCGCTGCCGCACCCGGAACTGCCGGCGGTGGAACTGCCGCCCGCCGGCCTGCCGCCCGGCCTGATCGTGCTCGGCGCCCTCGGTCTCGCCGCCCTGCTTGGCCTGGTGATCTGGCTGCTGCTGCGCCCGCCGGCTCCGGCCGCCGTACCGCCGAAGCGACCCTTCCAAAAGGCGCTGAAAACCCTGCGCGAGATCCAGGCGCGCGCCGCCTCGCAGGAGCCGGGCCTGACCTCGGCCCAGGTCTCCGCCGCCCTGCGCGCCTACTTCCTCGAGCGCTACCACATTCCCGCGCCCTTCCGCACCAGCCAGGAACTGTTTGCCGGCGATGCCATCCCGGCCACCTCCCAGCGCCTGCATCGCTACGCGCCGCTCGCCGAACTCTGGGATCGACTCTCCTTTGCGCCGATCCCCGCCAGCCGCGAGGAAGCCGAGCGGCTCGCCGCCCAGGCCATCGCCCACCTTGAGGAGGACCGGCCGTGAACATTCCCTTTCTCAAGGATTTCATTTGGGCGGAGCCGGCCTGGCTGTGGACGCTGCTGCTGCTGCCCGTGCTCGCCTGGTGGCGCAGTCGCCCTGGCAGCGCGCCGGCGGTGCTGTTCCCGACCGCCTTCCTCTTTCGCCAGCCCGGCTTCAAGGCGCGCTCACGCCGCGGCGGTTTTGTCTTCGGTCTGGTCCTGCTCAGCCTCGCCTCGGCCATCGTCGCCCTGGCGCGACCGCAGAAGGTCATCTCGCACGACGAGGACAACACCGAGGGCATTGCCATCTGCCTGACCGTCGATGTCTCGCTGTCGATGCTCATCGAGGACTTCTACATCGACGGCCGGCCGGTCAACCGCCTGATCGCCGCCAAGCGCGTCATGCGCGACTTCATCCGCGGCCGCAAGAGCGACCGCATCGGCATCGTCGCCTTCGCCGGTGCGCCCTACCAGCCCTGTCCGCTCACCCTCGACCACGAGTGGCTGGAGGCCAACCTCGACCGCGTGCAGACCGGTGTCATGGAGGACGGCACCGCCATCGGTTCGGGCATCGCCGCCGCCTCGCGCCGCCTCGACAAGGAGAGTGTGCCGAGCAAGGTCATCATCCTGCTCACCGACGGCGCCAACAACAGCGGCAAGCTCAACCCGCAGGACGCCGCCAAGCTGGCGGCCACGCTCGGACAAAAAATCTACACGATCGCCATCGGCACGCCCGGCGTGCACATGATCCCGCTGCCCAACGGCCGCGTCATCACCAGCGGTCGCCAGGAGTTCGACGAGGCCACGCTCATGGAGGTCGCCCGCATCGGCGGCGGCCAGTTCTACATGGCCCAGGACCTCAACGCCCTGCAGGAAATCTTCTCGACCATTGACCAGTTGGAAAAAACCGAGATCAAGCGCCGCAGCATCGTCGAAACGCGCGAGATGTTCTTCTTCCCGCTGCTCGCCGCCGCCGCCCTGCTGGCCCTCGCCCTGACCCTGCGTCTCACCCTCCTCAACGCCGCCCCGGTGGCGGTCGCCACATGAACCTCAGCTTTGCCGAACCCCGCCTGCTGCTCTGGCTGCTCCTGCTGCCAGTGCTCGCCCTGCTGCGCTTCGGCGCCGGCTGGCGCGCGCGCCGGGCGGTGGCCCAACTCACCGCGCCGCGCCTGCGCGCCGCCCTGCTGGTCGGCGTCTCGCCCTGGCGCGCCGGCCTGATCTTCACCCTGCAGTTGCTCGCCCTCGCCTGCTTCCTGCTCGCCCTCGCCGGCCCGCGCTGGGGCGAGGACCGCCAGACCCAGGTCGAGTCGGGCCGCAATGTCATCCTCGCCCTCGACACCTCGCGGTCGATGCTGGCCGACGACCTTTCGCCGAACCGGCTCACCCGCGCCAAGCTCGCCGCCCAGGACCTCATGGTCGCGCTCAAGACCGACCGCGTCGGCCTGATCGCCTTCGCCGGCAATGCCTACCTGCAGGCACCACTCACCACCGATCACGAGGCCATCCTGGAAGCCATCGACTCGCTCGACTTCACCTCCGTGCCGCGCGGTGGCAGCGAGATCGGCCGGGCCCTGCGTCTCGCCATCGAGACCTTCGAGAAAAATCCGGCACGCAACCACGGCCTCATCCTGTTCAGCGACGGCGGTGAACCCGATGCCGAGGTGCGCAGCCTCGCCGAGCAGGCCGCCAAGAAGAACATCCTCGTGCTCACCGTCGGTGTCGGCACCGAGAGCGGTGCCCTCATCCCCGATCCGGATCCCGAGCGCGCCGGCGAGTATGTGCGCGATGCCGAGGGCAACGTCGTGCGCACCCGCCTGGAGGAATCCGTGCTGGTCGAGATCGCCCGCCTCACCCGCGGCCGCCACCTGCGGCTCGGTTCCCAGCCGCTCGCCGCCGGCGTGGTGCGCGACCTGCTCTCGGCCCTGCAGGCGCAGGCCAATGAAGCCCGGCAAATTGTCAAACCCATCGAACGTTATCAATGGCCGTTGTCTATGGGAGTACTGCTGCTCATGATCGCCTGGTTCCTCCGCCCCTCTCCGTCGCCCCGCCCGGCCCGTGGCCTGCCGGCGGCCGCTGCGGCCGTTTTGCTGTTGGCCGCTCCGCCGGTCGAAGCCGCCCCCCTCTGGGCCTCGTGGTTCAGTCGCGGTACCGAGAGTGCCGAGCGCGCCCGCGAGGCCTTTGCCCAGGGCGATCCCAAGCAGGCCGCGGACCTGCTCGACCGCAGCCTGCGCGAGGGACTGCCCGACCGCCTGCGCCCGGGTTTTGCCCAGGCGCTCGGGTACTCGGCCTTCCAGGCCAAGGATTTCGATCGGGCGGTCGCCGGTTTCAGCCAGGCCCTGCAGGAGGAGGATCCGGCTCTGCGCGAACGCGCCCACCAGGGGCTCGCCCACAGCTTGTACGATCAGGGCGATCAGGCCCTGGCCAAGCAGCCGAAGTTCACCGTGCGCGCCTGGCGCGATTCGGTGCGCCACTTCGATGCCGCTCTTGAGCACAACCCCCAGGATGACGCCCTGCGCGAGAACCGCGAGTTCGTGCAGAAGCGCCTGGAGGAACTGCAGGAGCAGATCAACCAGCAGGAACAGAAGCAGAAGGGCGACAAAAAGAAGGGCGAAAAGGGCGAGAAAGGGGAAGAGGGCGAGGAAGGTGAAGAAGGCGAGGCCGGCGACAAGGACGGCCAGGGCAAGGACCGCAGTCGCAAGGAAAGCCTTGGCAAGAAAAAGGAAGGCGAGGGCGAAGAGGAGGAGCTGCCCGAGGGCCAGATTCAGGCCGCCAATCAGGGCGAGGAAGGGGAGGAGGGCGAAGAACAGGCCGAGTCGGGCGACGAAGGCCAGAACGAGGCGACCGGTTTCAGTCGCAACGAGGCGCGCGCCTTCCTGCGCACCTACGCCGATGACCAGAAAAAAGCGCAGTTGGTGCGCCCGCGCGACCCGGCGGTGAACGGGAAGGACTGGTGACCCATCATGACTGGCCGATTTGATTTTCGTTTTCTTCTCCCGGTGCTGATCCTGGCCGCTGCGGCGGGTCTGCAGGCCCAGGAGATCAATGCCCGCGTGGTGCCCGGCACCGCGCGCCCCAACCAGATCCTCAGCTACGTCGTCGAGGTGCGCGACGGCCAGATTGAGTCCTTCAGCAACCAGCTGCGCCTGCCGCTGCAGATCCAGCAGACCTCCGTCGCCTCGACCTCCACCCAAGTCAGCATCGTCAACGGCCGGCGCTCGACCTCGGTGCGACTGAGCTGGGGCATCATGCCGCTCGAACCGGGCGAGTTCGTCATTCCCGCCCAGGAACTCGTTGCCGGCGGTCGCACCCTCGTCACCAACGAGGTCAAGCTCATCGTCGAACAGGGTGGCACACCGGTCGCGGCCGGCGACGACGCGCTGCAGCCGATCCTGCAGATCGAGCCGGGTCGCAAGGAGATCTACCAAGGCGAGGTCATGCAGCTCAACTGCAGCCTGTACGTGCCGCGCCAGCTGCAACTGCGCCGGCTCGGCCTGGTCGAGATCGAGAAGAGCGATTTCGCCATCGCCCGCTTCCCGCAGCAGAGCGACCAGACCATGACCACCATCGACGGCGTGGGTTATTACGTGCTGACCTTCCGCAGCACGCTCTCCTCGCTGCGCACCGGCGAATTGAAGGTCGGTCCGGCCTCGATGGAGATCCTCGTCGATGTGCCGATCGAGAATGCGGGTCGCCAGGGCAATTTCCCGCCCGGCTTCCCGCCCGGTTTCTTCAATGTGCCCACCGAACCGCGCAAGCTGACGGTAAAGAGCCAGGCGGTCACGCTCAAGGTGCTGTCGCTGCCGGAGGAAGGCCGACCCGAGAACTTCAGTGGCGCGGTCGGCGAGTTCACGATCACCGCCAATGCCACGCCGACCACATTGACGGTGGGTGATCCACTGGCGGTGGATCTGGTGGTGTCGGGCTCCGGCAATTTCGATGCGCTCACCGAGCCGCGCCTGCTCGAGCAGGGCGGCTGGAAGGCCTACCCCGCCAAGCGCTACGCCATCGAGGGCAACCTCGACCAAAACCAGACGCCGACCCTGGAACGCAAGATCGGTTTCTCCCAGGTCTTCATCCCCGAGGCCGTGCACCGCGAGCTGCCTCCCTTTGAGATCAACTTCTTCAATCCCGGCACGCGCCAGTACGTCACCCTGCGCACCGAGCCCATCGCGCTGGCCATGACCCCGGCGCCGGCCGTGGCAGCCACCGAATCCGCCCAGGGCGCGATCACCGTCGATACCGCGCCGCCACCGGTCGCCGATCCGCAGCCGGAGCTGGCCGACATCGTCATTCGTCCGCGCCCCGACGCCCGCTGGCTGGCACCCACCGGCACGCTGCTGCTGCAGAATCGTCTGTTCTGGAGCGTGCAGGCCGCGCCCGTGGGCCTGCTCGCCATCGCCTTCGTCGCCGCCTGGGCACGCCGCCGTCGCGAGACCCTGGAGTCCGGTCGCGCCGGTG
This sequence comes from uncultured Prosthecobacter sp., assembly GCA_964605265.1. GTDB lineage: Bacteria > Verrucomicrobiota > Verrucomicrobiia > Verrucomicrobiales > Verrucomicrobiaceae > Prosthecobacter. The sequence continues at coordinate 12,352 of CAZSBO010000069.1, forward strand.
AACTGCGCCGCGCCTGGGCACCGCTGGAAGCCGCCTCGCGCCTGCCGGATGCCGACTTCCTCCATCACGCCGCGCAGTTCCTCCACGTCGCCCAAGGCCTCGACCGTGTCGAGGATCCCGACCTGCGCCGCCTGCTCGAACGCTACCAGTCGCTCAACTTCGCGCCCACCCCGGAAGCACCGCTGGAAAAGTCCGAACGCTCGCGCCTGCTCGGTCGCCTGCGCCGCCTCTTCCAGGATTCGCTGGCTCGCGCCGCTGTGCTGCTGCTCCTGCTCGCCAGCGCCCCGCTCGCCGCCGCCGAGGAAACGCCCGATGCCGTGTATCGCGAGGCCGTGGCGCTGCTGGAGAAGGGCGACTTCGGTCGCGCCCAGTACCTCGCCGAGGGCCTCACCAAGCGCGAGCCGGCGGTACTCGGGGCCGACCTGTTTGAGCTGATCGGCCATGCCCGCTACCGCCAGCAGGATCCGGGTCGCGCGGCGCTCTGGTACCAGCGCGCGCAGTTGCTCGACGGCCGTTCACCCGAGCTGCGCCAGAACCTGCGCCACCTGTTTGAGCAGTATCGCTTCCTGAGCTTTGGCGATACCTCCACGCTCGCCGGCTGGAGCCTCAAGCTGACCCTCAACGAATGGCTGCTGCTCGCCGCGGCCGGCCTGTGGTTGACCCTGCTGCCGCTCACCTGGCGCGTGCTCTCACGCGGTTCCGCCTCCTGGCCGCTTACGGTCGCGGCCTGCGGTCTGGCCCTGCTGCTGCCCTCGGCCGCCTTCGCCGCCCTGCGCCCTGCCAGTGCGGAGCGGGTCGATGAACTCCACATCGTCACCGCGCCCGACATCCGCGCTTACACCGCCGCCACTACCACCGCCGGCACGGTCATCGATCTGCCGCCCGGCAGCCAGGTGCGCCTGCTGGAAAAACGCGGCGCCTGGATCTACGCCGAGGTGCCCTCACGACCCGAGAACCTGCGCGGTTGGATCGAAAACCGCGCCCTGACGCCGCTTTGGCCCTGGGACGTCTCGCTCATTCCCTGACCATGGCCGGCCCTGTGGAGGAGTCGCTCGACACCGACCTGCTGGTCGCCGGTGGCGGCATCGCCGGTGTCTGCTGCGCACTCGCCGCCGCCCGCCTCGGCACCCGCGTCATTCTCTGCCAGGATCGCTCCGTGCTCGGCGGCAATGCCTCCAGCGAGGTGCGCATGCACATCGTCGGCGCCACCGGCCTGCACGGCGGCACCGAACTCGTCGATGAACTGCGCGAGGGCGGCCTGATCGAGGAGATCCGTCTCGACCTCGCCGTGCACAACCCCCAACGCTCGCCGGCGCTGATGGACCTGCATCTCTACGACCTCTGCCGGCGCGAGCCGAACCTGACCCTGCTGCTCAACACGACTGTCGTCGCCGCCGAGGTTGAGGGCGATCAAATCCGCTCGGTGCGCGCCGAGCGCCCCTCCACTGAGCAGGCCTTCCGCATCCGCGCGCCGATGTTTGCCGACTGCACCGGCGATGGCCGGCTCGGTCTCGAAGCCGGCGCGCCGTTTCGGCACGGGCGCGAGGCCAAGGCCGAGCACGGCGAAACGCTCGCCCAGGAGGTGGCCGACGAGCGCACGCTCGGGTCCTCGATCCTGTTCCAGGCGCGTCGCCACGACCGGCCCATGCCCTTCATCGCGCCGCCCTGGGTGCGGCGTTTCGAAGCCGGTGATTTCCGCCTGCGACCCTACGCCCAGAGCGGCTTCGATCTCGGCCTTGAGTATGGCTACTGGTGGATCGAATGGGGCGGCTGCCTTGACACCATCCGCGACAACGAACGCATCCGCGACGAGCTGCTCGCCATCACGCTCGGCGTTTGGGACTTCGTCAAAAACCGTTCCGAGGTCGATGCCGCCCACTGGGCGCTCGAATGGATCGGTTTCCTGCCCGGCAAACGCGAGAGCCGACGTTTCCTCGGCCAGCACCTGCTCAGCGAAACGGATCTGCTGGAGTCGCGCCCCTTCGCCGATGCCATCGCGTTTGGCGGCTGGCCGATCGACACCCATCCGCCGGAAGGCGTCGATGCGCCCGACCTGCCGCCCTGCACCCAGCACGAGCTGCCCTACGTCTACGACATCCCCCTGCGCGCCTGCGTCTCGGTCGGGCCGCGCAACCTCTTCTTCGCCGGTCGCAACCTCTCCGCCACCCACATCGCCTTCGCCTCCACCCGCGTCATGGCCACCTGCGCCGCGGTCGGGCAGGGGGTCGGCACCGCCGCCGCTCTCGCCCTGCGCGCCGGCGTCGCACCGGCCGACATCGCCAGCCGACCCGACCTCGTGCAGGCCATCCAGCAGCGCCTGCTGCGCGATGATGCCCACCTGCTCGATGTCGCCCATGCCGATGCCGACGACCTTGTGCCGCGAGCGAGCGAGATCCTCGCTTCCAGCGCCCAGCCCGGCGCCGGACCGGAACAGGTGCGCAGCGGTCGCACCCGCCTCATCTCCCGCCTGCCTGCCGAACGTCGCCAACCCGGCCTGCACCGCTGGATGAGCCAGCCCGGCCTGCCCGCCTGGATCGAACTGCGCTGGCCGGAAGCGGTCGAGCTCGGCGAAATCCAGCTCGTCTTCGACACCGGCCTGCACCGCCTGCTCACCCTCTCGATGGCCGACGGCTACACCCAAAAGATGCTCTGGGGTCGCCCCCAGCCCGAGACCGTGCGCGACTACACCCTGGCGGCAGAAACCGCCGACGGCTGGCAGGAACTCGTCCGCGTCGAAGGCAACCACCAGCGCCGCCGCGTCCACCGCCTGGCCACCCCCATCAGCACCCGCGCCCTGCGCCTGACCGTCACCACCACGAACGGTTTGGATCATGCCCGCGTCGTCGAGGTGCGGGCGTATGGATGAGGGATGAGGGATGAGGGATGAGGGATGAGGGGCGCTCTTGCCCGCTGGGCCAGAAGGGAACACCGCAGAGGTCTGAAGGGTGACTGAAACCCTCTCTGCGTCCTCATTCATCTGCAGTGCAATAAGGCTTGGGGTTTGGCAGGGAGCGCGGGAACGAGCCGAAGAAGGGAATATCGAACAAGGAATGACCAACGCCCGAGTCCTGAACCCAGAGCCCTTCGTCATTGGGACTTCCTTGTTGGCTATTGGACATTCCTCGGGTTTGAACCAGCGCTCGTCATCCGAGGGGAGCGCGGACACTTTTGTCCGCTTCTTCTGAGGAGCAAGATTTCGGAACCACGAATCGCACGAAGGGGGGCAGGGCGCCGTTGCATTCAGCGTGGCAGGCTTGGCACCTTGGCGTGAGTCCTTCTTGGTTTCCCAATCCGGTCGTGAACCGCTGATGGGGCGCGAATGGGATGTTGATGCTGAGGTGAGCGCTGCACCGCAGGTTGCTACCTGCTCATCCAAACCCAATCGGGAGGGGGTTGTCGCTCGTGAGTTCCGAGGCCACCTGAACGCGAAGGCGCAAATGACCGGTTGCTTTATGTTGGTGCGGCATGACCTGTAACGCATGAAACTTCAATGGGGGGGTAGGGGATGAATCGTCCGCTGCCACTCAAGCAGGTGGTTTTCCTGGGCGACTATGTTCCCCGGCGGTGTGGAATTGCGACCTTCACCCATGACCTGTGCAAGGCGGTTGGCCGAGCCGAACCCGGGCTTGATGGTATGGTGGCGGCGGTGAATGACCGGCCGGAAGGTTATGCCTACCCCTCGCGCGTGAGGTGGCAGCTTGAGGAGAAGGATCTGGATTCTTATCGGCGCACGGCTGACTCCCTGAATTTTTCCAATGTGTCCCTGCTGAGCGTTCAGCATGAGTTTGGCATCTACGGCGGTCCGGCGGGCAGTCATCTGCTCGCCCTTCTCCGGGAGGTGCGCATGCCCGTGGTCACGACGCTGCACACTGTGCTCAGTGACCCGGAGCCTGCGCAACGGCGGGTCATGGAGGAACTCATCCAACTGAGCGAACGTTTGGTGGTCATGGTAGAGAAGGGGGCGGAGATTTTGCGCGAGGTCTATGCGGTGCCCGATCAACGAATCGAAGTGATTCCGCACGGGATTCCGGATGTCGCTTTTTCCGGCACTGCGGCTGCGAAGGAACAGTTTGGCATGGGCGGGCGCAGGGTGCTGCTCACCTTTGGCCTGATCGGCCCCGGCAAAGGCATCGAGCACGTCATCGAGGCGCTGCCTGCAATTCTGCAAACGCACCCGGAGGTGGTGTACATCGTCCTCGGAGCCACGCACCCGAATCTCCTGGCCCGCGAGGGCGAGCGCTACCGTCTGAGTTTGGAGTGGTTGGCGGAGGAACGCGGGGTCAAGGATCACGTCATCTTCGACAACCGCTATGTCTCACCCGAGGACCTGCGCGAATTCATTGCGGGCACGGATCTCTACCTCACGCCGTACCTGCATGCCGGGCAGGTCACTTCGGGCACGCTGGCGCAGGTTTTTGGTGCCGGACGTGCCGTCATCTCCACACCCTACCTGCATGCGCAGGAATTGCTGGCCGACGGCTGTGGCAGGCTCGTGCCCTTCGCCTCGCCATCCGCAATCGCCGAGGCGGTGATCGACTACCTGGATCATCCGGCGCTGCTTGAGCAGACGCAGGCCAGGGCCTGGCAGGCGGGGCGCGACATGATTTGGTCGAGGGTGGCCGCCCGTTATCTGGAGTGTTTCGAGCGGGCCCGTGCCGAGCACCGGGCACCCGCCCGCACGGTCTATGCCGGTTGGACGTCCGGCAAAAAGCCGGAACTGCCCCGTCCGAAGCTGGATCACCTCATGCGCATGACCGACAGCACCGGCATCTTCCAGCATGCGCTGCATGTCGTGCCGGATTTCCAGCACGGCTACTGCACGGACGACAATGCCCGCGCCTTCCTGCTCTGCTGCCAGCTCGCCGAGCTCGGCGGCACCTCGGCGGCCGTGCCGCTGGAAGCCCTGTCCACCACCTACCTCGCCTTTCTCGCCGCCGCGCTCCAGCCTGCCAGCGGTCGCTTCAGGAACTTCATGAGCTTTGATCGCCGGTGGCTGGAGGATGAGGGCAGTGAAGACAGTCACGGCCGCGCCCTCTGGGCTCTGGGCACCGGCACCGCCCTCGCCCTGCTGCCGGGACAGCGCAGTCTTTGTGCCAGACTTTTCGAGGCGGGGCTGGCGGCGGTCAGTCGTTTCACTTCACCGCGCGCCGTCGCCTTTGCCCTGCTTGGCATTGAGGCCCATCTCGGCGCTCATCCGGACCATGAGCAGGCCCTGGCGGCTCGTGCGAGCCTGGTCGCCGGGCTCGTCCGCCTGTGGCAGGCCTACGCCACGCCCGACTGGCCCTGGTTCGAGGTCGGTGCCACCTATGAAAATGCCCGGCTCAGCCAGGCCCTGATCCTCTGTGGTCACGCCATCGGTCACGACGAAGCCCGCCGGATCGGCTTGAAGTCCCTGGGCTGGCTGGTTTCCATCCAGAAGACCCCGAACGGCTGCTTCCGCCCCATCGGTAGCAACGGCTTCTGCATCCGCGGTGGCGGGCATGCCGATTTCGACCAGCAACCCGTCGAGGCCCAGGCCATGGTTGCCGCCTGCCTCTGTGCTGGCCGTTTCACGGGCGACCCCGCTTGGCACCGTGAAGCCCGCCGCGCCTTTGATTGGTTTCTCGGCCGCAACGATCTCGCCGTCCCTCTTTCTGATCCGCTTACGGGTGGCTGTGCCGACGGCCTGCACCCTGATCGACGCAATGAAAACCAGGGTGCCGAGTCCACCCTCGCCTATCTCCTTGCGCTCGCGGAGATGACCCGGGCCCAGCATCCCAGCCCCGTACGCCCATGATCTTTCCCGCCCTCCGCCGTCACCCGGTCTTCCTTCAACCGGAGAGTGCCCGCGTCATCATCCGCCCCTTCATCCCCTCCAGCTCACGCCGCATCACCGCCATCATCGGTCGAGCCCTCACGCTGACCGAGTCGGAGGTCGAGGTCGAACTTAATGCCGTGCACGCCGACTTCGACGGCCGGCATCTGCAGATCGAGTCCGTCCTGCTGAGTCACTTCGCCAAGGTCGAGCCTGAGGTGTTCACCCAGAGACCGCTCAGCCGTGCCCGCCAGTTGCTCATCGGCGCGCTCTTCTCCGGCGAGTACGCCCTCGAGGCCGCCGCCCTCTTCAATCCCTCCATCGTCGCCCATCCCGACCAGAGCGGGCTGCCGCCGGGTGCGCTCCGCTTCATCATGAGCCTGCGCGCCACCGGCGAGGGCCACATCTCCTCCATCGAATTCCGCGAGGGCGTCATCAATGCCGATGGCGAAATCCAGCTCACTCCCGTCTCACGCTTCGTCAGCCTGCCGGATGTCCTGCCCAATCCCGGCTACCGCAAGAAGCGCTTCATCATCAAACTGCACGAGATGGGCTTCGACAACGCCTGCACCGCCGCAGTCATGGAGGGGCTCGCCCCCGAGTTCAACCGCGCCGAACTCGCCGCCAGCGTCCTCCGCGTCCGCCACGAAAGCCTGCCTCACACTCATGAGACGCGCCGCACCCTCGAATGCATCCAGTGGCTCGCCGACTCGAATTATGAGGTCCGTTTCTCCGAGACACTGGCTCTTAGCGAACGCCTCATCTTTCCTGTCTCCGACAACGAAAGCAACGGCATCGAGGACGCCCGCTTCGTCCGCTTTGTCGATGACGACGGCAGCGTCACCTACTTCGCCACCTACACCGCCTACAACGGCCGTGCCATCCTGCCCCAGCTCATTGAGACCGAGGACTTCCTGCACTTCCGCGTGCTCACCCTCAACGGCAGCGCCGTTCAGAACAAGGGCATGGCTCTCTTCCCGCGCCGCATCCACGGCCGCCACGCCATGCTCTCCCGCCAGGATGACGAAAACCTCTTCGTCATGTTCTCCGACAACCCCCACTACTGGAGCGATCCCCACCTCATCCTGCGCCCGGCCGAGGTCTGGGAATCCGTCAAGCTCGGCAACTGCGGCTCCCCCCTCGAGACCGAGGCCGGCTGGCTCGTTATCACCCACGGCGTCGGACCCATGCGCCGCTACTGCATCGGTGCCGTGCTCCTTGATCTCGACGATCCCACCCGCGTCCTCGGCCGCCTGCGCCAGCCGCTGCTCTGTCCCGAGGGCGTCGAGCGCGAAGGCTACGTCCCCAACGTCGTCTACAGCTGCGGCTCCCTCATTCACAACGGCCAGGTCATCCTCCCCTACGCCATGAGCGACAAAGCCACCGCCATCGTCTCCGTGCCCCTGGCGGATCTGCTCGCCGCGCTTTTGGACGAAGGCGCGCAGGCTAGCCGGGAGGGAAGCGGATGACACCCTTCCACTGCAGTTGCGGCAACGTCCTCTTCTTCGACATCGTCAGCATCGCCCTCGACCCCACCCGCACCATCGGCTACCTCCGCGGCGTCATCACCCTCAGCCTGGAAGAGGCCGACGACACCTGGCGGCAGATCAATCGTTAGCAGCTTGGCGAAGCCAGCCGCACCCTGCTCGGCCACTGCCGGCATGAAAGCGGGCACTACGTCTGGGAGCGCGTCTTCAGCCGGCTTGACGCCAGTCACCCCCTGCGCCTCGCCCATCACATCGCCCACCTCTGGCATGGGACGGCAGTTGATGACAGATCGTAGATCGTGGAT
>CAZSBO010000070.1:0-19868 GCA_964605265.1 uncultured Prosthecobacter sp.
GCGATCACGGCGCCCTCGCCACGGGCGTCGGAGGCGACCAGCCGGCGGCCGGTTTTTGCCGCGGACGATTCCGCCAGCACGCGGGCGACGGCCGTGCCATAGCCCGAGACCGTTTTCTGCGGGAGCAGGCCGACGCTGAGCAGGCTAACGACCAGCACGCCCCAGGGCAGCCAGGTGCGCAGGGCGGCGTGGACAGGCAGACGACCGAGCGACTGCACGGCGAGCAGGGCCAGCGGCACCAGCAGCGGCACCAGGTAGCGACTGGAAACACCGGCCGGCACCAGCAGCATCAGGGCCGCCCCCCCGGCGAGCCAGGCGAGCAGGACCGACTCGAACTCGCCGAGCCGGCCGTCGCGCCAGCCGAGGGCTGCCAAACGCAGCAGTGCCCCCACCACGACCACGAGCAAAGGCCAGCCGAGGGCATGCGGCAGCAGGTGGGTGTACTCGACCAGGGCCTGGCGGAAAAATGCCGGCACCGACTGCGCCACCATGCCCTCGCCAGTGATGCCGGCGGAATAGAGCATCCAGGGTGCGGCCAGCAGGGCGACCGGCAGCGCGGCCAGCCACCAAGCGGGTTGTTTGAGCGAGGCCCAGCGCCGGGTGAACAGCACGGTCAACGGCGGCAGGGCCGCGAGCATCAGACCGGAGCCCTTGGTCAAAATGGCCGCGGCAGCGAGCAGACCGAAGGCGAGGGAATGGCGCGCCGAGCCGCTCTGCAAAAATCGCAGCCAGGCCAGGGCCGCGAGCAGGCAGAGCAGGGCGAGCTGGAGGTCGGCCATGACCAGGACCGACAGCTTCAGCATGGGTGGCAGGGCGAGCGCCAGCAGGGCGGCCGCCCAAGCGGCACCGGCACCGAGGTGGGGGGCGGCGAAACGCACGGTCACCGCGGCGAGCAGGGCGAGGAACAGCACCTGCAGGCCGAGCAGGACATCGGGATCCGGGTGCGGCAGCAGGGCAACCCCCGCCGTCAGATAATAACCCGGCGGGTAATGCCCGAGTGCCACCTTCGGGAAGGCTTCATAGTAGGCGCGGGCGAAGGCCATCGGCGACCCACCCAGACCTTCGGCCAGATAGTCGCGCAGCATCAGGGCGGTGACCGCGTGGGCCGGCTCATCCGGATCGGCGCCGAGATCGGACTGGAGGGCACCGGACTGCCCGAGCAGGAGCGCCAGCACCACCGCGAGCAGGGTACTGAGGGCGAGGGTCGGACCCGGGGCGGCGGCATTCATGGGCAAGCCTCAACCGACGATGTCGCCGACGTCGATCAGGTACATCTGCCGGCCGCCCTGGTGGGGCGAGTCGATGCAGACGAAACGGCCGTCACGACTGCTGCGCGGATGGGTGTCGCAACGCCACTCGCCGGTGTAAAAGGCCGGGCTGTAGAAATGGCCGAGATCGACGCGGCGATCGGTCGGGATGTGATAGAGGTAGGGCGTCTGCATGCGCTGCTTGTCCGGGTAGCCGTCGTTCAGCACCCAGGCGTTGTCCGTGCCGGGCAGGTAGGTGTTGTGGCCGTTGCGATCCATCTTGTCCTTGCCGACCACCGCCACCTCGCGGGTCTTGTCCTTGTAGAGATAAAACCGCTCGCCGTGGCTGGGGTGCAAGGCCCAGGCAAAAACGTGCTGCGGGTCGCGCCAGACAAAGTGCGAGGTGCGACCGAGCGGATCGAGCACATAGAGATCCCTGCCGTCCTTGTCGGCGGTGAACAGGCGGGTGTGGAAGGTCTTGTCGCCATCGCCCTTCCAACGGTGCAGGAAAATGAAGCGTGAACCGTCCGGCGACACCAGCAGGTGGTTGAACCAGTGCTTGGCATTCGGGCTGAAGCCGCCCTCGTGCGGAATGGCCACCGCCTGGGCCAGGGTGATGAGCAACTCCTGGCGGCCGCTCACCAGATCGATCTTCCAGATGCCACCATCCTCTGGGATGAGCCGGTCGCGGTTCGGATCGGCAATGCCGGCGTAGCCATAGCCGGGGCGGGTGTCGTTGAGGCGCCGGAAATCCGGCGAGACGCCCCAGGTGCCGTCGGGGCTGACCGCGTAGACCGGGTGTGGCAGGGTGCGTTTGCGGCCGGACTTCACCTCGAGCAGGTGGCAGACAAACTGGCCGTCCTCGCGATCATTCCACAGCACCGTGTCCTGCGTGCCCGGCAGCCACTGCAGCATGCAGCCCTGCTGCCAGTTCCAGGCGCGCGAGCTGCCCAGCTCGGTCCAGCGGTCGCCGTCCTCAAGATCGACCAGGCCGACGCGGATGATGTCGTCGGGCTGCGGTGAGCGGTGTTCAAAACCGACCTGGTTGCCGAGCACGAGGCGGTTTTGCGGACAGAACTGCAGTTTGTCGTAGTAGGCGAACCAGTGGAACTGCGGGCCGCGGGTGATGGCGCGCACCGGGATGCGCGTCGCCTGGGCGCGCAGACCGGAGCCCGGGACAAGCGCGGCCGCGAGGCCCGTGCGGAGGAAGTGGCGGCGGCTGGACATGCGACGCCATGAAACACGGAATGGCCGGCGGGTCAAAAGCCAATGAGCGCCCAGGCGATTCACCGCGTTTCAGGCTTTACTCAGTCGGCGAATCCGGATTAAATCGTCGAATAACCGTCGGATGACCGACGGTCCATGCCTTCATTCCACCCGATTCCATCCCATGAAATTCAGTCGAATCCGCCTCGCGCTACTGGCGCTCGCCTGCGGCACCTCCCTGCTTCACGCCGACTACCTCATCCTTAAAAACGGCAACAAGGTCGAGGGCAACATCCTCAGTGAATCCCCTGATGCCGTGCGCATGAAGTACCGGCTGACGCCGAAGATCTGGGACGAGAAGGACTTTCCACGCGCCGACATTGATCAGGTCGTGCGCCAGCGCCCGGAGGAAGTTGAAATCGTCGAACTGCGCAAGCTGCTGCCCACCGAAGACCTGCTGACGCCCGACCGCTACGAGCAGATCATCCAGGATCGCCTGCGGCCGTTCGTCAATCAGTACAAGGACACGCCGGAGTCCAAGGAAGCCGAGCAGATCATCGCCACGCTCCAGGAAGAAAAGAAGAAGGTGTCCAACGGCGAGGTCAAGCTTGAGGGCAAATGGCTGAGTGCGCCCGAAGCCAAGGGCGCGGAATACAACATCCAGGCCTACCGCCTGCTCACCCAGATGCGCGAGCACATGGCCAAATTCGAATGGCTGGATGCGCTGCGCGTCTTTGAGAGCTTCTCGAAGAAAAAGCCCGGCTATGTCGGCTCGACCTACTACCCCGCCGCCATCGGCGAAGCCCTCGTCTGCATGGACAAGTGGGACTCGGTGCTCTCCAAGATGGCCCAGGAACAACCTGCCCTGTCAAAGGCCCGCGAAGAGGGCCTGAACAAGCTGGCCGACACCGAAAAGGCCCGCACCAAGGCCGCCATCGAGGAGGAAAAGGCCAAGTGGCAGGCCCAGGCCGAAGCCGACCGTCGCGCCCAGATCCGCTGGATCGCCCCCTACAAGTACGACCTGACCTCCATCCTCAACATGCAGAAGGCCATCGTCGCCGAACGCTCCAAGCTGCAGGCGATCAACCTCGACGACCTGCGCCTGCGCAGCGAGGCGGTCAGCCTCGTCTACCGCAAGATCGGCGAAGAGGATTACACCGGCGGTGCCGCCGCCTTTGAACGCGTTTCAACGCTCTCCAACTCCTCTGATTATCGCGATGTCGTCGCCGACCTGCGCAACCGCCTGATGGGCCTCTACAACACCCTCGTGCGCAAGCAGGCCGCCGCCGCCCAGGCCTCGGCCTCCGGCTCCGCCGCCATCGGCGGCACCGCCACCACCGGCCAGGACGAACGCGTCGCCCAAATCCTGGCTCAAGCCAGTGGCCAGGCCCCCGCGGCCGCTCAGGCGGCTCCGGGCACTGCCCCCGCGGCCGCCCCAGCCACCACCGCTGCGCCGGTTCAGCAGGCGCCCGTCGCTGCCGCCCCGGTTCAGCAGGCACCGGTCGCCCAGGCCCCCGCCTACACACCGCCCGCCGAAGAGGAATCCGGCTTCCAGACCTACCTCATCATCGGTCTTGGCGTCGTCGTTCTCCTGCTCCTGGTCATGCTGATGCAAAAGAAGAAGCAGTAAGTCCCCTTCCCGGGGCCGGGCGCCGCAAGGTGCCCGGCCTTTTTTGTGGCCGCATGCCGCGCCAGCGCGGCTCAGGCAAGCTCTTCCCAGTCGGCAAAGGTCGCCGCCTGACCGGCATAGCCGCCCTGGTCATCGAGCAGGTTGAAGACGACGGCCCGCAGGATGCGAAAGCGCCGGCCGCGACGGCTGATGCGCACGCCGGCATAGTTGTCGATGTAACCACGCCGGCCCACCTCGTCGAGCAGGCGCCGGCGCTCCTCGCGACAGACCGGTTCCGCACTCAGGCTGGAGGGCACCCCGATGAGTTCATTCCAGGTGGTTTCAAAGCGCTGCAGGCCGGCACGATTCGCGTAGCCGAAGAGGTGATCGGTGCCAAACTCCCCGAAGGCGGCAAGCACGACACAGGGCGCGTCAAACAGCGCCTCCACCGCCAGGGCCGGATCGGTGACGGCGATCAACTCGCGTCCGAGCAGGCGCCGGTAGTTGTCGAGGATGAGCCGGGTCGGCACTTCCAAAAGCGCACGCGCCACGGGCAGGGAAACAACGGGTTCAGGAGAATTCATGACAGTGCTTCTTGTGCGACAACCTTCCGCTGGGATGCCGCCCGGCGCGCGTCCCGCCAGCGCCACCAGCCGGCGAGCAGGCTGCCGATCAGGGAGTGATAAACGGCGCTGATGGCGCAGGGCACCGGCGCGGCCGTGCCGGGAAAATGCTGGGTGGCCAGCACGCTGCCCAACCCCGAGTTCTGCATGCCGACCTCGATGGCGACCGTGCGGCAGTCGGTCTCGACCAGGCGCAGCAGGCGCGCCGCGAGGTAGCCCAGGGCAAAACCGCCGAGGTGCAGCAGGGCCGGCGCGGCCAGCAGGCGCGGTCCCGCGCTCAAAATGAGCTCGCGCTTCTGGCCGATGATGCTGGCGACGATGAGCACGATGGCGAGCGCGGACACGAGCGGCGAAAAAGGCGCCAGCCGTCGCCCCAGCCGCGGCAACCTCTGGTTGAGGAACACCCCGAGCAGGACCGGCAGCACCACCACCTTGAAGGTGTCGAGACAAAGTTTGCCGGCATCCACCGTCACCAGCGTGCCCGCCAGCCATTTCGTCAGCAGCGGCGTGAAGGCAATGGCGGCAAAGGTCGAGGCCGTGGTCATCAGCACCGACAGCGCCACGTTGGCGCCCGCCAGGTAGGTGATGACATTCGAAGCCGTCCCCCCCGGACAGCAGGCCACCAAAATCAAGCCGGCCGCCAGGGCCGGATCGAGTCGGTCGAGTTCCAGCAGGTGCGCGACCGCCCAGCCGAGCGAGGGCATCAGGACAAACTGGGCGATCACGCCGATCACCCCGGCGCGCGGGATGTGCAGCACGGCGCGGAAGTCGTCGAACGTGAGCGTCAACCCCATGCCCAGCATGATCACCCCAAGGCCCCAGGTGATCCAATTGCCGCTAAACCAGACGAACCACTCCGGCACGCGCAGGGCGAGCACGCTGGCGAGGAGGATCCAGACCGGGAAGGCGCTGGTCAGCAGGAAGGCGGCGCGTTGCATGAGGCGGCCGCGAGGGAACACGCCGTCGCGGCCGGGGTCAAGCCTTGCTTCCGCTTGGGCAGGCCGTCAGGGCGCGCCGCGGCTCATCAGGTACCGGAACAGGTGCACCACCTGCTCCTCGCCCAAGGCGCCGAGCAGGCCCTCGGGCATGAGCGACATCGGCAGCTGCTGCTGGCCGGCGATCTGCGTCTTTTCGACGGTGAGCCGCTCGGTCGGCGTCTGGATCGTGACCGTGCGCTCGGTCTGCTCCGGGATGACGCCGGTCAGGGTGCGCCCGTCCTTGAGCTGGAACACCGTCATGCGGTAGTCGGCCGGCACCACTGCACTCGGGTCGAGGGTGTTTTCCAGCAGGTAGGTCAGCTTGTGGCGGTCGCCCCCGGTGAGATCGGGGCCGATCTGACCGCCCTCGCCATAGAGCTTGTGACAGGCGCCGCAAGCGGCGGCAAACACGACCTTGCCCTGCTTGGCATCGCCCTGAGCCAGGCGCTCGGGCGTGAGCTTGCGCGTCCACTCGGCCAGCTCCGCCTGCTTCGCCGCCGGCGTGTCGCGCAGCTCGCCCCAGACCGCGGTGAGTTTGGCGGTCAGGGCCTCGTCGTTGAGGCTGCGGATCGCCCGCGCCTGATAGGGTGTGATCGCGCTCTTCGGCACCCGACCCGCCTGCACGGCGTCGAGCAGGGCCTTCGCATAACTCGGACGCGACACCAGCGTCGCGACGGTGGCCGCCTGCTGCTCCTCGCTGCGCGCCGGCCACGGACTGAGCAGGGCCTTGGGAATGTCCGGATGATCGTAGGCGGCCAGCGCGCTGCGCGCGGGCGTGGCAAGCACCTTGTCGTTGATCAGGCCGCGCACGACCGGCAGCAGCTCGGGTTTGGCGCTGCGCGTGAGGTTCTTGAGGGCGTTGCTGCGCGCGTTGGCATCGGCCTCGGCATCCTTGACGAGGGCGATCAGTTCCTCGACCGCGCGGCCGCTGCCGAAGACGAGCGAGAGTCGATGACCGAGGTTTTTGAATTCCTCGCTGGCATTCGTTTCAAGCGCCTTGGCGACCTCATCCCAGCCCTTCGGCTTCTTCGCGCTGCTGAAGCCGTCGAGACCCGCGGCGAGACCGAGCAACACATCTTCACGCGCCTGGGCATCACGGACGGCCAGGGCCACCAGCGCATCCACCGCCGCCGGCTGCGCTTCAATCATTTCGGCGATCCGCCGCGCCACCAAGCGGCGCACGGTGGGGATCTTCGCACGGGCGATGAACTCCACGCCCTTCATCGGATCCGCCGCCACCGCCGGCTCGATGCCGTACCAGATCATGAGCGGTTGCTGGCGGTCCTCGGCATCTTCGGCCTGCTGAGCCAACGCGGTGGCGATGGGCCAGCGCTCGGCCAGGGGCAGGCGCTGCAAATCCGAGGCCGTGTGCAAGCGCGTCAGGCCGTCTTCACTGCCCGCTTCGGCCAACCCGTAAATCCCACGCGGCTTCGGCCCGGCACCCGCCTCGTGGGCCTTCTGCAGGTCCAGTCGCGCCCACCAGTTGTTCGCCTCGCGTCGCACCGGCTGCGTCGCCTCATAGACGATCTTGTAAATGCGTCCGCTGGTCCGGTGCACGCCGTCGTTGTCATGGCACTCGCCGCTGTCGCTCCAGTCGGCGACAAAGACATTGCCATCGGGACCGGTGAGCAGGTCGATGCCGCGAAACCAGGTGTCCTTGGCCTGCATGAAATCGGGCGCGTGTTTGCCGACATACCCGCAGCCCTGTCGCTCCAAACGGTCGACGTTGATGCGGTTGCCATGCAGGTTGCAGGTGAAGATACTGCCATGGTACTCCTTCGGCCAGAGGCCACCCTGGTAAATGAGCATGCCGACGTGGGCATGACCGCCACCGAGCTCCTGGGTCTTGCTGCTGACCCCCTGGCGGATGTCGCTCCATTTCTCCGCGCCGGTATCCCAGTGAAAATGGTCGGCGGTCTGCTCGATGATCTCATAGACATACGGATTGAGGTGCGTGCCAAACATGCGCCGGTAGTAGGCGCCGGGGATGACATGCCAGAGGTGGCCGATGACCGTGTTGATCATGAACAGCTCGCCCTCGGCATTCCAATCGTGCCCCCAGGAGTTGGTGCCGCCGTGGGCCACCGCCTCGACCACACCGCGCGTGGGGTGATAGCGCCAGATCGCGCAGTTGAAGCGCACACGCTGGTCCGCCGGCGTGCCGGGCGCGCCGACCGCCGAGGTGTCGGTGATGCCGTGGCGACCGTACAACCAGCCGTCCGGCCCCCAGCGCAGGCCGTTGACGATGTTGTGACCGATGGTCTTCGTGTTGAAACCGTCGAGCTTCACCTGCGGCGGACCGTCGGGCACATCATCGCCATTGGCATCGGGGATGAAGCTGAGCGTGCCGTCGTTCAGGATCCAGACGCCGCCGTGACCGACCTCGACGCTGGTCAGGTAGCGTCCTTCATCCCAGAACACCTTGCGGCTGTCGTGTTTGCCGTCGCCATCCTTGTCTTCGAGGAGGATGATGCGGTCGCGCAGCTTCAAATCCCAGCGGTCCGGGTTCTCCGCGTAGGTGTAGCATTCCGCCACCCAGAGCCGGCCCTTGCTGTCCCAGGCCATGCCGATCGGCTGCTGGACATCGGGCTCGGCGGCGAACACCACGCACTTGAAGCCCGGCGGCAGTTGCATCGTCCGCGCCGCCTGCTCGGCCGGCATGGGCGATCCCTTCTCGGTGTTGTAAGGCGTCGGAAACGGCTCGGCGGCAGGAAGCGGGGAGCAGAGAGCGCAGAGCAGGGAGGCGAGAACAGAGGACGGGCGACGCATGGCGAAGAGAGCGAAACGGCGGCGGCGGGGATTTTCTCGCGCCCGCCCCACTTGGCGTGCTCAAGGTTTGGATCCACAGCCATTCAGCGGTCGCCGGCAGGATGTCAGGCAGCGGACCGTGCCTTCACACGCTGCCCGCCGCCCACATCCGTGCCTGCCTTGTCACCAGTGCGGTCACGGTCGCTCCAGCGTCACGGCACCGCTCTCGGGATCGAGATCGCCGGCGCGGTTGCTCAGCAAGAAACCCCAGCCGCCACGGTTGGCGCCCTTGCCCAGCAGCACACCCGTGAAGCTGGGCAGCCTGCTGGCGGGACTGTCCCAGTTCGGCGTGAAGGTACCTTTGAAGAACCCCATGCTTTGCGTGAAGCTCAGGCTGAAGCTGCGGTCTGTGCTGGGGGTTGGGGTCACCTTGCTGCCGTTGATACTGAAGTTTGTCATCTCGACCTCGGCGACCAACTTGCCGTCGTTGCAGACCAATCGGCCAGGGCCGGCAAAGCCGAGCGTCGTCTGGACGGTGGAGGTTTTGTCGTACTTCGCGCCGATGAGGCCCAGTACAAGGCCTTGCGGCCAGCCGGATCTGTAGGCTTGAACTTTGCTTGCCTGTGTCTGTGCCTGCGGGCGAAACCAAACCAAGTCGGGACTGCCCACATCGCTGTCGGTTTGAGCCTCGTCAAAGACCAACGTGCCCAGCACACTGCCGGCCTTGAGTTTGCCGCCCGGTGTGGGCAGCACGATGAAAACCTCGGCTTTGTCGCCGTCCGTTAGATAAGCTGCTGCGGTGATCTTGGTGCCCTCCGCCAGCGTGCCTGCCAGCTTGAGTGCACCATTGCTCAGCAGCGTGAGCCCAGCGTGGCCCGCGCCCTGCGGATACTCCGCCTTGAGCTTGGCCGGACTCTGTGTCACAGCCGGCAGGACCACGGTGTAATAGCCCTGCTTACCCTTGGCGTCGAGCAGCGCACCGCGCACGGGGGATGCCTTGAAATAGAGTGGGTGTTTGGCTTGGCCCTCGCTGACCTGTTGGACCTCATCAACTTGGCGGGTCACGGTCATGGCGAGGCCGGATTCATCCCAGGTCATCGTGAGTTCGCGGCCGGCAAAGGTCAGGCTGGATGCCATTTCCTTGCCCGCCTTGAACCATACGGAGCCATCCGCATGCAGCGCGCCGGTGAACGCGGTCACCCGTCCGTCCATCCACAGCCGGCCGCTCAGGCTGCCTTTGGCGGGCACGATCGCCGCGCTGAGAAAGCCCACCGTGTCATTACCGGGCGGCGGCGTATCATCGGGGCGCAGCAATCCCTGGAAGACGGGCTTGGGCCCCAGCGCGGCCATGCTGCCCTGGATGAGTGGGTTCTCCACAAACACGGCCGTCAGGCTCACATCCGCCTCAGGCATGGGGAATGCCGCCACATGCCCGCGCACCAGCGCAGCCTCGGGCAATCCGGTCCAGTGGCTGAAAAGATGCCCCGCCTTGGCTGCTGCCGTCACCGCCATCTGCGTGCCCGGCAGCACCTGGCTGGTCTGCGGACTGCCCTTGGACAAAGCGCTGGCGTGCTTGGCGGTGGCCGCCTTCAGCGCCAGCGTGCCCGCCTTCCCGGGTGTGTCTTCCAACCCCTCCGGCACTTGACGCACCAAAGTCAGCAGATAACGCCGCTCGAAGGTGAATACGCGCGTCACCGAGGTGCTGTTGCCGCTCGGATCGTAGGCCGTCACCGTCAGCGTGTTGTTCCCGTGCACCGGCACGACCTGCGCTGTGAAGGGCACCGCCGAGGGCTTGCTGCTGGCGCCCAAGTCCGCTTGCACCGCCTCGCCGCCATTGAGCGTCACCTCCACGCGCTGCACCATGAAATCATCCCCCGCCGTGCCCGCCACCGTCAGCGGGGAGGTCGCGCTCACCACCTTGCTCGAGGGGGAGGCGAGCTTCAGCGAGGGGTTCTTGGTGTCCGGCTTGTCAATGCCCGTGCCCTGAATGGCGAAGCTGAAGATGGGAATATCCGGGTCGCTTCCGGCCATGCTCACCGTGGCAGAGCGAACGAAACGGGAGGAAGGTTCGAAGCGGATGGTGAAGGTGGTCGAGTCCATCCCCGCCACGGAGGAAGCGGGCAGCTCCGTAACCTGGAAGTCCGACGCATGCAGCCCGCCGATCCTGACCCTCGGCGTTCCGGCAAGCAGCAAGGGCTGGCTGGTCTGATTTCGCACGGTGAATGTGCGGGACACCGGCCCCTGCGCCAGGGTCACCACACCGAAGTCCGTGTGATCCGTCTGGCTTGGCACAGCGTCGCCAGGGGCGATCTCCACGCTGTTGCCGCTGAGGGTGATCCCGGCGGCGGCCCCGAAGCCGGTGAAGACGGCTGCCGCGCCGGAGTCCGTGGCACTCTCATCCGGCGTACGGTTCACCCCGGTCGCGCCGCTGTCTTCCAATCTGGCCCCCACGACGACCGTGTCTCCGGACACCGCCACGGAATAGCCGAACCAGTCATTCTCCCCGGTGTTGGAGGCCTTCAAATAGGCCTGCTGGCTCCACTGGTTATTGTCGCGCCGGAACACATAGGCCGCGCCTGAATTGGTCGCCCCCTCATCCGGCGTGCTATTCACCCCGGTCGTACCACTGTCCTCGGATCTGGCCCCCACGACCACGGTGTCCCCGGATACCGCCACGGAATTGCCGAACTGGTCCGCCGCAGTGGTGTTCGAGGCCTTGAGATACGCCTGCTGACTCCACTGGCTGCCAGCGCGCGTGAACACATACGCCGCGCCGGTTTGAGACGCAGCGTTGTTGGGCGCACTGTTCACCCCGGTCGTGCTGCTGGCCTCCCCAAAGGCGCCGACCACCACCGTGTCCACGGACACCGCCACCGCATAGCCGAACATGTCAAACGCCTCCGCGTTGGCCGCCTTGAGATACGCCTGCTGGCTCCACACACCGCCGCTACGCTGGAACACATAGGCCGCACCCGAATCCGGGGCATACTCATTCGGCGTGCTGTTCACCCCGGTCGTGCCACTGTCCTCGCCATGGGCGCCCACCACCACCGTGTCCCCAGACACCGCCACCGCAGTGCCAAAGGCGTCAAGCCCCCCCGTGTTACCCGCCTTCAGATATGCCTGCTGGCTCCACACACCGTCGTTACGCTGGAACACATAGGCCGCACCGGAATTTGTCGCCTCCTCATCGGGCGTGGAATTCACCCCCGTCGTGCCGCTGTCCTCATCCGGAGCCCCGACGATCACCGTGTCCCCGGACACCGCCACCGAACTACCAAACCGGTCACCCAGCTGCGCATTGGCAGCCTTCAGGTAGGCCTGCTGGCTCCAGACACTCCCGCTGCGGGTGAACACATAAACCGCGCCGGCACTGGACGCGCCCTCATCAGGCGTGCCGTTCACGCCCACCGCGCTGCCATCCTCCCAGGGCGCACCCACCACCACCGTGTCCCAGGAAACCGCCACCGCAGTGCCAAAAGCATCGCCAGCCCCCGTGTTACTCGCCTTCAGATACGCCTGCTGGCTCCACACGCCTCCGGTGCGCTGGAACACATAGGCCGCGCCGGAGTCCGTGGCATTCTCATCCGGTGAACGGTTCACCCCCGTCGTGCCGCTATCTTCGTCCAGTGCCCCGATGACCACCGTGTCACCGGACACGGCCACGGAGGTGCCGAAATGGTCAAATGCCCCCGTGTTCGAGGCCTTCAGGGACGCTTGCTGGGCCACGGGGTCGATGGTGATGGGGTAGCGCGCGCCCTGGTCCGCCACCCGCAGGCGCAGCCCGCGCTCCCCAACAGCCTCGAAACGGGCGGCGAGGCCCCTGCCGTCCGCATCCCAGACCTTCAGCCCGGTGTAGTTCAACACCGCGGCCCCTGCGGCGTCCAGGAACACCACTCCCTGAGTACCGGCGCGGACACTGGGCCGCAGGCTGCCTCGCGTCCTCAAGACAAAGACCAGATCCGCCTGCTCCGGCGCGTCCGCCGAGCCAGACGAGTCCGGCCTGCGCGCCACGGTGAAGCCGTGCTCCAAACCGCGCGTGTCATTGACCCACCACTCCCGCACCAGCGCATCGCGCTGGCAGGAGAGGCGCTGCCCCTCAGCCGTCACCACGGGCGTGCCGCGCACACTCTGCTGCCGCCCGCCGCGACCGTAGCTCTCCAGTTCCAGACCCCAGGTCCAGCCGCCACTGTGTGGGGTGGTCTGGAAGCCGCGCGCGTCGATGTGCGTGGTCCACTGCTGCCCCGGGTTCCGCGCCTGCCAGACGCCGTCCTCCTCACGGAACTCATGCTGCCACGCCTCATGCGCGGTACGGATGCCCCGCCAGTCAGACTCGCCCAAGCCCCCGCGGGTCTCTTCGGCCGCAGACAGAGCGGACGGCAGGCTCAGCAAATGAGCGGCAGCGGCAAGGGCGGGCAGGCGGAAGGCTTTCATGAAATCTGGCGGAGGCGGTGTCATGCGCGACCGGGACCGGCAGCGCGCAGGCGGGTCTGAGCGCAAGACCCTACGAGTGCCTGATCCTCACCAGTCTGGCATCGCTCGTCTGGCATGCATCCCTAAAATTAGGAAAAAGCCCTGTTCATCCTCTCGCCTTGGTGCGCAGATGTCCAGAAGAAGGGTCAAGCTGTCGACCGGGTCAATGGCCTGGGACTAGCACTCCGGCGGCGTTCGACCGCCGGTCAGGTACGACCAGAAAGCGCCACTCACTTCTTCTTTTTCGCCTTGCCCTGACGTTTTTGCACCATTGGCCAGTCGGGGTGATCGGTGCGGGAGGCCGCCATCAGGGCCTCGGCGCGGGCGACGAGTTCCGGCTTGTCCGCCGCGAGGTCGCGGGTTTCGGCGAGGTCGGTCTCCAGGTCGTAGAGTTCGGTCTTCGCCTGCGGTCCGTTTTTCACCGCCTTCCAGCGACCGTCAAAACGCACGGCCTGCAGCGAGGCGGTCTCGTGCAGTTCCCAATAAAAGGCCTCGCGCTTCGGCGCGGCCCCGCCCTGCAGCAGGGAGGCGACCGAAACACCATCGCTGCGGTAACCGGCCGGCAATTTGGCGCCGGCGAGTTCAGCGGCGGTGGGTAGAAAGTCCCAGAAGGCCCAGGGCTGCTCGCTGACCTTGCCGGCGGGCACCTTGCCCGGCCAGCGGGCGATGCCGGCCTGGCGCAGGGCGCCCTCGTAGAGACTGCGCTTGTAGCCGCGCAGCTTGCCGCCCATGTCCTGGTTGAAGAGGCTGCCCACCTCGGACTTGGGATCGAAGGACGCGCCGTTGTCGCCGGCAAACACCACCAGCGTGTTGTCGTCGATCTTCAGCTCCTTGAGCAGGTCGAGCACGCGGCCGACGTCGCGATCCAAGCGACTGACCATGGCGGCGTAGGTCTTCTGCAGGTCGGTCCAGGGCTTGTCGGCATAGGGACCGAGGTCATCGATCTCGAACTTCCCGTGCGGCAGCGTGATGGCGTAAAAGAAAAAGAAGGGACCGCCGGCGTGGGCGCGAAGCCACTTTTCCGCGTCCTGCTGGATGAGTTCCTGGGCGTAGGTCTTGCCGTCGAGCTCGAGGCGCCGATCGTCGTCCCAGAGGTAGTCGGGAAAGTAGCGGTGGGCGTGGCGCTGGCAATTGTAGCCGTAGAAGTGATCGAAGCCGCGCTTGAGCGGGCTGCCGGGGGTGTCGAACATGCCCATGCCCCACTTGCCGGCGCAGGCGGTGGCGTAACCGGCCGACTTCAGCACCTGGGCCACCGTGACCGTGCCCTCGGGCAGCGGCTTCTGGCCCTCGGGCTGGATCTCGCGGTTGGCGCGGATCGGGCTGTGTCCGGTGTGCAGCCCGGTCATCAGCGAGGCCCGCGAGGGCGCGCAGACGCTGGTGCCCGAATAGAGCTGGGGAAACATCGTGCCCTCGGCCGCCAGGCGGTCGAGGTTCGGCGTCTGAATCAGCTTCTGGCCGTAGCACCCGAGGTCGCCCTGGGCGAGGTCGTCGCAGAGAATAAAGATGAGGTTGGGCTTGTCGGCCGCCTGCAGGCAGGCAGCAGCGAGGAGAGGCAGAAGAAAGCGCATGGCGACCCGCTGAAACGCCGCCGCCACGCGAATCTCTCCGCTCTCCGCTCTCCGCTCACACCGCCCAAGCACCGCGGTAGTCGCGGGTCAGCCACTTGGGATCGCCGCCCTTGGCGAAGGTGCGCGCGTTGGGATCCCATTGGAAGTTGGCGCCGTGCCAGTAGGCCATGTTCATCAGGTGGCAGGAAATGACCGTGGTGGCACCGATGGCGACATCGCAGATCGGCCGCTCGCGGGTCTGGATGCTGTTGAGCCAGTCGTCGTGGTGGTTCTTGCTCTCGTAGAGCTTGACCTTGGCGTCCTTGAGGAACTCGCGCTCGCTGAGCACGACCTCGCGGTCGAGCGAGGTGCCCTTGTCCTTCTCCTTGTCGAAGAAGCCGTGCACCTTCTTGCCGCCGAGCCAGAGTTCAAACTTGCCGCGGTTGACGTGGATCTCGCCCTCGCTGCCGTAGATGGAAACACCCTTGCCCTCGCCGTGGGTGAGGACCACGCCGTTCGCGTAAACCAGCTGGGCGCCGCGCTTGGCGGTGGGCCCGTCCTTGGGCGCGCGCACCTCGACCGGGCCGCTGTCATCGACGCCGAGCGCCCACTGGGCGATGTCGATGTGGTGGGCGCCCCAGTCGGTGATCATGCCGCCGCCGAACTCGCGGGTCATGCGCCAGGCCGGGAAATGGTTGTGCACGCCGCGCGGGCTGAGCACGCTGCTGTACTCCTTGAGGGGGCCCGGACCACACCACATGTCCCAGTCGAGACCGGGTTCCGGGGCTTCGCCGGCGAGGCTGTAGGGACCGGCGGGATCGCCGAAGGAGGTGGTGATCGTCTGGATCTTGCCGATGACGCCGTTGCGGACGAGTTCGCAGGCGACACGAAACTCCTTGCTGGAGCGCTGCTGCGAGCCGGTCTGGAAGATGCGGCCGCTGTCGCGCACCGCCTGGGTCAGCTTCAGCGCCTCGTGGACGTTGTGGGTGAGCGGTTTTTCGCCGTACACGTCCTTGCCGGCCTGGACCGCGGCGATGCCGATGTAGGCGTGCCAGTGGTCGGGCGTGGCGATGACCACCGCATCGATGTCCTTGCGGGCGAGCAGTTCGCGGAAGTCGGTGTAGGCGTCGCAGCCCTTGTAGCTGCCGGCGGCCTTCTTGCCGTAGGCCTCGTTGACCCGGCCCTTGGCGTGCTCGCGGCGGTTGGTGTCGACATCGCAGACGGCGACGACCTGGACATTGTCACGGCCGAGGAAGTTGCCGAGGTGGCCGCTGTTCATCTTGCCCATGCCGATGAAGCCCAGATTGAGGCGGGCATTCGGCGCGGTCGGTGCCGACCAAACGCGGGACGGCAGCAGGAAGGGGGCGGCAACAGCGCCGGCGGCGCTCTTGAGGAAGGTACGGCGGTGGGTCTGGCTCATGGAAGGAAAAACGGAAGGCTTGGAGTACGCAAGCATGACACGTTTTGTGCACTTGGAGTCAGAAAAACACCAAAAAACCGCCGCCACGCTTTCCCATTTTCCTCCCCGCGCGCCTGTGCCATGGTCGGCGCGATGAACGTCAGCATTTTCGGTCTGGGTTACGTGGGCGCGGTCACCGCCGGTTGTCTCGCGGAGTTGGGGCACGCCGTCACCGGCGTGGACGTGCAGTCGTCCAAGGTCGACGCCTTCAACAGCGGCCGCTCGCCCATCGTCGAACCGGAACTCGACGGCCTGCTGCAGGCGGCGCGCGCCGACGGTCGGCTGACCGCGACCACCGACGCCGCCGCGGCCGTGGCGGCCACCGAGGCCAGCATCATCTGCGTCGGCACACCCTCGCTCGAGTCCGGCCGGCTCAACCTCGATTACGTGCGCAAGGTCTGCGAGCAGATCGCCGCCGCCCTGCGCGCCTCCGGCAAACCGCACGTGCTGATCTTCCGCAGCACCATGCTGCCCGGCAGCACCCGCCAGTTGGTGCGCGATTTCCTGGCCGACCTGCAGGCCTCCGGCCAGGTGAAGGTCTACTACTGTCCGGAGTTCCTGCGCGAGGGCACGGCCGTGCGCGATTTCCGCGAACCTTCCCTGGCCGTGGTCGGCACCCACGACGGCGCCGAACCGGAGAGCCGCGAAGCCCGGCAACTGCTCGGCGGTTCGCCCGCCGTGCTCGCCTGGGAGGGGGCCGAGGCGATCAAGTACAGCTGCAACTACTTCCACGCCCTCAAGGTCGGCTTCGCCAACGAGATCGGCCGCCTGTGCAAGTTCCTGGGGGTCGACGGCGGTCGCGTCATGGAGGTCGTCTGCTCCGACACCCGCCTGAACATCTCTCCCTATTACATGAAGCCGGGCAACCCCTTCGGCGGCTCCTGCCTGCCCAAGGACGTCAGCGCCCTGCTCTCCTTCGCCCGCCAGGAGGGCCTCAACCTGCCTCTGCTCGACAGCACCCTCGACAGCAACCAAGCCCACCTCGACCTGCTGCTCAAGCGCATCACCGCCCGCGGCGCGCGCCGCATCGGCCTGCTCGGCCTGGCCTTCAAGGCCGACACCGACGACCTGCGCGGCAGCCCGATGGTCGCCGTCGCCGAAACCCTGCTCGGCCGCGGCTACGAACTGCGCATCTACGATCCCAACCTCCAGCTTAGCCGCCTGGTCGGCGCCAACGAGGCGGAAATCCAGCGCCGCATGCCCCACCTCGCCTCCCTGCTGCACGACGACCCGCGCGAGGTCGTCGAGAGCAGTGAACTGATCGTCGCCTCGCAAAAATGCGTGCCGGTCGCCGACCTCGCCGCCTGGGCGCGTCCCGACCAGGCCGTGCTCGACGTCAACGGCTGGCGCGACCTCGCCGGCCTGGCCTGGCAGTACGAGGGGCTGTGCTGGTAGGGCTCACCGGAACCACCCGCGCAGCCTGTCAAAAATCCCCTGCGCCGTGGGCGGGCGGCGCCGGTCGCGCAGGGTCGGCCGGGCCCAGGTGCCCTGGTGGGCGGCGCACCAGCCCTGCGGCAGCATGTCGGCCGGCAGTTGATCCTGGTAGGCGGTGCCGGCACCTTGGCAGTCGCGGGTGGCGAGCAGGCTGCTGAGGCGACAGACGTGCACCGGCTGCAGGGGTGGCTCCTGGCGCGGGCCGGCGGCGATGTAGCCGAGCGAGGCGGCCTTCTTGACAACGTCGCTCCAGATCGGGATGGCGAGGCGGCTGCCGTAGCCGCGCGCCATGATGGTTTGCGGCTGGTCGAGACCAACCCAGACCGCGCAGGTGACGCGGTCGGTGTAGCCGGCGAACCAGGCGTCCTTGTAATCGTTGGTGGTGCCGGTCTTGCCGCCAGCGGGATCCTTGAAGCCGTGCTCCGAGCGGATGCTGGCGGCAGTGCCACGGTCGACGACCTGGGCGAGCATGCGCCGCATCAGGTGGGCGGCCCCCGGCGGGATGATGTCGGACTCGAGCACGCTGTTGCTGAACAGGACGTTGCCGGCCTTGTCGGTGACCTTGTCGATGAGGAAGGTGCGCCGGCGGATGCCGTCGTTCGGGAAGAGGCTGAAGGCGCTGGCGAGTTCGCGCGGGGTGCCGCCGAGGTTGCCGATGAAGACCTGCGGCGTGCGGGTGAGGTGGTTGCCGATGCCGGCGTCGGCGATGACCTCGAGCACGCGGTCAAGGCCGGTGAAGTTGCCGACGCGCACCGCCATGGTGTTGCGGCTCTCGACCAGGCCGGCCGTCAGAGTCTGCAGGCCACTGAACTGGCCGTCGTTGTTCTGCGGCGACCAGCCCGGATCGGCGGCCTCGATCTCGCCGGGGCGGATAGGGGCGTCCTCGACGTAGGTGCCGGGCAGGAAGCCGGCGGCGAGCGCGGCGGCATAGACAAAGGGCTTCACCGTCGAACCGATCTGGCGGTTGCCCTGGGTGGCGCGGTTGAACTTGCTCTGCCGGTAGTCGCGACCGCCGACCACCGCCAGGATGCCGCCGGTTTCGTTGTCGAGGATGCTCAGGGCGCCCTGCAGGTAGGGCGTGGCGACCACCTCGCGCTGGCCGTCCCAGGCGGCGTCGAAGGCGGCCTTGGTCGGATGGCGATAGCCGGACAGCTTTTCCGCGGCGGCCAGGCGCTTCTCCACCGCCTGCTCGGCGGCGAGTTGCAGGCCCTTGTGCAGGGTGGTGTAGACGATCAGGCCGCCGTCCTCGATGGCCTGCTCCTCAAGGATGCGGTCGAGGTCGCGGCGGATGACATCGAGCGCGTAGCCGCCCTGACTTTGAAAGGCCGGCAGGGCGCGCAGGGCGAGGTCCGCGCGACGTGCGGCCAGTTCCTCCTCGGCGCTGATGCCGCCGGTGGCGAGCAGGCGCGCCAGCACGTCGTCGCGCTCGCGCAGCGCGCCCTGGAAATTGCGGAAGGGCGAAAACCGCGCCGGGCTGCGGATGATGCCGGCGAGCAGGGCACCCTCGCTGAGGCTGAGGTCGGCGGCGTTCCTGCCGAAGTACCCCTGGCTGGCGCGCTGGATGCCGTAGAGGTTGGCGCCGAAGAAGATGCGGTTCACGTAGTGCTGCAGGATCTGGTCCTTGCTCCACTGTCGCTCGATGCGGCGCGCCAGCATCATTTCCAGCAGCTTGCGATGGAAACTGCGCTCATTGAGGTCGGGGTAGCTGTTGCGCGCCAGCTGCATGGTGATCGTACTGGCGCCCTGGACGATGCGGCCCTCTCGGAAATTGCGCAGGGCGGCGCGCAGCACGCCGAGGTAATCGATGCCGCCGTGGCGGTAAAAGCGGGCGTCCTCGCGCGCCAGCAGGGCCTTGAGGAAATGCGGCGACACCTGGTCGATCGCCACGACCTGGCGGTTTTCGCCGTGCATGCGGCCTAGCAGTTCGCCGTCGGCATCGAGCACGACCGTGCGCTCGGGCATCTCGCCGAGCTGGTCGAGATCGTAAAGCAGGGCCATCTGGGCGTACAGACCGACCGTCACCGCCACCGCGGCGATGGCGAGCAGGCCCGCCAGCAGGCCGAGCAGGAAGAGCCGCCGCAGCCAGCGGCGGCCCGGGGCATGCCGGGGCGGCGGCCGATGCGGAGCGCGGGGTTTCATGAGGGGCTTGGACGCGACGGACGCGGAATCCTTCGCGGTTTTATCGCAGGCCGGGCCCGCATGCAACCGCGGCTCCCTCGGTTTGCCTGTAGCGCGGGGCATTGACCCGCGGGATCGGCGCGGTCACTGCCCGCGTCTACAGAAGGAGCGACCGCCCCGCGGGAGCCACGCGGGCACGGTCCGCGTCTACAGAAGCCGGGGCCCATCTTTCCCCTTGCCAAGCGTCCGGCACGGCCGATGATTCCGGCCCTTTTGTCCGGCTGCCCCCTGGCGGCGCGGGACATCAGCCCGCCGTGTTCCTCAGGAGTGGAAGAGCGCGCGCGGTTTCTCCACGGCACTCCCAACCCAACACACACATGAGCGCAGCTACTCTCGCGGAAATGATCGCAGGATCCTTCCGTGAACT
>CAZSBO010000071.1:0-19402 GCA_964605265.1 uncultured Prosthecobacter sp.
GGGCGGCGTCATCTGGCACACCCAGGGCAGCGGCAAGAGCATCCTGATGGTGCTGCTCGCCAAGTGGCTGCTGGAGCACGATCCCGAGGGGCGCATCCTCGTGGTCACGGACCGCGATGAACTCGACAAGCAGATCGAGGGGGTGATGAAGAACGCCGGGGTGGTGCCGGCGGATTCGCCGTCGCCACGCATCCAGAACCGCGCCGAGTTTGTGGCCAAGCTGGGGTCGACAACGCCCCGCCTGCTCTGTGCGCTGATTCACAAGTTCGATCCCGCTGATCTCAACGGCCCGCCGCCTCCGATCCGCGGTCGTTTTTATGTGTTTGTGGACGAGTGCCACCGCACCCAGGGCGGCGACATGAACCGGCAGATGAAGCGCTGGCTCGAAAGCGCGCTTTTCATTGGCTTCACCGGCACGCCGCTCCTGAAAAAGGACAAGCAGACCACCCGTGACGTGTTCGGCACCTACATCCACACCTACAAGTTCCACGAGGCCGTGGCCGACAAGGTGGTGCTGGACTTGAAATACGAGGCCCGCGACGTGCCGCAGCGCATCACCTCGCCCCAGGCCATCGAGGCGTATTTCGCGAAGAAAACCCAAAGCCTGAACAACTTTCAGAAGGCGATCCTGCGCAAGCGCTGGGCCACGATGGAGGAGCTGATGAGCGCGGGTGAGCGGAAGCAGCGCATCATCCACAGCATCATTGAGGACTTTGACCTCAAGCCCCGACTGAACAACCACCGGGGCACGGCGATCCTCGTGGCCGCGAGCATCTACGACGCCTGCCACTACTTCCGTCTCTTCCAGAACACGACGCTGGGGCCCCACTGCGGCATCATCACCTCCTACGAGCCGAATCATAACGCCATCTCCCGTGAGCCGGCCAACAGCGACGAGCGCTACAAGTTCGACACCTACACCAAGCACGTGCTGGCCAAGGGGCAGACAACCAAGGCTTACGAGGACGAAGCCAAGCGCCGTTTCATCGAGGAGCCTGCGAATCTCAAGCTGCTGATCGTCGTGAGCAAGCTGCTGACGGGGTTCGACGCCCCGAGCTGCACCTACATCTACCTCGACAACGAGCTGCGCGATCACAATCTCTTTCAGGCCATCTGCCGCACCAACCGCCTTGACGGTGACGACAAGGACTACGGGCACATTGTGGACTTCAAGGAACTGTTCACCGATGTGCAGGAGGCCATCGCCGTCTACAGTTCCGACGAGCTGGATATCGATGAAGGCAATGGCGGCTCCAACAACGTGGAATTGAAGGACTGGCTCAAAGAGGGGAAGAAGCAGCTCGATCTCGCCCGTGAAGCGCTTCGCTTTTTGTGCGATCCCGTGCCTCCGCCGAAGGAGCTTGAACATTTCCTCCTCTATTTCTGCGGGGATTCCAAGAAGCCGCAGGCCCTTGCCGAGACCGAGCCGCTGCGCGTGTCGTTTTACAAGGCGGCGGCCGCCTTCGTCCGCGCCTATGGCGACATGGCCTCCAACCTCCCTGAGGCCGGCTACAGCGCAGCCGAAGTGATGGCCCTGCAAAAGGAGGTGGACTTCTACGGCGAAGTCCGGGATGCCATCAAAAGGAATTCCGGCGAAGAGTTGGACATCAAGCCCTATGAGGCCGACATG
Organism: uncultured Prosthecobacter sp.; assembly: GCA_964605265.1. Classification (GTDB taxonomy): domain Bacteria; phylum Verrucomicrobiota; class Verrucomicrobiia; order Verrucomicrobiales; family Verrucomicrobiaceae; genus Prosthecobacter. The sequence goes on from CAZSBO010000071.1 coordinate 1,631, forward strand.
CGCCACCTGCTCAACACCTACGTCCAGGCCGAGCCGGCGAAGGACTTGGGTGATCTGGATTCGCTGTCCCTCACGGACCTCATCATCAAGACCGGCATCCACGATGCCATTGCCCGCAAGTTGAATGAAAAGGGCAAGCTCTCGCGCAAAGCCATCGCCGAGGGGATCATCAACAACGTCCGCAAGACGATCATCCGCGAGCAGCTGAAAGACCCCAGGTTTTACGCCGAAATGTCGAAGCTGCTGGAGGATCTCATTCAGCAAAGCCGCGCCGATGCCGCCGCCTATGAGGCCTTTCTCAAGAAGGCGGAGGCCCTGGTCAAGCGCATGGCCGCGAAGGATGCTCCTGACGGGGTGCCCGCCATGCTGCACGGGCGGCCGGAAGCCATGGTGATCTACAACAATCTGCCCGACATCCTGTCGCGTGGGAGTTCGGTGGCCCACGATGAAGGGCCCGTGGAACTGGAGGCACGGGCCCAGTTGGCCATCCGGATCGATCAGGCGATGAAGCAGGAAGTGCCGGCAGGTTTTAAGGGGGACGAGGTGAAGGAGCGGATGGTGCGCGATGTTCTGTATAAACTGCTCGCCAAGGATCGTGACGCGACGATCAAGCTCTTTGATCTGATCCAGAGTCAGCCAGGTTATTCATGAAGGAAGCCATTCAACTCGGTGACATTGCCATCGAGGTCACGCGCAAGGACGTCAAGCATGTCCACCTGTCCGTGCATCCGCCGCTAGGGCGGGTGACATTGGTGGCCCCTACATCCACGCGTCTTGAAGTCGCCCGGGCCTATGCCGTGTCCAAGCTGAGCTGGATTCGGGATCAGCAGGCAAAGCTGCGGAATCAGGCCCGCGAAGCTCCACGACGGTTCGTCGAGCGCGAGAGCCATCAGGTATGGGGACGGCGTCACCTGCTGACGATCCAATACCGAGACGCCAAGCCTTCCGTTTCCCTCGATCACAAACGAATCACGCTGACCGTGCGGCCGGGGGCCGACGCCAGGAAGCGGGCCGAAGTCATCCATGAGTGGCACAAATCCCTGCTTCACGAAGTGGTGCCGACGATCATCCAGAAGTGGCAGCCCAAGCTCAAGGTACACGTATCGAGCTACTTTCTCCAAAGGATGAAAACCAAGTGGGGAAGCTGCAACCACCGGGACAGGCACATCCGCCTGAACACGGAGCTGGTCAAGAAGCCGAAGGACTTGCTCGAATACGTCATTGTTCACGAAATGGTCCATTTGCTGGAACCGACTCACAGCGATCGATTCATCGCGATCCTGCAAAAGCACTATCCCATCTGGCGCGAAGCACGGGCTGAATTGAACGAACTGCCGCTTGGTGCTGAAGTCTGGCGGGAGTGATGACAAACGGGAGGTCATCGCCTCCGAACTCGTCCGTCAGGTGCGCATGCGTGTGACTCTTGACTGGATGTTTCGGGCGGGTGAGGCGAGCAGGCTTTGCCCTGCTTCTCACCGAGCGTAAGGGTTCCGAAGGTCACTCGCCATTTTGGGGGTGGCCATGCTCGGGGAGCCTGAGCGAGCAGGCTTCGCCATGCGCGCGCTCCGTTCACAGAGGCCTCAACACCACCGCGGCATTGTGCCCGCCCATGCCGGAGGCGATTTTCAGGAGGGTGCTCTTGGGGGGCAGGGGGAGGGGCTTGGCGGGCAGGGGGACGCCGGGTGGGGCGGTGAGCTGGGGCAGGTTGCCGGGCAGGGAGCCTTGATGAAGGGCGGCGGAGAGCAGGACGGTGTCGAGCAGGCCGCTGGCGCCGAGGCTGTGGCCGGTGAAGGGTTTCAGCAGCAGCAGGGGCGGCAGTGCGTCGCCAAAGACGCGGCGCAGGGCGGCGATCTCGGCGGTGGCGTGGTTGGGGGTGCCGGTGGCGTGCGGACAGATGACGGCGGGTGCGGGCAGTCCCGCGAGCAGGTCGGCCAGGCCGCGGCCGTCCTCGGGCACCATGAGGGAGTCGTGGGCATCGCTGTTGGCCCGGTACTCGGCGACCTCGGCCCAGCCGTCGCCGGCGAGTTCCAAGGTGAGGGCGACCCCGGCTTCGCCGGGGTGGAAGCCGGCGGTGCCGGGGGCGAGCGGGTCGTTGCGCTCGCTGCGGGCCAGCAGGCGGGTGTCGGCGAAGTCGCGCAGCAGCTCCGGCAGCAGGGGCAGATCGACCGCGAGCACGAGGGCGCGGCGGGTGACGCCGGATTTCAGGGCCATCCAGGCCAGGCCGAGGGCGTCGAGGCCGGAGGAACAGCCGTTGGAGAGCAGTTGCCAGGGACCGCGCAGGCCGAGCTCAATGCTGGCGGCGGCGGCGATCTCGCTGTGCATGCTGTTGCTGGCGCTGAAGCGGCGCGAGGGACGTCGCCAGGCGTTGGCAGCGAGCAGTTCACCGGCATTGCCGCGACTGCTGGCGGCAAACAACCAGGCACCGGCGGTTTGTTCCGGCGTCCAGCCGGCGCGTTCAACGGCACGACGGGCGACATGCACGGCGAGGTTGCTGGCGGCGCCGTAGCGGCGGCCCTTGAGGGGACGTCGGTCGGCGATGCGACCGACCAGACGGCCGTCCTCGGGCACGAGGCCGCTGCGGCCGTCGCGCCAGGCCTGCAGGCAGGTGTCGAGGTCGCCGCCGAGGGCGCAGACGGTTTCGGCGGCGGTGATGACGACGCGGCTCACAGGTCGAAGATCTTGCCCGGGTTCAGCAGGCCCTGGGGATCGAGGGCGCGCTTGATCTGGCGCATGAGTTCGTAGCTGGCCTCGCCGAGCTGGCGACGGATGAAGGCCTTCTTGGCCAGGCCGACCCCGTGCTCGCCGGTGACGGTGCCGCCGAGGCGCAGGGTTTCGGCGACGATCTCCTCGAGCGCCACCTCGACCCGGTGCATCTCCTCGGTGTTGCGTTCGTCGGTGAGGAAGGTCGGGTGCAGGTTGCCGTCGCCGAGGTGGCCGAAGGTGCCGACGCGCAGGTTATGGCGTTCGGCGCACTGACGGATGAAACCGACCATGGTGGCCAGCTCGCTGCGCGGCACGGTGACGTCCTCCAGGATGGTGGTGGGTCGCACCCGCGCGAGGGCGGAGAAGGCGTTGCGACGCGCGGCGGCGAGGCGGGCGCCCTCGGCCTCATCGGCGGCGGCGCGCACCTCGCGGGCGCCGTGGCGGCGGGCCAGCTCCATGATCTGCGCGGCTTCCTCCTCGACGACCACGGGATGGCCGTCGGTCTCCATGAGCACCAGCGCCTCGACATCGGTGGGCAGGCCGATCTTGGCGTAGTCCTCGACGCACTCGACCGTGACGCGGTCAAGGAACTCGAGGGTGCAGGGGATGATCTTGGCGGCGATGATGGCGGAGATGGTTTCCGCCGCCTTCTCCATGCTGTCGTAGAGGGCGAGCAGGGTTTTGCGCGCCTGCGGGCGCGGCAGCAGCTTGAGCATGACCTCGGTGATGATGCCGAGCGTGCCCTCGCTGCCGACAAAGAGGTCCTTCATCGAGTAGCCGGCGACGTCCTTGACGCACTTGTTGCCGAGCCAGGTGGCGGTGCCGTCGGGCAGGACGACGCGCAGGCCCATGACGTAGTCGCGGGTGACGCCGTACTTCAGGCCGCGCAGGCCGCCGGAGTTCTCGGCGACGTTGCCGCCGATGGTGCTGATCTTCATCGAGCCGGGATCGGGCGGGTAGAAGAGCCCCACACGCGCCGCGGCATCGTCGATCTCCTTGGTGATGACTCCACACTGGGCGTGCAGGGTGAGGTTCTTTTCGTCGATCTCCAGCAGCTTGTCCATGCGCGCCAGGCAGAGCACGAGGCAGCCGGGCAGGGGCACGCTGCCGCCGCTGAGGCCGGTGCCGGAGCCGCGCGTGACCACCGGCACGGCGGCCTCGCGGGCAGCGCGCACGCAGCCGGCCACTTCTTCGGTGGTGAGCGGAAACACCACGGCGCCCGGTCGCTGCTTGAGCGCGGCGGTGCCGTCGAAACCGTAGGGCAGGACATCCTCGTCGCGGGTCAGGACACGGTCGGGGTCGAGCAGGGCGCGGAGTTGGTCGAGCAATTCGGGGGTCACGGCGTTCACCCACGCAGTCTGGCCGGCGATGCGGGCCGCGCAAGCGCCGCCGCGACCACAAATCGCTGGCGCGCGCCGGGCTCCGCGGTGCATAGTCGGTCATGCAGCACCGCCACCTCCTTCGCGACCGCGTCCAGTTCGCCGACACGGACATGGCCGGCATCGTGCATTTCTCCAACTTCTTCCGCTACATGGAACGGGTGGAGCACGACTTCTTCCGGTCGCTGGGGCTGTCGATCTGGGACGGTCACAACGAGGTGGCGCCAGAGGACCGGGTGGGCTGGCCGCGGGTGCACGCCTCCTGCGATTACCGGGCGCCGCTGCATTTCGAGGAGGAGTTTGTCATGGAACTGCTCATCGAGGAGGTGCGCGCGCGCACCCTGCGCCACCGGGTGCGCTTCTGGAAGCTGGATGGCACCCTGGCGGCCGAGGGCGTCATTGTCGCCGCCTGCGTGCAGCGCGATGCGGGCAGCGGGCGCATGAAGGCCGTGCCGATCCCCGAGCGGCTGCGCACGCGCATCGCGGCGGCCCCGGCCGAGCTGCTGGCGTCGCCGCCGAGTCCGCCGGCGGACGTTTTTGGCAAATAAGGTTTGCGTTCCCCTCAAAGGGGACGATGCTGGCATTAGCAAGTTAACCTGATAAAGGCTAAATTAAGTTGTTCATCAGGTTGATTCTTTGGTGTTCTGAAATCCGATAACGGAGCTTACCTAGGCCCCCGCGGTGCTTGCTTTATCCAAGCGAATGAACACGAAAATGTATGTGGGCAACCTGCCCTTCAATGCCACCGAAGACGACGTCCGCACGCTCTTCTCCGATTACGGCACCGTCACGGAAGTCTATCTGCCGATGGACCGCGAATCCGGCCGCCCGCGCGGCTTTGCCTTCGTCACCATGGACAGCGCCATGGCCATGAATGAGGCGATCAAGGGCCTCAACGAACAGGAATACGGCGGTCGCAACCTGACGATCAACGAAGCCCGTCCGAAGGAAGATCGCCCGGCCTACGGCGGCGGTGGTGGTGGCGGCGGCCGTGGTGGCTACGGCGGCGGCGGTGGTGGCGGCGGCCGTGGTGGCCGTGGCGGCTACGGCGGCGGCGGTGGTCGCTATTGATCCCTGCAAACAGCCTGACTTTTGGCGGCATCCCGGCGACGGGATGCCGCTTTTTTTGGGGTCGGTTCAGGCGCGGGAGGCGCCGGCGTAGAGCAGGCCGAGGAAGGCGCCATACAAGGCCCCACGCCACCACGTGGCGGTGAGAGGACAGGCACCGCTGCGACAGGCGTTGAAGTGGCCGAAGAGGCCGCCGAGCACGGCACCGAGGGCAATGAAGAGCAGGGGACGGCTCATGGCTGGGTGCGGCGATGGGCCATGAAGTAGAGCACGGGCACGGCCATGCGGCTGATCAGCAGGCTGGCGATCTCACCGGCCATGAGGGCGATGGCGAGGCCCTGGAAGATGGGATCGGCGAGGATGACCGCGGCGCCGACGACGACGGCCATGGCGGTGAGCAGCATGGGCCGGAAGCGCACCGCGCCGGCATCGATCACCGCCTCGTCGAGCGGCATGCCCTCGCGCAGGCGCAGCTCAATGAAGTCGACGAGGATGATCGAGTTGCGCACGACGATGCCGCCGCCGGCCATGAAGCCGATCATGCTGGTGGCGCTGAAGAAGGCGTCCATCAGGCCGTGCGCGGGCAGGATGCCGACCAGCGAGAAGGGAATGGCGATCATGACGATGACCGGCGTCAGGAAGCTGCGGAACCAGCCGACCATGAGCACGTAGATGAGGATGAGGCAGGCGCCAAAGGCGGCGCCGAGGTCGCGGAAGACCTCGATGGTGATGTGCCATTCGCCGTCCCACTTCATCGCCGGTTCGGCGTCGCTGAAGGGCATGGAGGCATTGAGGATGTTTAATTCGGCGCCACTGCCGCCGAAGGCGCGGGTGTCGAGCTTCTTCAAGGCCTCGTTCATCTGCAGGATGGCATAGACGGGGCTTTCCACCACGCCGGCGACGTCGCCAATGACATAGGTCACCGGCATGAGGTTCTTGTGGTAGCGGCTCTTTTCGACGGTGACGTGTTCGACCTTCACCAGCTCGCGCAGGGGCACGAGCGGTGCGCCGGCGGCACCGGGTTCGGGCAGGAAGTTGGCGTCGCCGGAACGCACGCGCAGGGCCAGCAGCTCCTCGGGCGCGGTCTTGGCGGCGCGCGGCAGTTCCAGGCGGATCGGCACGTCCTCCTTCTCGGCGGGCTGGTGCAGCAGATCGACGCTTTCGCCGTCGACCGCGATCTTCAGGGTCTGCGAGATCGTCGCGGCGCTGATGCCGTGCAGGGCGGCCTTTTCCTTGTCGATGACGAAGCGCGCCTTTTGCTGGTCGGCCTCGACGTACCAGTCGACATCGACCACGCCCGGGGTCGCCTTGAAGAGGTCGCGCACCGCCTCGGCGAGCTTGAGGCGCGAGGCGTCATCGGGGCCGTAGATCTCGGCGACCAGGGTCTGCAGGACCGGCGGGCCGGGCGGCACCTCGGCGATGGCGACGCGGGCGTTGTGGCGGGCGGCGATGGCGGCCACGGCCGGGCGCACGCGCTTGGCGATGTCGTGGCTCTGGGCGCTGCGCGCGTGTTTCGGCACCAGGTTGATCTGCAGGTCGGCGACGTTGGCGCCGCGGCGCATGAAGTAGTGGCGGACCAGGCCGTTGAAGTTGTAGGGCGAGGCGACGCCCGCGTAGATCTGGTAGTCGGTGACCTCCGGTTCCGTGCGGATGACCGCGGCCATTTCGCGGGCGACCGCGGCCGTCTTTTCCAGCGACGAACCCTCGGGCATGTTGAGGATCACCTGGAACTCCGATTTGTTGTCGAAGGGCAGCATCTTCACCTTCACCCAGCCGAGCCCGACCGTGGCCATGCTGCCGAGCAGCAACGCGGTGATGCCGAGCAGGAAGGCCCAGCGCCAGCCGGTGTGATGGAGCAGCGGGCCCATGACCCGGCGGTAGAGTTTGGTGAAAAAGTCCTCGGGATGCTCGCTGGCGTGGTGGGGGGAGAGATCGGCAGCGGAGGGCGTGCCCTCGGTGAGCCGCGCGTACTTGCGGCCCCAGCGCAGCATGCGAATGGACGCCCACGGCGTCACCACAAAGGCGATGAGCAGCGACCAGAACATCGCGGCGCTGGCGCCGATCGGGATGGGGCGCATGTAGGGGCCCATGAGGCCGCCGACGAAGGCCATGGGCAGGACCGCGGCAATGACGGCGAAGGTGGCAAGGATGGTTGGATTGCCGACCTCGCCCACCGCCTCGACGGCGATGCGGCTCCAGTTGCGGCCCTTGTTGTGCGGCAGGTGGAAGTGACGGACGATGTTTTCGACGACCACGATCGCGTCATCGACCAGGATGCCGATGCTGAAGATGAGGGCGAAGAGGGTGATGCGGTTGAGGGTGAAGCCGTAGAGGTAAAAGACCAGCAGGGTCAGGGCCAACGTCGCCGGGATGGCCACGGCGACGATGCCGCTTTCGCGCCAGCCGAGGGTCAGCCAGATCAGGATGGCGACGCTGAACACGGCGATGCCCATGTGCAGCAGCAGCTCGTCGGATTTCTCCGCCGCCGTTTCGCCGTAGTGACGGGTGACACTGACCTCGACATCGGCGGGGATGAGGTTGCCCTTGAGCGCCTCGACCTTGCGCAGCACGTCATCGGCCACGGCGATGGCGTTGGCACCGGGGCGTTTGGCGAGGCTGAGGGTGACGGCGGGTTCATCACCTCCTGAAGCTGGAACGCTTGAGGTCGGCGTGCGGGTGGGGGGGGCATTCCGCGCTTTGGCAAGCGCGCCTGCGCCATGGCCGAAGAAGACGTACTGCGAGGGTTCCTCGCCGCCGTCGACGATCTCGGCGACCTCGCGCAGGTAGACCGGGCGACCGCTGAAGGTGCCGACGACGACGTTGCCGACCTCTTCCGCCGAGGTGAGGAAGGCGCCGGTTTCGACCAGCACCTCCGCGTTGCCGGTGGTCAGGCCACCGGCGCGGAACTGGCGGTTCGCCTGCTGCAGCATCGGCACGAGTCCGGCTGGGCTGAGGTTGCGGCTGGCCAGCCTGACGGGGTCGAGCAGCACGCGCACGGCGCGGCGCGAGCCGCCGAGCAGGGTGGTTTCCGCCACCAGCGGCACCTGCTTGACGGCCTCGTCGACCTGCGCGGCTAGGCGGCGCAGGGTGAGGGCGTCGTAGCGGCGGCTGTGGAAGGTGAGGGCAAGGATGGGCACGTCATCGATGCTCTTCGGCTTGATCATCGGCGTGCTGACGCCCATGGGGATGCGGTCGAAGTTGGCGCGCAGTTTTTCGCTGATCTTCACCAGGCTGCGCTCGGGATCCTCGCCGACCTTGAAACGCACGATGACCAGGCTCTCGCTGTCGCGCGAGGTGCTGTACAGGTACTCCACGCCCGGCACCTCCCAGAGCAGCTTTTCCATGGGACGGGTGGCGCGCTCTTCGATCTCCTTGGCGCTTGAGCCGGGCATGGCGACCATGACGTCGATCATCGGCACCTTGATCTGCGGCTCCTCCTCGCGCGGCAGCAGCACGACGGCGGCCGCGCCGAGCAGGATGGAGGCGATGACGAGCAGCGGCGTCAGCTTCGAGTCGATAAAGGTCGCGGCGATGCGGCCGGCGATGCCGAGGGGGGCGGCGTTGGGATTCTCGCTCATGGCTGCGGGGTCACGGGTTGGCCGTCGATTAGGCGGGCGGTGTCGCTGACGATCACCGCCTCTCCCGCCTCAAGGCCGGAGAGGATCTCGACGCGGCCGTCGAGGTTTTTGCCGGTCTTCACCAGGCGCAGGACGGCGCGGCCATCGCGGGCGACAAAGACGAGTTCCATCTGGCCGCGTTTGAGGACGGCGGCACGCGGCACCAGCAGCAGTTGCGTTTCCGCCACCGGCACCGACACGCGACCGAACTGGCCGGTGCGCAGGCCGTCGACCGGTGGCAGGTCGAGCTTGACCAGGAAGGTGCGGCTGACCGGGTCGGCCACCGGCGAGATCTCGCTGACGGTGCCTTCGACGACCTTGCTCAGTCGTACCGGCAGCTTGGCGCCGAGTTGCACGCGGTCGAGGATGGCCTCGGGCAGGTCGGCCTCAAAGCGCAGGGCGGTGGGCGATTCGATTTCAAGCAGCGGCTTGCCCGGCATGGCGAGGTCGCCGATGTCGGCGAGCTTGCGCGTGACCACGCCGTCGAAGGGGGCGGTGACGCTGGCATACCCCAGCATCGTCTCGGCCTCGCTCAGGCCGGCGGTGGCCACCTTCACCCGCGCATCGGCCGCCTCGTATTCCTGGCGGGTCGTGGCGTTGCTGGTGATGAGCTGCTTCTGCCGGTCGAAGTCGCGCCGCGCCTGATCGAACAGCGCGCGGGCCTGATCGACCCGGGCCTGGATTTCCTGGACGTCGAGGCGGGCGAGCAGGTCGCCGCGCTGCACGCGCGTGCCGGGCGTGGCGGTGTACTCGAGCACGCGACCGCTGACCTTGGCCTCGACCACCGCACGCTGCTTGGAGCGCACGGTGCCGACGACTTCCTCGGTGGCGGCGTGCGCTTCGACAACGGCCGGCTGGGTTTGCACCGTCGCGGTCGGCAGGGCCGGCGCGGCGGCGGGCGGGGTTTCGTGCCGGCCGCAGGCGGCGAGCAGCAGAAGCGGGAGCAGGAGAGGTTTCATTTCGAGGTGTGGGTAATCATGGTCATGCCGAGGGCGCGGCGTAAAGCGGCAATCGCCAGGCGGCGGTCGGTGGCGGCCTCCGTGCGCCGCACGCGGGCGGCGGTGAGGGCGGTTTCGGCGTCGATCAACTGGGCGGCGAGCGCCAGGCCGGTTTCGAAGCGTTCGCGGGTGAGTTGCACACTCTCCTCGGCGAGTTGCACACTCTTCGCCGAGACGGCCTGTCGCTCCTCGGCTTCGCGCAGCGCGGCGCGTGCCTGCTGGACTTCGAGTCGCACGGCCAGGCGCTGGCGGCGCACGGCTTCCTCGGCGGCCTGCCATTCCGCTTCGGCCTCGTTGACCCGGCCGCGGGTGAGGCCCCCGTCCCAGACGTTCCACTGGGCCATGATGCCGACCGTGTAGTTGGAGCCTTGGCCGTCGAACTTGCCGCCGCGGTGGTGTTCCGCGCTGCCGAAGGCATTCAGGCTCGGTTTCCAGCCCGAGGCCGCCTGGCGGATGCGGGCGGCGGCGGCTTGAGCGATGCTTTCCGCGGCGAGCACTTCCGGCCGGCTGGCGGCCGCTGTCTCGGCGGGAGTCTGCAGCGGTGGCAGTTCGGCGGCGGCATCCAGCTCGCCCTGTTCGAGGCCGAGCAGCATGGCCAGCGATTGACGCGTGAGGGTGCCGGCATTTTTGGCCCGGGCGAGATCCTCGCGCGCTTCCGCCAGGCGCACTTCGAGGTCGAGCGCGTCGGTTTTTAGGGCGGCCCCGGCTTCGAGGCGCTTCTGACTGAGCCGCAGGTTGGAGTCAAACGCGGTCACCGCGGCTTCGGCGGCCTCGATCAGGGAGCGCGTGCGGTGGATGAGCAGGAAGGTGCGTGTCACCTCAAAGGCCAGCACCTGGCGCACCGCCTCGGCACCGTGGCGACTGGCGTTCAAGGCGGCCAGGGCCGCATCGCGGGCGGCGCTGTGGCGACCCCCGGCGTAGAGGGGGTAGGTCAGGGTGGCACCGCTGGCCCAGTTGTCGGCATCCGGCACGTCGTTGAAATCGAGGCCGGAACTGAAGCGGCGCTGGTTGAGGACCAGGCCAAAAACGCTCACCGGCTGGTTGGTGCGCAGGTAGCCGCTTTGCACGCTCAGGTGCGGCTGGAACACCGCACGCGCCTGGGCGAGGGCGGCTTGCGAGCCGTCGATGCGGGCGGCGGCGATGCGGGCGTCCGGACTGTCGGCGAAAGCGCGGGCAAGGGCCTGTGACAGGGTCAGCGTCTCCACCGCGCCGGCCAGCGCGGGCGCCGCGATGAGGGCGGCGAGGGTGGTCAGCCGCAACATGGGTCGCCTCCTTTCCCGACGCCGAGTTTCTTGAGCACGGTTTCCGCCGGGCAGAAGCCGGTGAAGGCGGACTGCAGCAGGTTGGCACCGACAAAGGCGGTGAGCCAGAGCCAGTTCGGGCTGACGTAGTGGGCGAGCGCCAGGCTGGCCAGGATCATCGTTCCGGCGAGGGCGCGGATGGCGTTTTCGAGTTTCATGGGTTTGTTTTACTGTATGACTACATACGCATATAGTGGAAAAAGCGCAAGGCCTTTCTTGGGGCGGTCTTGGGGGCTTGCTGCCGGTCTTGCGGCCCGTGTTGGCCAATGAGCGGCTGGAGTTGGCGGTTTGGCTCAGGGAGCCAGCGGCGGTTGGAAGACGCGCAGGCCGGTGAGGGAGGCGCTGCCGGGAGCGAGGGGGACCAGGCGCAGGTGGTGGCTGCCGTTGGGCAGCATCTGGGCGAGACGGACGACAAAGCTTTCGCCCGCCTTGCCGGCAAAGCTGACTTCGTCCAGGCAGGCCTGTTTGACCTCAAAGGTGAAGCGGTCGCCGGTGCGGTTGCGCTCGGCGCGGCGCCAGAGTTCGGGTTCAATGACGATCTGGCCGCTGGTGCTGGTGAAGGCTTGGAAGGCGTTGCCGTTGCCGTCCGCGCCGGTGACGCTGCCGGTGAGTTGGTAATCGCCCTGATCGCTGGTCATGACCAGAGTCCAGGTCTGCGGCACGAGGTTCCTGCCCAGGGTGATGCCGTGGGGCGACTGGTCGCGCGGGTTGGCACCCTTGCCTTCCTTGGCATTTTTCGGATCCGGCTGCACGTAGCTCATGAGCCAGGCCCCGGCTTCGCGGGCGGGTTGGTCGTCGATGAAGACGCGGAAGCTGGCGCCCTCGGGCGCGCTGGTGCCGAGCAGGTCGATGCGGTTGCCGGTGAAGCTGGCGGTGAAGCTGCCGTCGGCCTGGCGTTCGGGTTGGATGAGCCGTTCCCGGTCGCTGGGGGTATCACTGAAACTTTCCGGCACGCGGAAGTGCGCGAGCATGTTGCTGTTGATGAGGTGGGCACCGTAGTCGCTCTGGTGCACGGCATCCTTGAGCAAGGCGGTGACGGGGAGTTGGTTGGCGGTGAGGTAGGCGGCCCAGTCGCGGCGGTTCTCGACAAACTCGACGCCGTGTTTGCGGCAGACTTCGCGCACGGCGGCCACATCCTGATCCGCCGCGTTTTCGGACTTGCCCCACAGGGGCAGGTCGCGCTCGCGCCAGTGGATGCTGGGCACGAGGATGTCGGCGGTGGTGTGGCGGCGCAGTTCGACGATGAGTTTTTCGAGGTCGGCGGGATTGCCGATGGTGTAGGTGATGACGAGGTCGGGCTGGTCGGGGATGACCAGGTGCCGGGCCCAGCCGCGCAGGTACTGCCAGGGGCAGGAGTTGCCGACCATTTTGCGATACTCCACCTGCTTCGTGTTGGGGAAAAGCCTGGGCAGCTCGCGCTGCCAGAACTCGCCGTTGCCGAGCATGTTGGTGTAGCTGGAGCCGATGGCCCAGATCAGGAAGGGCCGGTCCAGGCCCTGCTGGAGTTTGTGCAGGCTCAGCGCCAGGTGCCGGCCAGCGCCAGCCTCCGCCTTCGCCACGTAGTCGGCGGCTCCCTCCGGTTTGCCTTTCGTGAAGATCGGCTCGTCGGTGATCAAGCTGCGCGGCGTGTCGGCAGCGGACAGGGGCAGGAGCGCCAGGGCCAGCGGGGCGAGACAGCGGTGCATGCAGCAGAAACGCCGCCGGTGCCCGGTCATTTCACCTCGGCGATCGCGCCGTTAAGGCCTTGGGGCCCCTGGCGCGGCTGCGGAAATCGAATGCCGTGGACTCTGCTTGACTGCATGAGTCTATGCGCATACAATGGATTCTAGTTTCCCATCCGCCATGCCTGCCGTCCTCTCCACCAAGAAGCTGCCGCCCGTCACCGACGAGGCGCTGGCCCTCATCGCCTCCTGGTTCCGCACCCTCGCCGAGCCGAGCCGTTTGAAAATCCTCCGCGCCCTGGAGGAGGGTGGGGAATTGAGCATCGGCGAGCTGGTGGAGGCGACCGGTCTCACTCAGGCCAACGTCTCGCGCCATGTCCAGACCTTGGTCGAGGCCGGCATGGTGGGGCGTCGCCGCGAGGGCCTGAGCGTCATCTGCTTTATCGCCGATCCCGGCATCACCGACCTCTGCGACCAGGTCTGCAGCAACCTGCTCAAGCGTTTGTCGCAGCAGGTGAAGAAGCTCAGCGGCGCGTGAGCTGAGTTCCAAGTTTCAGGTTTCAAGTTTTCGATGATCTGGCCCCTCGTCCTTTTTGCCGCTGTCGTTGCCGGCTGGTACCTCTTTGAGGGCAGCTGGGATCGACAGCTCTTTCGCGCCGAACCGGGGCGGGTCTGTGCCAACTTGAAGGCCGGTGAGGCGCTGGCCTGGTTGAACGACCATCCGGAGACGCAGGTGCTGGATGTGCGCTCCGCCGGCGAGTTCGCGGGCGGTGCCTTGCCGAAGGCAGTGAATGTCTCGCTGGGCGACCCAGGCTTTGAGGCCAAGGTGGGCGCGCTCGACACGGCCAGGCCCGTGCTGGTGTACTGCGCGGGCGGCTACCGCAGTCGCAAGGCCGTGGCGAAGCTCAAGCAGCTCGGCTTTGAAAACATCCAGCATTTGCACCGCGGCTACCTGTCGTGGTCGAAGGAAGTCAGACCATGAAACCCCTGCTGCTCGTCTTGTTCCTCGTCACTGCCGTGCCGGCCCAAACGGCTCATGATCCCGCGGTCGCAGGCCCGGTCATCATCGCCGAGGCCTTCAGCCGGCTCAGTGGCGCCCTGGCGACGGCGATTGCCAAGAGCGGACCGGCGGGCGCCCTGGGTGTCTGCAGTGAACAGGCACCGCAGATTGCCCGCGAAGTCGGTGCGGCCCACGGTGTGCAGGTGCGGCGCGCCTCGCACCGGCCGCGCCATCCGGAGAACGTGGCCGATGCGGTGGAACAGGCGGCCCTGCAGGCTTTCCTGGATGCCCTGGCCAAGCGCCAGGCGCCGGCGCCGCGGGTCGTCGTGAATGCCGATGGCAGCCGCTCCTTCCTGGCGCCGATTGTGCTCGGCAACCCGCTCTGTCTGCAGTGCCATGGCGATCCGCAGAAGGACATCGCGCCGGAGACCCTGGCGGCGATTCAACAGCGTTATCCCAACGATCAGGCCACCGGCTTCAAGCTCGGCGACCTGCGCGGCCTGTGGCGTGTCACCTTTCCGGCTCCCTGAACCCACCCTCAAATCCACACCCATGCTGCTCCGAAGCTTTTCTGTCCTCCTTATTGCCTGCTCCCTGACCACCGCCGCTGCGGCCGATCCGGAGGTGATCCCGCTGCAGGTCCGGGAAAACCTGCGCATCGTCTATCAGGTCACCGATGACGCCGCCCATGAAGGCGTCAACAAGGGCCTGTTTTACGCGCGCAAGCTGATCGACACCTACCGCAGGCACGGCATTGCGCCGGAACAGGTGCATCTGCATTTGGTCTATCACGGCACCGGCATTGCCGCGGTGGTCAACGACGCCGCGCGCCGTCGTCTCGGGGTGGAGGCGGCCAACCCGAATGGCGCGATCCTCGCCGAGTTGGTGCAGCGCGGCGTGCAGGTCGAGCTCTGTGAAAACACCATGCAGCAAAAGGGCGTGAAACCCGCCGAACTGCTGCCCGGTGTGAAGCTCGTCGTTGGTGCCTTTCCCCGGCTGATCGACCTGCAGCTGCAGGGCTTCGCCTACATCAAGTTTGAGTGATGCCGCCATGTCCACCCCTCCTTTCTGTCGCCTGTTGCTGGCCTGCGCCGCCACCTTGCTCGTCTTGCCGGCCTGCCGGCGGTCGATCGTGTCCGAAGCCCCCCGACCAGCTGCTCGGCCTGACGCGGTCAGCAGCGAGGTGATGGGCACCGGCACGCTGGAGGCGAGGGTGCGGACAACGGTGAGTTCGCGCATCCAGGAGCGGCTGGCCGAATTGCAGGTGGATCAGGGCGATGCCGTACGCAAGGGGCAGTTGCTGGCGAGGCTGGACGATGCCGAGTTGCAGCAGGAGGTGGCGATTGCCGAGGCGGTGCTGGCGGCGGCCAAGCGGACAGCGGACCGGGTGCGCGCGGATCTGGAGCGCGCCAAGGCGGTGCTGGCGCAGGCTGAGCGTGATGAGACACGCTTGCGCGGTTTGGTGGCGGCGCAGGCGGTGTCGCAGGCGGATGCCGACAAGGCGCTGGAGGGGCTGAAGGTGGCGGAGGCTGACCTGCAGCGGTCGACGGCCGCCATTGCCGAAGCCGAGGGGCAGGTGCTGGTGGCGGAGAAGACCCTGCTGCACCGTCGCGAGCAGCTCGCCTTCACACGCATCACCGCTCCCTACGACGGCTTGATCCTGCGGCGCGACCGTGAGCCGGGCGACCTGCTGGTGCCGGGGGGATCGCTGCTGGAGCTGATCTCGCTGGATGAGCTGTGGGTGAGCGCCTGGGTCGATGAGACGGCCATTGCCAGGGTGGCGCCGGGCCAGCCGGCGCGGGTGGTGTTCCGCTCCGAGGAGGGCCGCAGCTATCCGGGTGTGGTCGCCCGCCTCGGTCGCGAGACCGACCGCGAGACACGCGAGTTTCTGGTCGATGTGCGCGTCACCGAGTTGCCGAAGAACTGGACGATCGGCCAGCGCGCGGAGGTGTTCATCCAAACCGGGCAGGTGCGGCCATGAACCTCGCCGTGCGCGACATCCGGCACCAGGCGGGCCGCTTTCTCTTCACAACGGTGGGCATCGGCCTGCTGCTCATGATCGTCATGGGCATGGGCGGCATCTACCGGGGCCTGATCCATGAGGCGACCCTGCTGATCGATCGCATCGGCGCCGACCTGTGGATTGTGCAGGGCAACACGCGCGGGCCGTTTGCCGAGGTTTCACGCCTGCCGGCGAGTCTGGAGGACCGGGTGCGCGCCGTGCCGGGGGTTGCGGGCGCACGGCGTTTTGTCTCGCACACGATCCAGCGCACGCACCAGGGGCGGCCGCTGCGTCTCGTGGTTCAGGGCCTGTCGTGGCCGGAGGACCACGGCGAGTGGCTGCCGCTGAGTGCGGGGCGACCTCTCCGGCAGGCGCATTATGAGATGATCGCCGATGCCTCGCTCAAGCTGCCGCTGGGCGAAAAAGTTCAGCTCGGTCGCGAGGTCTATGAAGTGGTCGGTCTCACCCGCGGCATGGTTGGCACCGGTGGCGACGGCCTGGCCTTTTTCACCGTCAGCGATGCGGTGGCGATCCAGTTTGATGTGCCGGGCGAGACCCTGCGACTGGAGCGCGAGGCGCGGCGTGCCCGGGTGGCCGCGAGTGATCTCGGTCGCCTGCGGCCGGAATTTCTCGAGCGGGCGGCGGGTCAGACGCGCAGCATTCCAGCCCTGGCCAAACCACAGATCAGCGCGGTGCTGGTGACCCTGGCCGCCGGTGCCGATACGGCCACTGTGCGCCGCACGCTTGCCTCCTGGCCGGATATCACGGTCTATTCGACCGAGGAGCAGCGGCAGTTGCTTCTGTCGGGCATGGTCGACAAGGCGCGCCGCCAGCTCGGGCTGTTTCGCGCGCTGCTCATCCTCATCTCCGCCATCCTCATTGCACTCATCCTCTACACCCTCACCCTCGACAAAATCCGCGACATCGCCCTGCTCAAGCTGATTGGCGCGCGCAACCGCGTCATTGCCGGCCTGATCCTGCAGCAGGCATGGGTCATGGGGGCGGTCGGTTACCTGCTGGCCTGGGGACTTGGGCGGTTTTTCTTCCCGCGTTTTCCGCGCCTCGTGGTTATTGAACCGGCGGACCTCGTCAGCCTCGCTGTCATCGTGGTCGTCATTTCCACCCTCGCCAGCCTGCTCGGCATCTGGAAGGCCCTGCGCGTTGAACCCAACACCGTCCTCGCCGCATGAACACGCCCGCCGTCGAGGTGCAAAACCTGCGCAAGGTCTACGGCCGCGGTCACACCGAGGTGGTGGCGGTGCGCGATGCCTCGCTCGCGATTGCCCGCGGCGAAATCGTCGGTCTGCTCGGACCGAGCGGCAGCGGCAAGTCGACCCTGCTCACGGCCATGGCCCTGATCAATCCGCCGACCCGCGGGCGGGTCATCATTGACGGCACGCCGGTGCTGGAGGGACCGAAGGCGCTGGTGGATCTGCGTGCCTTTCGGCGCCGGCATCTCGGCTTCGTGTTTCAGAAGGCGAACCTGATCCCGTTTCTCACCGCGCTGGAAAACGTCCAGATCGCCCTCGAGGTGAATGACACCGCGCCGCGCGAGGCCCGCCAGCGCGCCCAAGAATTGCTCGACTACCTCGGTGTCGGTGCCCGCGCCGACAACCTGCCCGACGCCCTGTCCGGTGGCGAGCAGCAGCGTGTTGCCGTCGCCCGCGCCCTCGCCAACCGACCGGGCCTGATCCTGGCCGACGAACCCACCGCCGCGCTCGACAGCCAGCGCGGCCGGCAGGTGATGGAGCTGTTTGCCAAGGTGGCGCGCGAACGCGAGGCCGGCGTCGTGGTGGTGACTCATGACCACCGTACGCTCGATGTCTTTGACCGCATCCTCGAGATGGAGGACGGGGGCATTGTCGAGCGATCGGTCGACCAGCCTGCCCGCTGAGACGCGGGTTAGCAAGGCAGGTGGGGCGGTTGCCAAAAAAAGTGCAGTCAGGGGGGCGGTATTGTTGTATAGAAAATGCATGTTTGCCAGCATCCTCGCCCGCTGCCGTTTTCTCCTGCCCCTGCTGACTCTGCCCTGGCTCAGCCAGT
>CAZSBO010000072.1:0-19264 GCA_964605265.1 uncultured Prosthecobacter sp.
AGGCCGTGCCCGGGCACGCCCCCTCCGGAGCCTTGAGCCGCCGCTGTCGCATGGAAAAAGCAAACCGCAGAGAGCCGAAAAAGTCAACCCTTTTCTCAATAAAGGGACAGACACTTTATAAGAATGGCACTTTCTCAACTTGGAATGATACCTCTTGGAAACCGTCCCAATCCACGGGAGCCGGTGCCATCCCGGCTCAGGAGCCAGGGCCCCTGCCCGGCCTACTCCTTGCCGAGGGCTTCGTCGAGGTTGAGGACGAGTTGGGCAAGGGCGGTGAAGGCGGCGTGGTCGGTGGCGTCGAGTTGGGGGTCGCGGGGGGATTCGCCGACGGCGAGCAGTTCCCTGGCCGCGGCGGGGTCGGCGCGGAACTGGGCGCGCAGGCGGTCGAGGCACTGCTGCAGGAGGTCGCCCTCGGCGGTCGAGGGGCGGCGGAAGAGCACGCGGCGGAAAAGTTCCTCCATCCGGGCGCGGTCCGATCTGCCGGCCTGCAGGACGCGCTGGGCGAGGGCGCGGGCGGCCTCGACGTAGCCGGTTTCATTGAGGGTGGTCAGGGCGTGCAGCGGAGTGTTGGTGCGCTTGAGCTTGACCTCGCAGACCTGGCGCGCGGCGTTGTCGAACAGCATGGTCGGGCCGGCGATGCGCCGCCAGTAGGTGTACAGGGTGCGCCGGTACAGGGCTTCGCCATGGTCCTGCACGTAGCTCTTTTTGCCGAAGGTGGCCTCCTCCCAGATGCCTTCGGGCTGGTAGGGTTTGACCGCCGGTCCGCCCTGGGTCGGGCTCAGCAAGCCGGCGGCGGCCAGGGCGACATCGCGCAGCATCCAGGACGGCAGGCGGTGGCGCGGCCCGCGCGCGAGCAGGCGATTTTCCGGGTCAAGCTCGGCCAACTCGGGCGTGATCTTGGAGCTCTGCCGGTAGGTGCGACTCGTCACCATCAAGCGCAGCAGGTGCTTCACGTCCCAGCCGCTGTCCATGAACTCGACCGCCAGCCAGTCGAGCAATTCCGGGTGACTGGGTTTTTCGCCCTGCAGGCCGAAGTCCTCGACGCTCTTGACCAGGCCGGTGCCGAACAGGGCCTGCCAGAAGCGGTTCACCGTCACGCGCGCGGTGAGCGGATTGCGGCGATCGACCAGCCAGCGGGCGAGATCCAGCCGGTTGGCACGGGCACCCGCATTCGCAGCCTGCCCGGCCAGGGCCGACGGCATGGCACCGGTCACCTTGACCGGCATAGGCTTGTCGTAGGCGCCCTTGTCGAGGATGAAGGTGTCGCGCAGGTCCTTGACCTGATCCATGATCATCACGCGGGTGACATTGGCCTGGGCGGCATCGCGTGCGCGCACAGCGGCCAGGTGCTTTTTCAGCACGGCGACATAGGCCGGATCGGCGCCGTCGGTCTCGAAGTAGCCGATCGCCTCGAGGATGGCATCGACGCCGCGCTGGGCCGGCGTGCGCGCGGCGAGCGTGGCCGAGAGGTTGCCCGGCAGCTTGCCGGCGGCCGATTCGGTCAGCGGCGCGCCATCCGGGCGCGGGAACTTGCGCTTCTCAAAGGCCTCGACCTCGGCGACGACCGCGGCCAGCCGGGCGCGAGCCTGCTCGACCCGGGCCGTCTCAGCCGGCGTGGAAAAATCCAGGGCGGGCGCCGCCTGTCCCCCACGACCCGCGCCGGTTTCGGACATCTGGTTGAAGATGTCGTAGAGGGCGAAGTAATCGCGTTGGGCGAGCGGATCGTACTTGTGGTCGTGGCAGCGGCAGCAGTTGAAAGTGGCGGCCAGCCAGATCGTCGCGGTGGTCTCGACGCGATCGAAGACGTTTTCGACCCGCGTCTCTTCGGCGATGCGGCCACCCTCGCCATTGTGCATGTGGTTGCGATGGAAACCCGAGGCGAGCTGCTGGGCGCGCGTGGCCCCCGGCAGCAGGTCGCCGGCGAGTTGCTCGACGGTGAACTGATCGTAGGGCTGGTTGGCGTTGATGGCATCGACCACCCAGTCCCGCCAGGGCCACATGGTGCGTTCGGGATCGCCCTGGTAGCCGTTGGTGTCGGCGTAGCGCGCGGCATCGAGCCAGTCCCAGGCCCAGCGTTCGCCAAAGGCCGGGCTGGCCAACAGGCGGTCGATCACCGTTTCCAGATCCACGCTGGCACCGGGCTGCAAGCCGTGGGCGACCGGCGGCAGGCCGGTAAGATCAAGCGACAAGCGGCGCACGAGCACATCGGTCGGTGCCTCGGGCGCCAGGGTCAGGCCCTCGCGCTCAAGGCGCGCGGCGACGAAGGCATCAATGGCATGGCGACCCGTCTCGGCGGGCACGCTTGGCAAAGACGGGCGCACCGGCGCTTCATAGGCCCAGTGCCGGCCCCAGACCGCCCCTTCGGCAACCCAGCGCTGGAGCAGTTCCTTCTGTGGGGCAGTGAGCTGGCGCAGCGCCTTCGGGGGCGGCATGACCTCGTCGCGGTCCTGGCTGAAGATGCGGGCGATGACCTCACTCGCCTCCGGCTTGCCGGGCACCAGGGCGACCGCTCCGCTTTCGCCCTCGCCATACGCAGAGGCCTGGACATCGAGTCGCAGGCCGCCCTTGCGACCCGCCTCATCGGGACCATGGCAGGCAAAGCAGGTGTCGGACAGGATCGGCAGGATGTCGCGCGCGAACGACACCGGCTCGGCCGCGACGGCGGCGGCGGGCAGGAGCAAGGCGACACAACAGCGAGCGAAACGGAGCATGGGTGGAATACGTCGACAGCGGGCTGGAATATCCGGTCGCCGGGATGGGGGATCATCTCACAGATCCAGCACCTGATCCATGCGTCGGGCAACATCGGCCAAATACGCCCAGTCGCCGCCGCGCACCTCGGCGGCGGCCCAGCCGGTGAAGCCGATCTTGGCCAGCTCCGCACGCACCGCCGGCCACTGGATGCTGCCCTCGCCGAGCGGCACGTCGAAGCCCTTGCGCATGCCCTCGTTCATCGCCTTGGCCAGGTCGTATTCCTTGACGTCGAGTTTTTGAGCGCGCTTGCCGACCACTTCCACCCAGTGCTCGGCGACGCCCCAGCGCATCTGGTTGCCGATGTCGAGGTGGACCTGCACCCATGGGCTGCCGACCTCATCGATGAAGCGGGCCATGTCGAAGGCGCTGATCAGGAAGGTGGCCCAGACATTTTCGACGAGGATTTTGACGCCGTGTTTTTCCGCGAAGGGGGCCGCAGCCTTGAGGCGCTCGCGCGCGGCCTGCCACTGCGCCGCCAGCGGGGCCTTGAGATCGTAGTTGAGCACCACCAGCATCGAATCGCCACCGAGCCGGCGCGTCAGTTCCAAGCCCGGCTCCAGGGTGTCGACACGCGCGCCGACCGTGCCATCGATCACCAGACCACTGGCCTTGCTGGCGGCGATCCATTCCTGCTCGCGGTCGTCCGGCACATGGCTGAGACTCGGCTCCACGCCCTCGAAGCCGCACTCACGCAGTTTCTGGAAGCAGTCGAGCAGCGGCAGTTTTTTCGCTTCCGTCACCATGCCCCACTTGAGCGACTTGCGGATCCTGCCGGTGAACTGGCCGGCGCGGGCGGGCAGGGGCGGCAGCAGGGCGGAACCGAGGGCGAGGGCGGAGCTGTGCAGAAGGGAGCGACGACTGGGCATGCCGCTAAAACGCTAGCCCCTGCCCTGCCCTTCCGTCGGTTTGCGAGTCGACGTGTCGGCGCGATGGTCTCAGGGCGGCGGTGCGTCGGCCGGATTGAGGCCGGCAACCAGGCGCTGAATGCCATCGCGGGCGAACTCGCTCGGCGGATAGAGTCGGCGCGCCTTCAGGTACCAGGCGAGGGCCGAGCCGGTCTGCTTGCGCTGCTCGTGCTGCTTGGCCTTCTCGATGGCACTGACGTACTCGCTGGCCTTGACGCTGAGTTCGGAGCGCAGGCGGGTGATCTCGGCGTCCTCGGGGAAGTGCTGATATTCCTTCTCGACCTGTTCCCAGGCGCCGTAGGGGTTGCTGGCGGCGAGTTGACCGGCGCCATGGACGACCATGTTGACACGGTTCATGTCGATGAGCACCTTCTTGATCTGCTCCTGACGGGTCGGATCGTTGATGGCGGCGGCGAGGAAGCGGCCCTGGTCGTTGAAGATCTGGCGGAAGTTGCGCTGGCTGAGCAGGCGATCGAGGTCGAGCAGGGCCTGGGCCTGGATGTCGCTGTTCTGACCGACCATGTTCGACAGTTCGCGCAGCTTCGGATTGGTCGGCCAGATCTCCGCCGCACCCTTGAGCTCGCTGGCATAGGTGGCCTGATCGCCCTTGAGGATGGCGGCCTTGGCGGCGGTGAGACGCATGTCACAGAGGGCGCGCGCCGTCTCGATGGCGGCCTGCGGTTTTGAGAAATCGAAGTCCTTGGAGGCGGCGCGCAGCTTGGTGACGAGTTCCTCGGCGAGGCCGAAATCCTTCATCTCGAGGGCGTTGATCAGCTGGTTGCCATCGCGCACGTAGTCAAGCACCTTGAGCTTGGTCGCCATCGGCAGGCGCCGGATCCGCGGCAGGTACTCGCCGATCGCGTAGGCCTCCATGAGGCGGCGGCTGGCGCTGTCGAAATCCTGGCGCAGCACGAGCTGTTCGAAGGCGACCACGGCCTCATCGACGCCGCGGATGGCTTCGGCCGCAAAGCCATCGATCAGGCTCACCGTTGGCGGCACGCCCATGCCGGCGGAGAACATCTTTTTCAGGTCCGAATTGTCGTCGAGTTGCAGCACGCTGTCGCCATCGCGGAACATGTGCGGGTAGAGGCGGCAGGCGATGATGGCGTGCTCAAAGCGGCGCTGCATGAAGAGCTGGACCATGAGTGCCTGGAACTGGGTCTTGCTGGTGACTTCCGAGAGGCCGATGGCCGTCTCGTTGAGCTTCATGCGCGCCTCGATCTCGGCGATGTTCTTGATGTAGCCGGAGACGCGACCGACCGTCATCGTGTTGGTCTGCTGCTGCTGGACAGCCTGCTGGCGGCCAGTACCGGCGGCACCGCCCTTGGTGGAGCCCCCGGCGGTGTTGGGCGCCAGGGGCGCGTTGTTGAGACCCTGCTCTGCGTTCCATTCAAGGTCCTTGCGGCGCTTGAGCATGGCGTCGTTGGCGGAGCGCAGGTTGGTGACCTTTTTCTGCGCGAGCCAGACATCCCAGACGCCGTTGGCGATGGTGTTGCAGATGCCGCCATCGATCGGGAAGGCGCCGGCCTCGGGCAGCAGGGCGAAGGCGCGCGAGATGTCGGCGCCGCCCTGGCGGGTCGGGGCCAGCAACTGGATGATCTGGGCGATGAGATCGCGGTAGGCCTGGTCGTCGGCACTGTCGGCCTCCGGCGTGGCGAGGTAGATTTCAAACTTCGCGCGGGCGAGTCGGTTGTTGGTGAGGTTCCACATCTTGCCGTCCCAGCTCACCGTCTCACTGCCGGGATCGACGTGGGGGACGAGGCCACCGAACATGCCGCCCTGCTGAGAGTTCTGGCTGCTCTGAGCACCGGACGAGCCGCCGGAACTGGCCTGGGCGGCGGGGGCGGGACTGGCAGCAGGCGCGGTCGGGGCCGGCAGCACCTGGGCAAAAAGGCCGCCCGAGAGCAGGCAGGAGGCGGCAAAAAGCGAGGCTTTCATGGCGATCAGGCTTTGGTGAGTTGCAGGACTTCGAGCACGCCGGTCTCCAACACCCGGACCTTGAAATGGTAACGCTGGCCGCGCTGGATGTTGACTTCCAGGCTCGGTGGCACCCAGACGGGCGCATGACTGCCCGCCTCGCCGACCTGAACACTGAACAGGCGGCCGTCGGCGGCCTTCCAGTTGTCGAGGCGATCGTCGACGGCACCTTCGATCCGGTAGACATTGCCGCTGAGGGCGGTCGAGCTCTCCAGGTACTCCTCCATGCTCAGCGGTGTCAGCCCGGCCATGGCGTCACCACCGCGGTTGACGAGGGCGTAACCGCCGGCGAGCGCGCCGGCGAGCAGGGCCAGCAGAGCGATGAGGTGCGCGGGTTTGAGTCCGGATTGGGCGCGTCGAGCCATGACAGGCAGTCTAACGGCGCCGACCGCGGGCGGCAAGGGCGGGAATCAGCCGACACAGACCTAAGAAGGCGATGGACAAAAAGACTCGTCCCGGGTTTGATGCGCAGATGGCACTGACCCTCGATGAAATCCTGCAAGCCGCGGACACCCACCAGGCGACGGATGTATTTCTCATGGAAGGCGAAGTGCCGCGCATGAAGATCCACGAGCAACTCATGCTGCTCGGTGAGGCGCCGCTGGCGCAGGACGCAGCGGCTTCCGTCTGGCGCAGCTGCGGTGCCGATCCGGCGACCGTGAGCGACCTCGATTCCAGCTTGGTCTCGGCCAACCGGACGCGCTATCGGATCAACCTGCACAAGGCGCTCGGCCGCCTGGGCGTGGTCATGCGCCGGATTCGTTCCGAGCCACCGGCGCTGACTGAGCTCGGTGTGCCGACCGATCTGCTGACGCGCTGGGTGACGCGCCAACGCGGCCTGGTGCTGGTCACCGGCCCGACCGGCATGGGCAAGAGCACGACGCTGGCGGCGCTGCTGCAGTGGCTCAACGAGCACACCGCGCGCCATGTCGTCACCATCGAGGATCCCGTCGAATTCATCTTCACCAACCAGGGCTGCATGTTCACCCAGCGAGAGGTCGGGCGCGACACCGACTCGTATGCGCGCGGCGTGCGCGGCGCCATGCGCCAGTCGCCCGACATCATCCTGGTCGGCGAGATCCGCGATCTGGAGACCGCGTTGGCGACCCTGCAGGCGAGCGAAACCGGCCACCTGGTGCTGGCGTCGATCCACAGCGACAGTGTGGTCGACGCGGTCGACCGCGTCGCCCACCTGTTTCCTCCCGAGCAATCGGCGCTGGGCCTGTACCTGCTGGCGCACCAGCTTGTCGGCGTGTTCTGCCAGAAGCTCATCCCGCGCACCAGTGGTGGCGTGCACCTGATCGCCGAGCACTTTGAGAACGTCGGCGCCGTCCGGCCCTGGATTGCCTCGCAGCAACTGGGCAAGGTGCGCGAGTACATGCAGCGCGGCAATGACCCGAACTGCCGCACCTTCCTCGACGAACTGGTGCGCGCCTGCGCCGCCGGTCTGATCAGCGAGGAGGAGGCCATCCTCACCAGCGGCAACGAGGCCGAGTTCCGCCGCGCCGCCCGCGGCATCAGCTGAATCCCCTTCCCATGCACCAATACGATCTTGTCGAGTATCTCGCGATGGCCGTCCAGGCCGGCGCCTCCGACCTGCACCTGTCACCCGGCGCCGCGCCGACCATGCGCCTGCACGGCAAGATGACACCCGTCACTGGCGAACCGCTCGACGCCCAGGACGTGCGCGAGTTGGTGCTCGGCGCGCTCAAGGAGGTGCAGCGTTCACGCCTGGAACAGGAGCTTGAACTGGATTTCGCCTTCGAGGTGGACGGACTCGGCCGCTTCCGCGGCAGCGCCTGCTACTGCATGGGCCGGATCGAGGGCAGCTTCCGCTTTGTCCCGGACCGCATCCCCGAGCTGCACGATCTCGGCCACGGACCGACGGTGCAGTCGCTGTGCGAGCTGCGCGACGGGCTCATCCTGGTGACCGGCGTCTCGAACTCCGGCAAGACCACGACCCTGTGCAGCATGACGCAGGCGATCGCCCGCAATCGCTCCTGCCACATCGTCACCATCGAGGATCCCGTCGAATACGTCTTCCCGCACGGCAGCAGCCTGATCCGCCAGCGCCAGGTCGGTTTCGACACCCACGAATTCGCGCGTGCGATGAAGAGCGCCCTACGTCAGGACGTCGACGTCATCGCCGTCAGCGAGCTGCGCGATCTCGAAACGATGCGTACTGCCATCACGGCGGCGGAGACGGGCCACCTGGTCATCAGCACCCTGCACACAACCGATGTGCCGAGCACCATCACCCGCATCCTCGATTCCTATCCGAAGGACCAGCAGGAATACGTCGCCTCGCAGCTCAGCCACTGCCTGCGCGGTGTGGTCTGCCAACACCTGATCCGGCGGCCGGACGGCCAGGGCCGGGTCATGGCATCGGAAGTGATGGTCGTCAGCAGCGCCATCAGCGGCTGCATCCGCGACCAGCGCCTGCACCAGTTGCCGAGTCTGATTCAGATTGGCGGCGCCCAGGGCATGCACACGATCGACGACAGTCTGCTGCACCTGCTCAACCACGGTTTCATCAGCCTGGAGGACGCCGAAGCGCACGCCCGTGACTTCAGCTTCATCAGCACCGGGATCGAACGGCTGCAGCGTGAGCAGGGGGCTGGCCGGCGGCGCTGAGATGCCCATCAAGCCAGGATGGGCCTGACGATCTCGCCGTGCACATCGGTGAGGCGGAAATCGCGGCCCTGATAACGGAAGGTCAGCCGCTCGTGATCGAGCCCCATGAGGTGCAGGACGGTGGCGTTGAGGTCGTGCACATGCACGCCGCCCTCGAGGACGCTGAAACCGAACACGTCGGTCTTGCCATGCGTGATGCCCGCCTTGACGCCACCGCCGGCCATCCAGACCGTGAAGGCGTCCTTGTGATGGTCGCGCCCGGGGGAGGTCTTGGCACCCGAGCCATCAATGCCCTGGCGCAACGGAGTGCGCCCGAACTCGCTGCCCCAGATGACGAGCGTGTCCTCGAGCAGGCCGCGCTGCTTGAGGTCGCGCACCAGCGCGGCCATCGGCTGATCGACATCGCGCGTCTTGGCGCGCAGGCGCTTGTCGAGGTTGCCGTGGTGATCCCAGTCGGAGTCGTAGAGCTGGACCATGCGCACGCCGCGCTCGACGAGGCGACGCGCGAGCAGGCAGTTGTTGGCGAAGGAGGCGCGCCCGGGTTCAGCGCCGTACATGGCGAGGGTCGCCTTCGATTCACCGGCGATGTCCATCAGTTCCGGCACGCTGGCCTGCATGCGGTAGGCCATTTCATACTGGCTGATGCGGGTGGCGATCTCGGGATCGCCGACGAGGCCGAGTCGCTCCTCATTGAGGGCACGCACCGCGTCGAGCACCTGGCGACGGTCCTGGCGGCTGTGGCCCTCGGGATTGTTGAGGAAGAGCACCGGTTCGCCGCTGCCGCGAAACTGCACGCCTTGGTAACGGCTGGGCAGGAAGCCGGTGCCCCAGAGGGAGGTGCCGGCACCGCCGGGCGGGCCTGAAAGCAGCACCACGTAGGCCGGCAGATCCTGGTTGTCGGCACCGAGACCGTAGGTCGTCCAGGCGCCGAGGCTGGGGCGCCCCCCCTGGCCGAAGCCGGTGTGCAGGAACATCTGCGCCGGCGCGTGGTTGATCTCGTTCGTGTGCATCCCCTTGAGGATGCAGAGGTCGTCGGCCACGCCCGCCAGATGCGGCAGCAGCTCGGAGAATTCGGCACCGCTGCGACCGTGCTTTTCAAAGCGGTAGGAGGATCCCGCCAGCGCCATCTCACCGCCGATGAAGGCAAAGCGCCGGCCCTTGAGCAGGTCCTCGGGACATCTCTCGCCGTCGTGCTTCCGCAGCACCGGCTTGTCGTCGAACAGATCGAGGTGCGAGGGCGCACCGATCATGTGCAGGTAGATCACCCGCTTCGCCCTCGGCGCAAAATGCGGTCCGGCGATCCTTCCGCCGGAGGCTGTCGCTGGCAGATCGTTGGCCAGCAGCGAACCCAGGGCCGCCGAGCCCAGGCCAACCCCGGCGCCCGCCAGGAACTGGCGGCGTGAGACGGAGCAAAACTGCGGGGGCATGCGCCGGAAACGGCGGTGCCGACCGCCAACTTGCAGCGCGCTGCCAGCGAAAAAACGGCACCGGACGGACAACGCGGCTTGCCGGCCGCTGCTGGATTTCCTAGCCTGCCACCATGCACCGCCTGCTCCTGCTCTCCCTCCTCGCCGCCAGTGCCAGCGCCCAGGACTCGCGCACCCCGCGCGACGAGCTCTTTGCCCTCGACATCGAGGCGATGTTCCCGCAACTCGTCGAGACGCGCCGCCACCTGCATGCCCATCCCGAGCTGTCGAACGAGGAAGCAAAGACCGCGGCCTACGTCGCCGAACGCCTGCGCGGCCTTGGCCTGGAGGTGACGACCGGGGTCGCCAAGCACGGCATCGTCGCGCTCCTCAAGGGAGCACAGGATGGCCCCTGCGTGGCCGTGCGCGCGGACATGGACGCCCTTCCCATCAAGGAGTTGCGCGCCACGGCCTGGCGCTCGCGCCATCCCGGCGTCATGCATGCCTGCGGTCACGACGTCCACACGACGGTGGCGCTCGGCGTCGCCGAGCTGCTCAGCCGGCACCGCGACCAGGTGCGCGGCACGGTGAAGTTCCTGTTCCAACCCGCCGAGGAGGGCATGCCTAGCAGTTTTCAGGGCGACTGGGGTGCCAAGCTCATGGTCGCCGAGGGCGCGATGGAAAACCCGCGCCCGACGGCAGTGTTTGGCCTGCACTGCCGGCCGACCATTCTGCAGCCGGACATGAGCGACGATGAGGTGCGCTACCTGAAGGCCGGTCAGGTCGCCTACACAATCGGGGCTGACAACGCCAACAGCGACACCTTCCAGATCACCCTGCGCGGCAAGATGGCGCACGGCTCGGCCCCGCACCGCGGCGTCGACGCCATCGCCACCGCCGCCTCGGCGGTGCAGGCGCTGCAGACCATCCGCAGTCGCATGACCAACACCCAGCGGCCGCTCGTGCTCAGCATCGGCACCATTCAGGGCGGTCAGCGCTCGAACATCGTTGCCGAGGAAGTCGTCATGACCGGCACCGTGCGCACCTACGATGCCGCCCTGCAGGAAGAAGTGATCCGGCTCATGCACCGCATCCTCAAGGGCGTCACCGAGGCGCACGGAGCCAGCTACGAACTCGACTACCGCAAGGGCTACCCGAGCATTCAGAACAATGCCAAACTGATCGCCGCCACCCTACCCGCCTTCCGTCGCCTGCTCGGCCCCGAGAACGTGCTGGAAGTCATTCCCGGCATGGGCGGCGAGGACTTCTCCTACTTCGCCCAGGTCAGCCCGGGCTTTTACTTCCGCCTCGGCGTCGCCGCCCCGGACCAGGGCATCACCGGTGAGCTGCACACACCGGCCTTCGATGTCGATGAAAACTGCCTGAAAACCGGGGTGGCGGTGATGACGGCGGCGGTGTGCGACTTCCTGGCGCGCTGAGTCGCCTCAGCGCAGCTCGGCGAGTGGCAGGCGCCGCAGGCGCAGGCGGTTGAGGCCGCCGACCTTGCTGTCGCCGGCGCAGTAGGCGAGCAGAACGGCGTCGCCGTGGACATGGATGGCGGTGTAGCAGTACCAGCCGTCGGGATCCGACTCCAGGAGCTTCTTCACCGGCCAGGTACGACCGCCGTCGCGCGAGAGCGCGGCGACCAGCGGCGTGCGTTTGCCGGCGACAAAGTCGAACTCGCCACCGTGATCGTTCCAGATGCCGAGCAGGCTGCCGTCGGGCAGAAACTTCAGGCTGGAGGGCGAAGCGGGCGAGGCCATCGGTCCGGGAGCCACCGCGGTCCAGGTGCGGCCTTGATCCGTGGAACGGGCTTCGTACTGCACCCCCTGATCGGTGCGGAACCAGCCGAGCAGACTGCCGTCGATGAGTTCCACGACGCCCGGCTCCTGCAGGCCGGTGCGGGTTGCCGGCACTGGCAGGGCCTGCCATTGCGGCGCCTCGCTCCAGGTCGCGCCGGCATCGTCCGAGACGAGCCAGAGCGCGAGCGCGCGGGCGTCGAAGGACTTGCTTGAGTCGGGATCCTCGCCACGGGCGCGATGGAAGGCCAAGGGCGCCACCAGCCGGCCGCCGCGCAGCTGGATGACGCGGTCGTTGTTGAGCACGAAGTAGCCCGGCGCATTCGTCATGCGCACCGGCGCGCTCCAGGTCGCAGCCTCATCGCTGCTGAAGCGCACGTGCGGCCGGCAGTCCATCCAGGTGTTCTTGAGCAGGTAAAACAAGGCCAGGCGACCATCCTGCAGGCGCAGCAGCGAGACACTCATGACGTTGGCACCGCCCTCGTTGTCGAGGACCGTGCGCGGCTTCGGGCTCCAGGTGCGGCCGCCGTCGGTCGAGGTGCGGGCCACGAGGCGGGCGGCACTGTGATCGGAGGCACCGCCGTAGAACTGGGTGTGGATGAAAATCAGACGGCCATCCTTGAGCGTGGCGAAGGCGCCCTCGGAATTGCGCGGAAATTCCTTGGAGGGCTCAACATTGAGCACGACCTCGCCGGGACCGGCGGCGTGCAGGGACAGGGCGACGAAACAGAGCAGGAGCGAGCGCATCGCAGAACTACGCTGCGAGGACGGACCGACTGACAGGCAATCAGGCCAGACCGGCGCGCACAAGCAGGGCCATGGGGTCGGGATCGCGGCCCATGAAATCGCGGAACAGCTTGGCGGGATCCTCGGAGTTGCCGCGGCTGAGGATCTTGTCGCGGAACTCGCGGCCGACCTGGGGGTTGAGCACGCCCTCCTTCTGAAAGCGGGTGAAGGCATCGGCATCGAGCACCTCCGCCCACTTGTAGCTGTAGTAACCGGCGGCGTACCCGACCGGGCTGCTGAACAGATGACTGAAGCGGCGCGCCATGCTCGGGTTCTCCGTCTTCAGCGGCATCAGATACTCCCCGAGCAGCTCGCGCGATAGAACGTCGAGATCCGCGTCCTCGTCGCGCGCGTGGTGCATGTGCAGTTCGAGGTCGAGCTTGCCGAAGGAGAGCTGGCGCATGAGGTCGCTGGCGCTGCGATAGTTGCGCGCGGCCAGTACCTTCTTGAACAGACGCTGCGGAATCGGCTCGCCGGTCTCGTGGTGGCGGGCAAACAAATCCAGGCTCTCGCGGTCCCAGCAGAAGTTTTCCAGCAGCTGCGAGGGCAACTCGACGAAGTCCCAGTAGACGTTGACGCCGTTGAGCGAGGGCACCTCGACGTTGCCGCAGAGCTGATGCAGCAGGTGACCAAACTCGTGGAAGACCGTGCAGACCTCGTCGTGGGTGAGCAGGGCGGGCCTGCCATCGACCGGCGGCGTCATGTTGCCGCAGATGAGGCCGAGGTGCAGGCGGCGGTCGCGCTCGCCCACCGGCGGCAGCCCGCCCTTGAGGTAGTTCATCCAGGCACCTCCACGCTTGGCATCACGCGGATGCCAGTCGGCATAGAAGGCACCAATCTGCACGCCCTTCTCGTTGCGCACCTCGTAGAATTTCACCTCGGGATGCCAGACTTCGACCGGTCCGATTTCATCCGGCTGCGTGCTCGCCGGTCCCGTTTGTCCAGGCTCGTAATACACCGTGTCGCGGCCGACAATGCGCAGGTCGAAGACCTTCTCAGCGAGCTGGAACATGCCACCCAGCACCTTGTCGAGCGGGAAATAGGGACGCAGTTCCTCCTCATCGAAGTCGTACTCGGCCTTGCGGCGTTTCTCAGCCCAGTAGGCGACTTCCCAGGGCTGCAGCAGGTCGGAGGGACAGACCAGGGTGTCGGCGCGAAACTCCTGCAGTTCGACCGTCTCACGGTCGAAGGCCGTCTTGACGCGGGCGTGCAGGTTTTCGACGAAAGCGAGTGCGGCGGTGCCGGTGCGGGCCATGCGGTGCTTGAGCACGAGGTCGGCGAAATGCGCCTGCCCCAGCAGCTCGGCCTTCTCCTGGCGCAGGCGCAGGATCTTCCAAATCAGTTCGGTGTTGTCATGGGCGCCGCGACCGATGCCGGTGGAGCCCTCCCAGACCGCCTTGCGCAGGGACTCGTCCTCGGCGTACTCCATGACCGGGATCATGGAGGGCGCCTTGAGGGTGAGACGGTACTGCGGTTTCTCGGATGTGCCCAGTCCCTTGGCGGCGGCATCGGCGCGTGCGGCCTCGATCGCCGAGGGCGGCAGGCCCTTGAGCCGGGAAACATCGTCGAGCACGAGTTCCCAGGCATTGGTCGAGTCGAGCACGTTCTCCGAGTACTTCTGGGTAAGCTGCGAGAGCTCGGATTCGAGGGCCTCGAGCCGCTGCTTTTTGTCGGGCGGCAGATCGGCGCCTGCGAGGCGGAACCCCTCGAGGGTCTCATCGAGGGCGCGCTTGCGCACCGGCGGCAGGTGGCGCGCCGCCTCAGTCTTGCTGTAGGTTTCCAGCAGATCCCAGAGGTGCTCGTTGAGGGGGATCTTGGCGAAGAAGGCGCTGACCTCCGACAGCATGGCGTTGTGGGCCTCGCGCAGCTCGGGGCTGTTGCACAGCGCATCCAAATGCTGGACCAGGCCCCAGGCCTCGTTGAGCGGACGCGTCGCCTCCTCAAGACCGAGCACGACGCTGTCGAAGTCCATCTTGCCGCGGTCCTGAACAATGACCGCGTCGAGACGTGCCTCGGCTTCACGCAGCGCCGCGGCGATGTCGGCGCGGATCGCCTTGGGTTCGAGGGTGGACCAATGGAGGTGAAAATCCTGGGTGAGGAAGGGCTGGGCCATGCGCGGAAGTGAGGGTCTGAACCTGTCTTAGAACCGCCGCGGCGGCGACGCAATCGGAAACCCCGCCACCTAGCCCGACTCCGCCTGCAGGAATTCCGTCAGGGCCGGAAACTGGGCGCGCCACTCGCTCACGACCGCCGGTTCCAGCCGGCTGGTCAACACGGTTTCGCGGCCCCCGGCATCGGCGATGATGACCCCGTGCGGATCGACGACCAGCGAATGGCCCGGATAGCTGAAGTGGGGGTCCTGACCGCAGAGATTGACGCCGATCACATACGCCTGATTTTCAATGGCGCGCGCCTGCAGCAGGGTGAGCCAGTGCTGCTGGCGGCGGGCCGGCCAGGCGGCCAGATAGAGCAGCACATCGGCGCCGAGGGCAATCGCCGCGCGAGCGACCTCAGGAAAGCGCAGGTCGTAGCAGATCAGCGGGGCGATGCGCAAGCCCCCCCATTCGAACAGCACGGGTGCCGCGCCCGGGGCGTGCACGGCGGCCTCGCCGCCAAAGGCAAAGGGATGCATCTTCCTGTAGCGCGCCAGGATCTGCCCATCCGGCGCCACCGCCAAGGCTTGGTTGCTGCCGCGACCGTCCGGCCCGGGCACCACCAAACCGCCAACGACAGTGCAATCCCAAGTTGCAGCGAGTTCGCCCAGAAACGTCGTGGTGGGACCCTCCACCGGCTCCAGGGTCGCCTCCAGGCGGGTGCTGAAGCCAGTGGCGAACATCTCGGGCAGCACGAGCAGTGAACCGGGCGCCGGCGGCGACGCCGCCAGCAGGCTGAGCACCTTGGCATAGGCCGCCGGTTTGTCTTCCCAACAGGCTTCCATCTGAACGAGATGCACGGGCAGTGACATGGCAAAAAGGCGGATGCGGGCTTGGCTTTTGCGGGTGGAGCGGTTTAAATGATTGTGCCCCAGCCCGCGCCGGACTGCCAGCCGATTTCCGCAAAAGCGCTGGTTCAACCGGTCGTAGTGTGTTGTCCCACCCCGCCATGAACGAGTCCCCCATCGCGATCCGCCACTATCGTCCCTCCGATCTTGAGACCCTGCGCCGCATCACCGTCGATTCCTTCGGCGCGGTGGCACTCGACCAGATGCTCGAGGACCGCCTCGGTGTCTGGAATGGCCGCGACTGGAAGGCGCGCAAGGCAGACCACATCGACGACGACTGCACCGCCCATCCCCAAGGCTGTTTCGTCGCCGAACGCGATGGCGAGGTGCTGGGCTACATCACCACCCGCGTCGATCGGATCAATTCCATCGGCCGCATCCCCAATCTTGCGGTGGTCGAGGCCGCGCGCGGCTACGGCCTTGGCCGTCGGCTCATCCATCATGCACTCGACTCCTTCCGCGAGCAGGGCCTCAAGGTCGCCAAAATCGAGACCATGGCCTCCAACGTCGTCGGTCAAAGCCTGTACCCCTCCTGCGGTTTTGAGGAGATCGGTCGACAAGTCCACTTCGCCATGCGCCTCTGAGCCGCCCCATCATTGAACGATGCGGCCGCCGCCACGGTCTTTGCTAACAACCCCCAATCCCGCCATGACCCTCCCCCAAATTCTGCGTACCGTGCTCAGCCTCGGCGCCCTCACCCTGTTGGCGAGTTGTGCCAGTCCGCTGGAAAAGCGCATCGAACGCAACCCCGACCTGTTCACCAAACTGAGTCCCTCCGACCAGTTGCTGGTCCGTCAGGGCCGCCTGCGCGAGGGCATGACGAAGGAGGCGGTTTTCCTTGCCTGGGGCCGACCCGACGGCGTCGCCGAGGGCGTGCAGAAGGGCGTGAAAAGCGAGCAGTGGACTTATCTGGGTTCGCAGCCGGTCTATACCGACACCTTTTACGGCGGCTGGGGTTGGGGCGGCTGGGGCGCGCCCGGCTGGCGACGCGGCTGGGGCTACTGCGGTCCCTGGGATCCCTACTGGGGCGGCTATGGCAGCTCGGTCACCTATGTGCCCTACCGCTCGGCCAGCGTCAGCTTCCGCAACGACCGGGTCACCGAATACCTGCGCGGTCCGCAGTGAGGCCTCAGCCCACCTGCCGCCGCACCGTGCGGCCGGGGTTGAGCAGATCGTCGCGCTCCAAACCCGTCAACTGCTGGACACGCTTGAGCACCCACAGGAGCAGACCGACCGTGACCGCCATCATGGGCAGGCCGATGACGATGAAACCGACCCAGTTCTGCCGGCCAATGGCCTTGGTGTAAGCCTCGCTGCCGGGTTCGGCACCCGCCAGGAAATACTGGACCAGCCAGGCATTGGCCACAGCCGAGGCGAACATGGTCAAGGCCAGCGCCCAGGAGGCCCGGCGCAGCAGTTGCTCGTGACCGGCATGTTTCTCAGGGGTGTCGAGCGAAGCCGTCAGCAGCGGCTGATTGACGACCTGCGGATTGAGCAGCAACTCGGTCACCAGCGGCTTGCCCCAGCGAAAACTGAGCGGGAAGGCCAGACCCAAAAACACCGGGAAGGCCGCCTCTTTCAGGGCGAACCAGAAGGCATTCAGGTTGAGCAGACCGAGACCGCCGGTGAAGATCACCGCGGCCAAACCGAGCAAAGAGAAAAAATTCAGGCCGCGCTTCTTGTAGAAACACCAGACGCCGAAACCGAGCGGCAGCAGCAGGGCGACCGCCAGCGCCCAGACGGGCCCCAGCCGGTCGGGGCGGCTCATCGTCTCCAGCACGACCGAGGGCAGAACGACGGTGAGCAGGAGATCGGAAAGCGGGTGGGGTTGTTCGGGTGCGGACTGCATGCGCGACCACCCATCGCCCGCACGAGCAAAAACTCAACCCCGCTCACGGCTCCGGTAGCAACTCGACCGTGCCGGACTCGCTGCCGCCAGCGATGAAGCCGGCGCCGCGGTTCAGCGACTGCATCAGCACGCCTCCGATCGGGCGCACCATGCCATTGTCCTTGAAACTGCCGGTGAACAGGCCGCTGGCTGCCTTCAGGCCGATCTTGAAGGCACTGGCGTCCTTGGCAAAGAGAAGCTTGTTCTTGGCATCCAGCGTGATGAGCCGCTCGAAGGGATCCTCATCCAGGCCGCCCCCTGCCGCACTGAAGCGCAGGTTATCCGCCGCATCGAGGACCTCAAGGGCACGCTGGCCCGCCGGTGGCGGCGTGTAACGGGCCCCGAAGAAATCGAGCTCCGTGGCGAACGCATCGGGGTGGAAACTGCCGGCGGTCTCCGGCTTCTGCCAAGCTGCCGTGCCTGAAAAATCGCTGATGCCGGGGTCCGCGACAAAGGTCACCTGCGCCGAAAGCAGACCGGCCTTTTTGTAGAGCAGCACGAACAACGGCCAACTGCCGTCGCCCACAATCAGGCTGCCGTGGGTGAAAGCCGTGTTGTCGGCCAGTCGACCGGCCAGGGTGAGCCCCCCCGTGTTCTTGACCGTCACCAAACCGTAGCCATCGCCCTGGGGAATGCCGGCACCAGCCTCGGTGGGTGCAAACAGCGCGGTGTACCTGCCGATCCAACCCGCCGGCAGCGGATTCGTCTTGGAGTTAAACAGAGCCTGCTCGGCCAAAACGTCGGAATCGAAACCGTCGGCGTCGAGTGTGCCGGTGATGCGCGGAGCGGCGGCAAGCAGGTCGAGCGAGAGTGTCAAACCCGTGAACGGCGGCTTGCCATTGAGCACAATCGGCGCGGCACTGCCGTCGGCCGCGAAGACGCCCTTGAAGGCGACACTGGCGCCTCCCACGGTGAATTTGCCGCTGAAGCTGCCATTGGCCAGCAGCTTGAGGGTGATGATGCCGCTGTTGGCCGCTTCCGGCGTGGCATGACTCACCAGACCGTTGTAAACGCCGGCCAGATGCGGTGGTGGCGCGCTGTCGGGGGTTACCGAATCCACCCTTGAGACAAGGCCACCGTTCTTGTCGTAGCCGTAGGCGGTGCGGCTTTCACCGTCGTAGTTGACTGCGGTCAGTCGGCCAGCGCTGTCGTAGCGGTAAGTGAAGCGGGCGGCTTGCAGCGAAACGCTGACCAAAAGCAGCCCGAAGAAGACGAAGTTTGAAAGGAAATTCATGACCGTGATGGTTTGGAAATGGGTGAAAACGACGAAGGAAAAACATCAGCGCGGCACGGTGCCGCCCAGATTGCGAATGATCTTGCCGAAGGCCTTGCGCTGACGCTTGAGTTCTTCGTAGGCACGGACTTTGGCTTCGGTACTGCTCATGGATTGCTGCATCTCCTGCAACATGGCATCCTCAGCGGCCTTCAGGGCGTTGTAGACGGCCTGAAAATGCTGAACGAGCATGGCATTGATGAGTTCGGCCTGGCTCGGCCCGGAATCCACACTGTTGCCAACGACCGTGCTGTTGGAAATCTCGAGCGTGCCACCGCCGTTGAAAATGCCGCCACCATTGCCACTGACGATTTGCGGGCCGCCACTGCCGTCAAAATCACCCGCGGCGACAAATACGCCACCGGCAAAGTCGGGGTTCGGAGCAAAGAATCCAGAACCCAACCCAGGCGGCGGACTGCCATTAAAAAGGCCTCCACCGGAATTGAGGATCTGCGGCTCACCACTGCCATCGAAATCCCCCACGGCGACATGCACACCGCCGGCGAAACTCGGCCCGTCACTGTGGCCTGAGCCCGGGACACCGAAGAGGGTGTCGCCATTGGCCGGGGGCGGCGGTGGCGCACTCGGCACAACCGCGGAAGACTGAAGCAGTCTCTCCATGTGCATCTGATTTTCATAATCGATGCGTTGGTCCTCTCTTACTCGCTCGTCATGGAGCAGGAAAACGTGGGCCAAATAGAAAAGGAATTCCCCTCTGACCTGATGCCTTTTCATGGACGCCCCGACAGACTCAGCCACGCTCGAAACATCATCCATAAGCCCCTCCGGATCGACATAACGCAGGGGATTCTGCGAGGCATAGGCATAGGGGTTGAGCGAT
>CAZSBO010000073.1:0-3190 GCA_964605265.1 uncultured Prosthecobacter sp.
GTCGCAGGCCATGCCGCCGGCGCCGTGGACGAGTTCCGGCACGGCCACGCGGCGTTCTTCCTGGAGCGTCGCTGCATCGTAGATGTACACCCAGGAATCGGCCTCGCCGGCGGGGCGGTTGAACTTGCCGAGGTTGACCGCGACGTAGATTTTGCCGGCGTGATGGCAGAGATCGCCCTGGTGATTGTCGGCCGGCACGCGGTGCAGCAGCTTGCCGGTCAGGTCGGTTTTCACCAGGGCATCGGTCCACGACCAGTACAGCGCGTCGCGACCGTTGCTGCAGACGCCCTGAACGTGGCGCGGGTAGGCGCCTTCACAGGCGGCTTCCTGCCAGGCAGTGGCGTCGGCGCGGAGCGCGCCGGCGGCGAGGCAAAGGAGCAGGGGCAGAAGACGCAACATGACGGGGGAAGGCTAACGCCTGCGATGCGGTGCAGATTGCAGGCGGTGACGGCGTTTTTTGGGCGATCCCGTCAGGCGGCGGACCGATGCCTGTTGACTTGTCGCCGGCCTGTGGCATCTTATAAAAGTCTCACTGACTGGGGGCGTCCTGGTTTCGACGGGTAGTCTGCGGTCGGGGTGGCATGCCGAGGATGATTCGTTGGCCTCGTTAATCACCGGATCAAAACATAACTGCAAACTCTTCTGAGCTTGCCCTCGCGGCCTAAGCCCCGCGACGTCTCCAAGGTGAAGTCTGGTAACCTTGAAGCCGCAACCACCAGGCTGGCTGGCTGACCGGGCGACCGGGTCGAAAGCGAGATTCAACAGGACGCTGGGTGAACGGGATTCCGCAGGCTGAAGCCCCTCATCGAGATCAAAGAACCTGATAAGCATGTAGAAGCTCCGGCTTATGGCCATTCGGACAGGGGTTCAACTCCCCTCGCCTCCACCATTTTCCGACCTGCGCGGCCCGTTGATTTTCAACGGGCCGCGTTCGTTTGGGGGTGGTCAGGGCTGCACGGGTTGCAGGGAGCGGATGTCGTAGAGCTTGGCCTTGTCGCCGAGCGCGGCGACCGCCTGATCGCGGGTGAGCGGGCGGCGCGAGGTCACCCGCAGACGCGGCAGGCCGCCCTTGGGGGCGGCGAGGATTTTCACGGATTCGACGCCGTCGATTCGCTCCAAGGCGGCTTTGACGTGGCTGGAGCAGGCGCTGCAGAAGAGGCCGGCGACTTCGCCTTCGTAGACCTGCAGGGGGTCGGCCGCGAGGACGGCGGCACTGAGCAGACTGGCAAGGGTGAGCAGGAGGGTTTTCATGGGATGGGTTTGGATCCGTCAGGGTTCAGGGCAGGGGGGGTGTCGAGCAGTTGTTTGAGATGCTGGTGCAGTCGCTCCACCATCAGCGCGGCGATTTCCGGCTGGGGGTGGAAGACGGCGTAGTAGCCGCGCACGCGGCCGCGGTCATCGATCAGGGCGATGCGCAGGTCGTGCTCCTCGGTGTCGTCGGGGGTCAGTCGCTCCTCTTCGGGAATGGGCTTGGCCGGTGCCAGACCGACCTCGCGGGTCATGAAGTCCCAGAGCTGTTGGCGGTCGCCGGTGACGAACCACCAGGGCGAATCCGCCCGGGCACCGACGGCTTCCGCGTAGGCGCTCAACTGGGCGGTTGTGTCGCGCTGCGGCTGCAGGGCCACCGACAGCAGGTGCAGGCGAGGATGCCCGCCGAATTCGGCGTGCAGTTTCTGCAACTCGGCGGTGACGGCGGCGCAGCCGTGCGGGCAGAGGGTGTAGAGGTAGGCGGCGACGACGACCTTGCCGCGCAGATCGGAGAAGCGGACGCTTCTGCCGCTGCGCTCGGTGGCGGTGAGGTCGCCGTCGATGACGGCGAGCACCGGCAGTTCGGGGCGGGGCAGCAGGCGGTCCATGAAGCGGCCGTAGAGCAGGCTGGCCGCCACCAGTCCGGCCACCAGCGCGAGGCGCAGCCAGAGGCGGGCGGGAACGGGGGACGGACGGGTGGCGGGCGTGGTCATGGCGGTTCAGTTCACGGGGATCTTGGCCAGTTCGGCTTCGGTCCACATGGCGGTGCGGGCCTTTTCGCTCTCGCGCACCGCCTTGACCTGGTCGGCCGTGACGCGGCTGGCGCCCTTGCCGAACTCATGGCGCACGTAGCTGAGCACCGCGGCGATTTGGGCATCACCGAGCATGGCCCCCTGCGGCGGCATGATCGGCGCGGGGGTCGTGAAGGCCTGGCCGTTGACCTGGATCGGGCCGGTGAGGCCGTGCAGCACCATGCGGATCAGTCGGTCGGACTTGGGGGCGCTCACCCAGTCGGAACCGGCCAGGGGTGGGAACATGCCGGGCAGGCCGAGGCCGGTGGGTTGATGGCAGGCAAAGCAGACCTGTTGATAGACTTGCTGGCCCTGGGCGAGGTCTTCCGCGGTGGCGGTGTCCTGGGCCTGGGTGTGGAGGCTGGCGCTGAGCAGCGCGAGGGTGAGTAAATGGGGAAGTTTCATGGCAACAATCAAGATGGGGGTTGAGGGGGGCGGGCCGGGGTGGCGCCGCAAGCAGGCAAAAAGGTGGCTGATTGGAGTCGACAGGGTTCGACGTTGTCCGCGGAGACCGCTGGGTGTGGGACGGCGGGACCTGCCGGTTTGACACGGATGGGCCGGGCGCTCAGAGGGCGCGTGTTGGCGTCCTGCCTGAGGCACCTCCACGTGGGAAGGCTCGGGGCGGACTCGGAGCGCTCAGCCGGCGGCTTGCGGCGGCGGTGTCGGCGGGCGTTGGGCGAGCCGCTGCGCTGTGCGGGAGATCGTGCTCCAAGCGCTGGGTGGTGCGGGCGGAAAAACAAACTCTGGCACGGCGACCAAGGCGAGGATGAGTTCCTTGTGCTTGGCCGGCGGTACGGGTGCCTCCTCGGGATCCTGTTCCGCGGCCAGGCCGTTGGCGACCGCCTTGCACAGCGGGCAGGGGTGTTCGCCGCTGAAGGTGTCGCTCAAGCCCTCGACCAGCGAGCCGCGATCCACCGTGTAGGCCACGGCCATGCCGACCCAGGCGGCGGACTGCAGCAGCGCCCAGTGCGCGCCGATGGAGATCATCAGGGCGACCACGACCAGAGCGCGGGTCCAGGTTTTCACGTTACTGCAACTAATTAGCACGATCGACGATGAGGGCAAGTCGATTCGCCGCGCGTCGGCAGTCGCCTTGGCATCAAGGCTTGGCGTCGGCGGGCTTGGTCTCAGGCTTGGTCTCAGGCTTGGTC
>CAZSBO010000073.1:3290-18969 GCA_964605265.1 uncultured Prosthecobacter sp.
GCATCAAGGCTTGGCGTCGGCGGGCTTGGTCTCAGGCTTGGTCTCAGGCTTGGTCGCTGCTGCGGCTGGCGGCGTTTCCGGGAGGTCAGGTTCGTAGACGCAGGCGACGCGGAAGCCGAGGTCGTTTTGGCGGCTGTCGGCGGCCAGCCAACTGCGGCGGGCGCTGCGGCAGCCGCGGGCAAGGTTGCTCCAGGCACCGCCGCGGATGACGCGGTCGCCCTCGTCCGCGCGCCGCGGATCGGCGCCGCCGGGCAGGGTTTCGCCATGGCTGTCGAGGCACCATTCCCAGACGTTGCCGAGCATGTCGTGGAAACCCCAGGCGTTCGAGGCCTTGAGGCCGGCGGGCTGGGTGGTCTGGCCGGCGTTGTCGTGGTACCAGGCGATCTCGCCCAGGCCCTTGTCGCTGCCCTTTTCGGATTCGAGGTTCCTGCCGTTGGGCAGGGCGGTGGCGGTGCCGGCGCGGCAGGCGTACTCCCACTGCGCCTCGGTGGGCAGGGTGAACTTCCAGCCCTCGGGCAGCAGGGCTTCCTCGAGTGCCTTGGCGGTGAGGTTGGCGCAGAAGTCGAGCGCTTCCTGCCAACTGACGTTTTCCACCGGGTTCACCGCGCCGCGGAATTCGCTCGGGTTGTCCTCCATCATCAACAGCCACTGGGCCTGGGTGATTTCGGTGCGCGAGAGCAGGAAGCCGCGGGTGATTTCGGCATCGACGGCCGCCTCGTTGGCGCTGCGGCCGGCTTCGTCGGGGGGACTGCCCATGCGAAAGCGGCCCGGCTGCACCGGCAGCATCTTCAAACCGGCCAGCAGCAGCTTCGGCGGGTTTTCGATGAAGGTCATGCTCTGCTGATGCTTCAGCAGGCGACGGCCGGCTTCGGCCTTGGCCTCCATTTCGGCTTCAGCGGCGCGGGCGGCCATCTCGAACTTCTGCCACTCCTCCTTGGCACGCTGGCGGGCGGTGTTGATGGCGGCATCGGCCGCCTTGGCGCTGGCGTCGGCGAGGCGCTGAATCTCCGGATCGACCGCGATGTCGCCCTCCGGCAGCGGCTGCAGCAGGTCGGGCAGGCGTTTTTGCAGCCAGGCGGCGAGTTCACGGCCGCCCTGGTTGGCCTGGGTCAGCTCCAACGGTTCGCCGGCGCGCATGGGCAGCAGCCACCAGGCCCCGTTGCCGGGCTTGGCCTCGACCGGTTGCACAGCGACCCAGGCGCTGCCTTCGGCGGGTGCCGGCAGTTCGAAGCGGCCGTCGTCGCCGGTGCGCGCGGCCGGGGGACCGAGACTGCCCAGCAGGCGTTCCTCGACCGGAGCGGGGAAGACGACCGGGTGGCGTTGGCCCACTTGCTCGATCAGGCGGTCGAGCGCGGCGGTCTGCTCGACGATGACCTTTTGCGCGGCGGGTTTGTGGTCGCGCAGGGTGCCGTCGGCGGCGACCGCATTGGCGCGCGCTTCGAGGGCGCGACGGGCGCGCTCGAGGATGTCGAGGTGGGCGCGGCGCAGGGTCTGGTTGCGGGCAGCGGTGGCGGCTTCGGCGCGGAAACTTTCCAGGGCGGGACGGGCGGCCTTTTCCAGGGCGGCATCAT
Source organism: uncultured Prosthecobacter sp. (assembly GCA_964605265.1). Classification (GTDB taxonomy): domain Bacteria; phylum Verrucomicrobiota; class Verrucomicrobiia; order Verrucomicrobiales; family Verrucomicrobiaceae; genus Prosthecobacter. Next base: position 4,862 of record CAZSBO010000073.1, read on the forward strand.
TGAGCAGGTGCACGCTGTGGGCGGGCAGCTTGCCCTCGGTCGTGATGCGGCCACGCAGGACCGGTTTGGAACAGCCGGCGGCAAGGCAGGCCAGCAGGCAGGAGGCGAACAGGCGCAGGCTCATGGGGTGGGGCAGGGAACGCGCGAATCGCCCGCTTTCAACCCAAATCCGGCTGCGGCTCAGTCGGTCAGCAGTCGCACCTGCACGCTCGCTCCGGCGTCGACCTGCGCGCCCGGCTCCAGGCGCAGCAGGGCGCCCGACTGGCTGAGGCCAAAGAGGGCGTGGCTCATCTGCAGGCCGCGCACATGGAAGACGCCATCGCTGAGGGTGCCGCGCAGGTAGTGTGGGCGGTCGCCGTCGTTGTGCAGGTCCTGGCCGCAGACGGCCGGCAGCAGGACGGGCGGTTCGTGGCGCAGGCCGAGCAGGCGCTGCAGGGCGGGGCGGACAAAGAGTTCGAAGGTGACGAAGGCCGAGACCGGGTTGCCCGGCAGGCCGAAAAAGGCGACGTGGCGATCGCCGCGCTGCTGATGGGCGAAGAGGAAGGGTTTGCCGGGTTTGACGCGCACCCGCCACAGGTCCGTCGCCACGCCGAGCGCGCGCAGGGCCGGCTTGACGTGGTCGTGGTCGCCGACCGAGACACCGCCGCTGATGAGCACGACCTCGCGTTCCGCGGCGAGGCGGTCGAGGGCGGCGATGGTGGTGTCGAGATCGTCCGGGCAGTGCACGGCGGTCGTGTCGCGCAGGCCGGCGCCGCGCAGCAGGGCCTGGAGCATGACGGCGTTGCTGTTGTAGATCTGGCCGGGAGCGAGGGCTTCGCCGGGGGCGCGCAATTCATCGCCGGTGCTCAGCACGGCGGCGCGCGGCGGTTGGTGCACGGGCGCGCTGGCGAGGCCCTGCGAGGCGAGCAGGCCGAGCTTGCTGGCGGTCAGGCGGTCGCCGGGTTCGAACAGGACTTGTCCGGCGCAGAGTTCGGCGCCGGCACGGCGGACGTTTTCGCCGGGTTGCACCGGTTCACGGCAGAGCAGGCCCTCGGGGCCGGTGTCGGCGTCCTCCTGCATGAGCACGGCGTCGGCACCCGCGGGCAGGGGAGCGCCGGTGAAAAGGCGTATTGCCTCGCCCGGGCCACAGGGCAGGCCGAGGTCGGCCCCGGCGGGTTGGCAGCCGGTGATGGGCAGGCGCCGGCCGGTGGCGCTGTCGGCGGCGCGCAGGGCGTAGCCGTCGACCATGGAATTGTCGAAACCCGGCAGCGGCACGCTGGCGGTGAGCCGGCGGGCGACGCCGAGGCCGGCGGCTTCGAGCAGGGGCAGCTCGATCACCGGGCCGGGCTGGACGGCGGCGAGCACGCGTTGCAGGGCTTCGTCTTCGGAGATCATGAACCGGGGGAGGGCAGGTAGCCGGGGGGCAGGCCGGGCAGGGAAGGCAGGCCGGGCAGGGAAGGCAGGCCGGGCGGCGAGGGCGGAGCGGCGGGTGCGGTGGGCGTTGCCGGGGCCTCCGGCGCAGCGGGGTTGGCGGGCGCGCTGGAGGGGCTGCGGCGGTAGATCACCAACTGGCGCAACTGGGGGCTGCCGTCGCGGATGTCGGCCGTCAGGTGCCGGCCCTTGCGTTCCGGCGCCAGCACCAGTTTCGACTCGCTGCCATCTGCACCCACCGCGGTCAGCTCGGCCTGGTCCGGCAGCACGGGGATGACCTCGCAGCGGATGAGCACGAAGTCCTGCTCGGGATTGACGAGTTCGATGGTGCCGACCAGCACCTCGGTCGGTGCCTCGGGCGCCGTGTCGGCGGCCGGCTTCGTTTTGCCGAAGCGCAGGGAGGCGCAACTGGTCGCCAGCGGCAGCAGCAGGAAAAGGAGGAGGCGGCGCATGCGCCACTGCTAGCCCGGGTTTGCCGGCCCGCAACGGCGGCGCGCACGGGGGAGGAGTTTTGCCAAAATCCGTTCGCCTCGCCGGCGCCGCGCGCTAGCATGCGGCCGTGAGTTACCAGGTCTTCGCCCGCAAGTATCGCCCCCGGACTTTTGCCGACGTGCTCGGCCAGGAGCATGTCGTGCGCACCCTGCGCAATGCCATCGCCCAGAATCGCCTCGCGCACGCCTACCTGTTCGTCGGTCCGCGCGGCACCGGCAAGACCTCGACGGCGCGCATTTTCGCCAAGGCACTCAACTGCCCGGAGGGTCCGAAGATCGACTTTGATCCCGATGATCCGGTCTGTGTCGAGATCGCCGAGGGGCGCAGCCTCGACGTGCTGGAGATCGACGGTGCCAGCAACAACGGCGTCGACCAGGTGCGCGACCTGCGTGAAAGCGTCAAGTATGCGCCCTCGCGCTGCCGCTTCAAAATCTACTACATCGATGAGGTGCACATGCTCTCGACGGCGGCCTTCAACGCCCTGCTGAAGACGCTTGAGGAGCCGCCGCCGCACGTGAAGTTCATCTTCGCCACGACCGAGGCGAACAAGATCCTGCCGACCATCATCAGTCGCTGCCAGCGTTTCGACCTGCGGCGCATCCCGCTCGGCATCATTGCCGACCACCTGCTGCACATTGCCAGCCTGGAGGGGGTCGATCTCGATCCCAAGGCGGCCTATGCGATCGCCAAGGGCGCGGACGGCGGGATGCGCGACGCCCAGTCGATGCTCGACCAGTTGGTCGCCTTCTGCGGCAACACGATCCGCGAGCAGGACGTGCTGGAAATTTTTGGCTTCACCGCCGCGCAGACGGTCAGCCGCATGGCGCGCCACATCCTCGACAGCGACACCGTCGGCGCCCTGCGCCTGGTGCACGAGACTTCCGAGGCCGGCAAGGACCTCGGTCGCCTGCTCACCGAGCTCATCCAGCACTTCCGCACCCTGCTGGTCAGCCAGGCCGATCCCGAGGCGGCCGCCGGCGACCTCGAGCCCGAGGTAGCGGAACAGGTTGCCGAGCAGTCCCAGATGGCGAGCACCGAGGCCCTGCTGCGCATCGTCGACGGTCTCGCCGAGGTCGATGCGCGCATGCGCTGGGCGACCAACAAGCGCCTGCATTTGGAACTCGGCGTCATCCAGGCCGTGCAGCATCTCAACGAGGTCAGCCTCAGCGACGTCATCGCGGCGCTCGATGGCGATGCGCCGGTGCCGGCCGCCGCGCGCCCGCCGGTGCGACCCGCGGCACCCGCCCGCCTTGCACCTGCACCGCAACCCGCGCCGGCTCCGCGTGCGGCCGAGGCGACGCCTGCCGCACCGCCGCCGCCCGAGCCGGCTCCCGTGGCGGTGGAGACGCCGGTGACCGCGCCCGCTGTCGAGCCGACGCCGGTGCCGTCTGCGCCCGAACCCCCGCCGCCGCCGGTGATGGAGACGCCACCCGCGCCTGCCGCGGTCGCTCCGCGCGTCGAAGCCCCGGCACCCGCGCCTGCTCCGGCCCTGACCCATGAGGAGTTCCGCTTGGAACTGATCGAGCGTGTGCGCGCCAAGCGACCCCTCATCGTTCAGTGGCTGGAATGCACAACCGTGCTCGGGCGCGCCCGCGGCGTCGTCAAGCTGGGCTTCCCGTCCGAGGAAAGCCATGCGCGCGACAGTCTGGCGCGCGACAACCAGCGCACCTTCCTGGAGGCACTCGCCAGCGAGATTCTCGGCGAGGCCATGCGCTTCGAACTGGTGGTTGATGCCTCGCTCAAGCCGCCACCCGCCCTGGAGTTGTTCGGCAGTCTGCCGGAACCCGTGCGCGCCGCGCCGGCTCCGGTCGCCAAGCCCGCCCCGGCCCCCCTGTCGGCCGAGGAACCGATGCCCTCCGCCGCACCGGAACCCGCGCCCGCCGAGGAGGCTCCGCCCACCGAGGCCGAGGATTTCCACAAGGATCCGCTGATTCGCAGCGCGATCGAGAAATTCAAACTCAAGCTCGCGGGCAACTGACCCGCCTCACCGATCATGAACATCCAGAAGATGATGAAGCAGGTTCAGCAGATGCAGTCGCAGATGCAGAAGACCCAGGCCGACCTGGGGACGAAAACCTTTGAGGGCAGTGTCGCCGGCGGCAAGGTCGTCGCCGTTGCCAACGGCCACGGCGATGTGCAATCGATCCGCCTCGACCGCGAGGTCGTGGATCCCACCGAGGTGGAGATGCTTCAGGACCTGGTGCTGGCGGCCGTTCAGCAGGCGCAGAAGAAGGCCAAGGACAGCCAGGCTGCCGAGATGGGCAAGCTCACCGGCGGCCTTGGGCTGCCGCCGGGCATGGGCTTCTGATCAGGCCGCGGCGCGCGCGCGTCGCTCCTGCCACCAGAAGCCGACGCAGGCGAGGGCGAAGGCGGCCTTGACGCTGTAGCCGATGTTGAGCGCCAGCGAGATGCCGGCGGTGAAGCCGTAGCTGTGCAGGCCGATGCTGAGCTGGTTGACGCCGAACCAGCTGAACAGGGTGATGGCACCGAGCACGAGCGACAGGCCGTGCAGGCCGGTCTCGCGGATGTAACCGCCGAGGCGGGCGTGCAGGATGATCAGGCCCATGAGCACGATCATGAGCGCGCCGTTCTCCTTCGGATCCCAGCCCCAGAAGCGGCCCCAGCTGTCGTTCGCCCAGATGCCGCCGAGTACGGTGCCGACCAGCGAAAAGAGCAGGCCGAAGCAGATGATGCCGTAGGTGACGCGAGTCAGCAGGCGACGGAAGTCGGTGACCTTGTCGCCCTTGGCGAAGAGCCGGAACAGCACGTAAACCATCGACACGATGGAGCCGAGCAGGGCGCCGGCGTAGCCGATGTTGATGCAGGTGACGTGGGTGGCGAGCCAGAAGTTGGTGATCAGCACCGCCTCCAGGGTCGGCATGGTGTCCTGGCCGTCGAGGGCCATGAAGCGGTTCGACAGGAACATGCCGAGCGCGCCGGCGAAGCCGGTGACGATGAGGCCGATGCCCTGGCGGGTGAAGCGCTCGATGAACAGGCCGACCAGGGCGCAGCAGCCGGCGATGAAGATGATCGTTTCGTAGAGGGTGGCGATCGGCGGGCGCTCGTTGATCAGGCAGCGCACGATGATGCCCCAGGTGTTGTAGCCGAGGGCAAGGATGAGGGCCACCCAGGCAATGCGGGCCGACCAGCGCGACCAGCCGGTCTTCGGCGCCAGCAGGCCGGCAAAGGCGACCAGGAAACCGAGCAGGTACCAGACGAGGGCGTTGGTGAAGTAGTCGGCCTTGTGATAGGCGACCTCGCGGTCGACATGCTTCAGTTCACCGCGCTTCTGCGCCTGCTCGCGAATGCCCTGGACAAACGCCAGCACGGCCGGCTTGAAGGTCTCGGCCTTGAGGCTGGCCTCATGCAGGGCGTCGCGCATCTGCGAGCGGCGGTAGTCGCCGGCGGACAGGGCGTCGCGATTGGCCTCGGTGCGTTCCACGCCCTCGGCGAGGGCACCGGCGCGCATCAGGCTGGTGAGGGTCTGTTCGACGGTGAGCCAGGCTTCCTCCTTGGGGTCGTCGGGGGGCAGGAAGGCAAGCGTTTTGCCGGGGCGCAGGGTGGTGTTAATGAAGAGTTCGAGCAGGCGGTTCGAGGTCTCCTGGCCGAGCGCGGCGAGTTTGTCCTCGCGGATCATGACGCCGAGCTTTTCGGCCAGCGACCAGACGGTCAGTTTGCCCTCGCCGATGAGTTCCTTCGCGGCGGTCTCCGGCAGGATGGCGGCGACCTCCTTGTTCCAGTCGGTGCGCGCGGCGGTGAGGAAGTCGCTGACGGCGTCGAAGTCAAAGAAGTTGCGCGCCAGGTCGATGACGTTGCGCTGGACGCCGGTGCGCTGGCTCGATTCGATCTCGCTGTAGGATTGGGCGCGCTGGACGAGTTCGTCCTTGCCCTTGACGATCTCATTCCAGGAATAGCGGTCGCGCAGGTCCTTGGGATCGACGCCGATTTCACCGACCGCCTGGGAGTTGTCGACCACGAAGAGCGGCAGGGCGCGGGCGATGTCGGGGCGGAACCAGGACAGCAGCAGCCACTCGGTGGCCTTGAGTTTTTTGACGCCGGGCAGGTCCGGGTGGTCGACCTTGATGCTCTGCTTGCCGTGCAGGCGCAGCAGCAGGAAGCGCGCGTAGGTGTCGAGCGGCTTGATGCGGCCGCCCTCCTGGATGGGCAGCGACTGGAAGGCGGCGACGACCTCGGGGTCGCGCAGCAGGGCGGGGTCGGTCTGCTGCGCGGGCAGCAGGCTGGCGACGGAGAACAGCAGCAGGGCGAACAGGGTTTTCATGCGCGGGGTCAGGGCAGGAGGCCAAGTTCAAGAGCAACTTCGTCGAACGGGCGCCCGGTTTGGTTTTCGGGATCCGTGCGTGCGGCCCGGATCTCCAGGAGGTCTTCGTAGTCTTCCAGTTTCTCCTGCAGGGATTGCAGCAGTTGAGTGAGTTCCAGGTAATCTTGATAGCGAATGACGGCGAACTCTTTCTCGCCCTCTTTTTCAAGGATTTGTGCCGGGATAGTGTTCATGACTTAGTAGGCGTCCCTCCGGTTTCTAATTCTATAGACCACGATCTTGTCTTTTTCGACGTCAAAAAGCACCCGCCAGTCTCCCACTCTCAGTCGATAAGCAGGATCGTGATCTGAAAGCTTTTTGATGTCTCCCGAAAAGGTTTCGCCCAGCGTGCGGATGGCCTGCACAATCCGGAGCGCATCCTTTTTGGGGATGAGAGCCAAGTCCTTGCAGGCCTTGGGACGGATTTCAACGGGGCGTGTCATGATTTGCCGGCCGCGAGCGGTCTGGGCTGCAGGGCGCGCCGCAGGAAGCGGACGAGGTGCATGAGGAAGTGCAGGCAGAGGCCGAAGCCGACGGCGACGCAGCTCCACAGCGGCCACTGGTCGGAGGGGTTCTTGGCGACGGTGAAGACGGACTGTTCACCGCTGGCGCCCTGGCTGAAACTGGCCTGGTAGACGACGTAGCCCTGATCGCGCACGGGCACGTTCATGGTCACCACCTTGGGTTCCTCGCGGCCGTCGGTGATCTTGGTGACGTGGCTGGTGTACTTGCGCGCCTTCATCGTGCCGGGGTGCAGCTCGCGCTGGAAGTCCTCGAGGCGGATGGCGAAGGGCAGCTTCCACTTCATGCGGGCGAGGGCGAGGGTGTAGGAGGCGTCGCCAGCGCGCACGGTGAAGGGTTCGAAGGCGCGCTCCCAGAGGATGGCCTTCTGCTCGCTGCCGTCCTTGAGCTTGACGCGGATCTCGACGGCGGAGGTGTTGGCCTCGTCCTCCTTGGCGTTGCTGACCGGCTGGATGCGGTAGCCCTCGATCGAGCCCTTCTCGTCGGATTGCACGACGTTGGCGTTGCGCTGGTAGCCGGTGACCTGGACATCGAAGGGCAGGTCGGCGGCGTGGAAGACGCGCGCCTTGCCGGGGCCGAGATCGGCGAAGTGCCGCATCGGGATGACCCGCGCCGTCGGTTCGCCCTTGCCGCTGGCATCGAAGCGGCGGATCTCGAGGATGCGCTCGTGGTAGCTTTGGTACTGGTCGCTGGCCTGGCCTTCAAACAGCGGCATGGCGCCCTCGGTCTTGAACAGGAAGCTGACAAAGCCGGCGGCGAGCATGAACAGGATGGCGAGGTGCGAGATCAGCACGCCGAGGGTGCGCCAGCCCTTGCGGATGCGGATGACGGCGCCGCAGAGCATGTTGAAGAACAGCAGCACCATGAGCAGACCGCCGCCGGGCAGGGGCAGCGGCACCACCATGCGGCCGAGAGTGAAGTCATGGATCAGCCACCAGGAATCGAAGTACTTCCGCTGGCTGTCGAGCAGGCCGAGATCCTTTTGCGAGATCGTGCCGAGGTAGGTGATCAGCAGCAGGAAACTGAGCACCACGACCGCCAGGGCGTAGGAGGACAGGAACGCGAAGACGCGGGCGGGCAGGGAGGCGGACTTGGAGGGGGCGGACATGGGGGTGGCGGCCGTCACTGCGGCATGCGAAGTTTCAGGGAGGCGACGAATTCCTCGAAGGCGGCGGTGTTCGCTTCGACGAGGGCCTTGGGGCCGACCATTTTGACGAACAAGCCCGCCTCGCCGAGGCTGGCGACGATGCCGAGCATGCGGTGGTCGGGCTTGGCCTCGGTGGCACCAACGTTGGTGTAGGCGCCGTCGACCTCGACAAAGACGCCCTGGATGCCCATGAGTACCTTCTTCGGCAGCTTTTCGAGATCCGCCTCGCCGATGTCCGGCTGTCCCATCTGCTTGCGCCAGCGGTTGACGTTGGCGAGCACGCCACCGGCACCGCCTGGCAGGATGGAGAGGTAGCATTCGCCCTCGGCATTGGGGCCGAAGGTGAGGTTGACCGGCCGCATCTGGCTGCGCTCGGCGCGCGCCCAGCCTTCCGGCGTGGTCCAGGACAGGCGTTCGTCGCCAAAGCGCTCCTGTGGGTAGGCATGCAGCTTCGGCGTGGCTTCGTACTGGGAGATCTCGCGGGTCTCGGTGATCTCCATGCGCGAGCCGACGCGTTCGCAGGAGGTCAGGGCGGCGGCCAGGGCCAGCGCGGGGGCACCGCGGCGGAGGAGGAGGGGCATCATGGGGGTACGATAAAAACGAACGAACGCCGTCCGGCTTGGGTTGGCCAAAGAACGGCGTTCATGACATGGCGCAAGTCGGGCCTGCGCGCCAGTCTCACTTGGCCTGGGCGGCCGGGGGCGGCGCAGCCGGTTTCGCCGGCGCGGGGGCCGGTGGGGCGTCGGCTTTTTTGACTGCCGGCTTGGCCGCGGCTGGTGCTGGCGGCGTGTCGGCCTTCTTGACTTCTGGCTTCGGCGTCGCCGGCTTGGCGGGGGCGGCCGCGGGTTTGGCGGCAGGAGCCGCAGGTTTGGCTTCGGGCTTCTTGGGGGCTTCCTTCTTCGGTTCCTCCTTCTTGGCCGGGGCCGGCGGCGGTTCCGGCGGCGGGGCGGTGAGTTTGGCGATCTCCGCCTCGCTGAGGCCGAGGTTGACCTTCAGGCCGGGCAACTGGCCTTCGAGCGCCTTGGCGCCGGCCTGGGTGACGCCGGTCTGCCAGGCAAAAAGCTTCTTCAGACCCTTGGCGGCGGCGAGCTTGGCGAGGCCGGCGTCGGTGGTCTTGGTGCCGTAGAGGTTGAGGTACTCCAGCTTCTGCAGACTGGCGAGCTGGGCGATGCCGGCATCGCTGAGCTTGGTGTTCTCCAGGTGCAGACGCTCCAGCGCGGTCATCTTGGCGAGGGTGGCGGCGGCGGCATCGGTGACCTGGCTGCGGGCGAGGTCGACCCAGACGACGTGCTTGGCGATGGGTTCCAGCAGGGCGAGTTCCTTGTCGCCGAACTTGTCGGTGGCGTTGATGACGCTGAGGCGCAGCACTTCGGTGTCCTGGGCCAGCGGCATGAGGCTGGCGTTGAGGGCCTGGATCTTGGCGCTGACTTCGGCGATCTGCTTTTTCTCGGCATCGCTGAGCGGCGCCGGCTTGGCCTTGGCGGGGGTGGCGACCTTGGCCTCCGTCTTCGGCAGGCCCTTGGCGAGCAGGACGGCGAGGGCGGCTTCGATGTCCGGGGTCGGCTTGGCGGCGGCGACCGTGGCACTCTCGGAGGCGCCGGAGGCGATCCACCACTTCAGCACGGCGAGTTCTTCCGCAGTGACCTGCGGCTCGTCTTCCGGCGGCATGTGCTCATCGTCGTCGACCGGCAGGTTGATGCGCACCAGCAGCAGGCTGTCGTCCGGCTTGCCGGCGATGACCGTGTTTTCGCCCTCGCTGCCGCCCTTGAGGATGGCGGCGAAATCGTGCAGCTGCAGCTTGCCCTTCTTTTTCTCTTCGCCGTGGCAGCTGACGCACTTGGCGGCCATGATCGGGGCGACGACGTCGCGGTAGACCACCGCCTTGGCGGCGAGCGCCGGGTCGAGCTTGCCGGCGGCCTTGACGGGGGCGGCGGCTTTGGCTTCCGGCTTGGCCGCGGCGGCGGGCTTGGCGGCCTCGGCGGGTTTGGCAGCCGGAGCGGCGGCCACCACCGGGGTCGGCTTGGCGTCGTCCTCGGCGGTCCAGCCGGTGTTGAAGTGGGCGTTCGGCAGCTTTGCCTTGAGCTGGGCGACCCCGGCCTTGGTGACACCGGTCTGCCAGAGATAAACGGCCTTGAGTTTGCTCAGGCCGGCGAGCTTGGACAGGCCGGCATCGGTGACCTTGGTGTTGTACAGATTGAGGTACTCGAGCGCCGCCAGTCCGCTGAGGTGGTTGAGGCCGGCGTCGCTGATGCCGGTGTTCTCCAGGTGCAGCTCGGTGAGGTTCTTCATCGCCGCGACCGCCTTCAGGCCGGCGTCGGTGACCTTGGTGCGGGCGAGGTCGAGCGAGGCGATCTTGTTGGCCACCGGGGCGAGCGGGGCGAGACCGGCGTCGGTGAAGTCCTTGGCGACGTTGAGGGCGGTGAAGCGCCAGGCCTTGCCGTCGGCCGCCACCGGCAGGAGCATGGCACCGGAGGCATTGACCTGATCAACGGCGGCTTTCAGGGCCGGATCGGTGGCGGGCTGGGCCTGGGCAAGGCCGGCCAGCAGGACCAGGGCGAGGAGGGGGAGGGTCGGACGCATAGGAGGGGAGGTAGAATTCGTCAGGAGGCGGGGCGACCTTTCAAAAGAGCGTCCACGCTGACCTTGAGGCCATCGGGGAATTTGGCGTCGTCGACGCGCAGGGTTTCGGAGGCGCCCTCCTGAATCCACCAGCGGAACAGGGCGGTTTCTTCGGCGCTCATCTGCTCCTTGCCCTCCGGAGGCATGTGCTCGTCGTCGTCCTCGGGCAGCAGGATGCGTTGCAGGGCCAGGCTGTCATCGGGCTTGCCCGGCACCAGGCCGGCGCCGCCGTCGCCGCCCTGGACGAGCAGGGCGTAGGTGTCCATGCGCAGGCCGCCCTTCGACTTGTCCTCGTTGTGGCAGTTGTTGCACTTGGCTTCGAAGATCGGCATCAGCAGATCCTGGAAGACGAGGCGGTTTTCGCCGGTCTTGGCGGCGCCAGGGGCCGGCGGCGTTGGAGTCGGCGTTGGGGCGGGCGGCGTTGGAGTGGGGGTCACCGCGGCGGCAGGGGCGGGTTTGGGTTTTTCGGCAAAACTGAGCAGCCATTTCTCCATGCCGATCATCTGGCTCTTCAGGGGTTCCGGCGCGTGCTGGGTGAGGTACTTGCTGCCGTGGCTCATGTTGCCGCCGAAATGGGCGCCCAGACCCATGAGGCCGAAGGAGAGGAAAAACAGGGCGCGGTAGGCGTGCATCAACTCGCGGTTGTCGCGGCCCATGGCGAGCAGACGGACGACGGTCGCCAGCAGCACCCCGCTGGTGCCGATGAGGGCGAGAGTCTGGTGCAGGTTGAAATTGGCGCCCTCGAAACCGCCCTCGCGTGAGAGCAGGATGCCGGCGATGACGGCAAAGACCGAGCCCGTGGCGCCGACCAGCAGGGTGAGCAGGGCGGCGGCGCCGAGTTTTTCCTCGCCGGCCCGGGTCAGGCAGCCCAGTTCCATCACGCAGAGCAGGGCGAGCGCACCGACCGGCAGGTGCAGGAGGATGGGGTGGAAGCGACCGATGAACAGCAGCAGGGAGGAAACTTCGCCGGCGACCGGTTCATAGCGTGGCGGGAAGGCCAGCAGGGCGGCGACGTAGCCGAGGATCAGCAGCAGGGCGAGCAGCCAGCTGCCGGTGCGCGACGGGGTGGTGGAGAATTCGGGGGAGGACATGGCCGGGGGTTACGGGGAGTACGTGCGCTTGCAGGGGCTTTGTTCACGCGGTGCTTGCGCAAAGCTGACCGGATCATGGCGGATTCAGGCTGGCGCGCCAGTGGCCGGCGAGTGCTGTGGCGAGTTCGGCCACGGCGGCGAGGGCATGCGGGGCGGCATAAACCCAGCCCGGCAGCACGGCCCAGGCACAGAGCAGGCAGAGGGCGGTGTGGCTGAACAAGCCGTGCCGGGCGATGCCGAGGGCGAGCAGGGTCATGAGCCCGGCGGCGCCGCCAACGATCGGCCAGACCCAGGGACTGAGGGCGGGCAGGGCGACCGCGGTCATGGCGGCAACCAGCACCGCGGTGGCGGCCCGGTAGCAGGTCAAACCGGCACGCCGGCGTGCTTCGGCGAGGGCGCGCAGCTCGTCGCGCTCGCGCATCGACAGCCGGTTGCCGGACAGAAAGCCAGGATCGGGGAGCATGCGGTGAACCGCGGCACGCGGCTAGAGCAGGGTGTCGTAGGCGCGGCCGTCCTTCTTCTGGAAGAAGTTGATGAAGGCGCGGTTGACCGTGGCGTAACCGCCCGGGGTGGGGTAGTCGCCGCTGAAGTACCAGTCGCCATACTCGGGACCGAGGGCGGCGTGCAGGTTCGGGATGGTCTGGAAGATGACCTGGACTTCGCCCTTCCAGGGCGTGTGCTGGGGGGAGACGAGTTGCGCGACCTTGGCGGAGATCTCCTCGTCGGTGAACGGCGCGTAGATGGCCTTGACGGCGTTGCCCATCTGCTCGCGCGGCTTTTTCAGCTCCTCCTCGCAGGCCTGGCAGACCTCGCGCAGGATCGAGCGATTGCCGCGCTCGCGGTGCAGTTCAACGGCGGCCTGGAAGGCGATGAACTTGCCCAGCTCGGACATGTCGATGCCGTAGCAGTCGGGGTAGCGGATCTGCGGGGCGGTCGAAACGACGATGATGCGGCGCGGATTCGTGCGCGCCAGGATGCGCAGCAGGGAGGTGCGCAGGGTGGTGCCGCGGACGATGGAATCGTCGATGACGACCAGGTTGTCCTGCGGGGTGACGACGCCGTAGGTGATGTCGTAGACGCTCGACACCATCTGGTCGCGCCCGTTTTCCTGGGCGATGAAGGTGCGCATCTTGATGTCCTTGTGGGCGATCTTCTCGGCGCGCGGCCAGTTGCGCAGCACCAGGTCGTCGAGGGCGGCCTCGTCGAAGGAGCCCTCCTGAATCATGCGCACCAGGGCGTCCTTGACCTCCTGCCGGCGCGATTTGCGCAGGCCGTCGAGGAAGCCGTAGTAGGCGGTCTCGGCGGTGTTGGGGATGAAGCTGAGCACGGTGTGCTCAAAGTCGTTTTCGATGGCCTCGATGAGCTGCGGCACCAGGCACTCACCCAGAAGCTTGCGCTGGTGGTGGATGACCGAGTCATTGCCGCGCGAGAAGTAGATGCGCTCGAACGAGCAGGGGCGCGGCTCGCGCGGCTCGGTGAACGGCGTGATCGTCAGGCCGCCGTCGGCCTTCATCACCGCCACGTGTCCAGGCGTCAATTCGCGCACCTCGTCCTCGTCGATCTCGAACACCGACATCAGGGCCACCCGCTCCGAGGCGAAGGCCAGCATCTCGTCGCTCTCATAATAAAAGCAGGGGCGGATGCCGTTCGGGTCGCGCATGACGAAGAGATCGCCGTTGCCGATGACGCCGACGATGGTGTAGCCGCCGTCCCAGATCGCCGCCGATTTCTGGATGATGCTGACCACGTCCAGGCGCTCGCTGATGTGGCGCGGGATCTCCTCGCCGGGCACGCCGGCGTCGCGCAGCTCGTGGTACAGGGCGGTGTGCGCCTCGTCGAGCTGGAAGCCGATTTCCTCCAGGACCGTCTGGGTGTCGGTGGAAAACACCGGATGCTGGCCGCGCTGCATCATCACCTGGTTGAGCGCCGCGGTGTTGGTGAGGTTGAAATTGCCCATCACCATCAGGCTGCGCGTCGGCCAGGTGGTGCGACGCAGGTAGGGATGCAGGCTGGCCTTGCCAAAACTGCCTGAGGTGCCGTAGCGCAGGTGGCCGATGTTGATCTCGCCGGCCATCTCAAACTCGCGCTTGATCGCCTCCGGATCCTCCTCAAAGGGCGGCAGCTCGCGGCCGGTCTCGTGGCGCTCCTGCTTGCGCTGCTCGTCGATGCGCCGGGCGATGCGCTTGTACTCCTTGCGCAGGTCGGCGAAGACCTCGCCCATCTGCTCGACCGAGGTGTCGGAACGCTCGCGGAAGAGGTAGGGCGCTCCGGGCGGCATGTTCAGTTTGCAGCAGCCCATGCCAATGCCGTCCTGCCCACGGTTGCGCTGCTTGGTCATCAGCGCCGCCAGCATGTTGAACCCGTACAGCGAGGTTCCCTTGGTCTCCTGGTAGTAGGCCAGGTCTTTCTTCAGACGGACAACGGCAATGCCGCATTCGTGTCGGATGGGGTCGCTCATGCAGGGCGGGCATCCTTCGCTGCGATTGCCGGGAGCGCAAGACGCGAGGCG
>CAZSBO010000074.1:0-18917 GCA_964605265.1 uncultured Prosthecobacter sp.
GATAGACCGCGCGGATGTCGGCCTTGTCGATGCCCATGCCGAAGGCGAGGGTGGCGACGATGACGTCGGTGGCGCCGCTCATGAAGGCGTCCTGGGCCTCGTGGCGATGTTCGTCGGCCAGGCCGGCGTGGTAGGCGCGGGCCTTGACGCCCTGCTTTTGCAGGTGGGTGGCGACCTGTTCCGTCGTGTGCTGGAGGGTGACGTAAACGATGGCCGCACCCTGCTGTTCCTGCAGGCGGCGGGTCAGGATCGCCAGTCGCTCGCGGCCGGTGCAGGGGGTGACGCGGTAGCGCAGGTTCGGGCGCAGGAAGGAGGTCTGGATGTGGTCGGCCGTGTCGATGCCAAAGGCGCGGCGGATGTCGTCGGCCACGGCCGGCGTGGCGGTGGCGGTGAGGGCAAGCACCGGGTGGATGCCGAGTTCGCGGGCGACCAGGGCCAGGCGCAGGTATTCCGGGCGGAAGTTGTGGCCCCACTCGGAGATGCAGTGTGCCTCGTCGACCGCCATGAGGGCGATGCGCAGGCGCTTGAGCTGGGCGACGAAACTCTCCTTCACGAGACGCTCCGGGGCGATGTAGAGCAGCTTCAGTTCGCCGCTCTGCAACTGGGCAAAGACGCGCTGGGCTTCGGCCGGCGACAGGGAGGAATCGAGACGCGCTGCTGCGATGCCGCGCCGGCGCAGGGACTCGACCTGATCCTTCATGAGGGCGATGAGTGGTGAGATGACCAGGGTGACGCCGTCGAGCAAGAGGGCCGGCAGTTGGTAGCAGAGCGACTTGCCGGCGCCGGTGGGAAACAGTGCCAGGGCGCTGCGGCCGGCGAGCAGGGCCTGCATGACCGCCTCCTGGCCCGGCCGGAAGTCGGTCAGGCCAAAGCGCGTGCGTAGGGTCTCGTGCAGGTCCATGGCCGTCCCTTCGCACAGGATGCCGGGCCAAGGCAAGCGCGGGCCTGTCCCCGACGCTTCGCGCCTGAGCGTGCGAGTTTCTTTGGCCCTGCGTCGCGGTTGAGCAGGCTGACGTCTTTTGCGTCCGGGGATTGCATGGCGGCGGGGTTTCGGTCAAAGTCGCCCTCCCATGCAAAAACTGCTCTCCGATCTTGCCGCCGGAACCGAACTCAGCGCCGCCCAGGTGCGCGAGGCGGCCGCCTTTCTCACCGACGAGCACGAGAGCGACGAGACCAAGGCGGCGTTGCTGCGGGCGCTGGCGGACAAGGGCGAGACACCGGGCGAGATCGCCGGTTTCGTCGAAGAATTCCTGCGTCTGGCGGTCGATCCGGGACTGGATCGCGCCAAGCTGCCCGGACCGGTGCTGGATGTGGTCGGCACCGGTGGCGACAAGCTGCACCTGTTCAATGTCTCGACCACGGCCATGTTCATCCTCGCCGGCGGCGGTGTCTGTGTCACCAAGCACGGCAACCGCGGCGTCACCAGCAAGGCCGGCGGTGCCGACGTGCTGGAGGCAATGGGCATCCGCATTGATCTGCCGGTCGAGCGCGTGGCGCGCGGCATGGAGACAAACGGCCTCGGCTTCTTTTTTGCGCCGCTCTATCATCCCGCCTTCAAGGCCGTGGCCGGGGCGCGCCGCCTGCTCGCCGCCGAGGGGCGTCGCTCGATCTTCAATCTGCTCGGCCCGCTGCTTAACCCGGCCCGGCCCGAGCACCAGCTCATCGGCGTCTTCGATCCGTCGCTGACCCGCGCTTTCGGCGAGATCCTGCGCGTGCTCGGCCGCAAACGCGCCTGGGTGGTGCACGGCACGGCGAACGCAAGCGGCATGGACGAGCTGTCGACGCTGGGCCGCAACAGCATCTGCGAGGTGCGCGACGGTGCGCTGGCGGAATTTGATGTGGATCCGTTGGAGCTCGGTTTTGGGCCGGCGGTCCTGGCGGATTTGACCGGTGGCGACGCCGCTGAAAACGCCGCCCTGGTTGAGGGCATTCTGGCGGGCACGGTGCAGGGGCCGAAGCGCGACATCGCCGTGCTCAACGCCGCCGCCGGATTTGTCATCACCGGCCTGGCCGAGGATCTGGCCGGCGGCTGCGTCCTGGCGCAGTCGGTGCTCGACCGCGGCGCCGCCCACGCGAAGATGCGTGCCCTGCGCGACTGGTGCTGAGGCGGGAGCGTGTCGGGATGACCGTGTTGGGTGCCGGCCGCTTGAGAATTGCTTGAGCGGTGGGGCTCGCCCGCGTATCTGCTGGACTGTCCATGACCGATCTTCTGCGCCACCCCCTCTGGCAAGCCGACTCGCTGGGCACGCCGCTGCCGGACGATGCGTTCGGCGTCAGCGTGTCGCTGCCGCTGTGGCGGCATGTCATCGGCTACGAGGAGAAGGACCCCGAGGTCGTCGCGAAGTTCCGCTCCGGCTACCCGCGCTTCTGCTGTCCGCCGGCAATCGGTCGCCTGTTCGAGGCCGCGGAACGGCAGTTGGCTGGTCCGGGTGAACGCTGCCTGGTGTTTCCGCGCCTGAGCCATGCGCAGCGCTGCCTGGAGTTCATCGCCCGGCAGGGTTTTGCCGGGCGCGCGCTGGCCTGGCAGGAGCTCGGGGTCGCCGTGTTTCCTGCAGACGCCCATGACGTGGCCCGGCGTTTCTGGCGTTTCTGCGGTGAGGTGGTCAGCACGCGTCAGGCGGCGCATGCGCTTGGCGAGTGGGTGGACGAAGCGACGCCAGATCAGGGGCATGTCGCCAACCGGGCAATCCGCCAGCGTCTGGCTGACCTGTCCGGCCAGCCGGTCGAGGACGTTTTTCTTTTTCCCTCCGGCATGGCGGCGAACTACGCCGTGCATCGGATGCTGACGACCGTTTTCCCCGGGCGGAAGACCGTCCAGCTCGATTTCCCGTATGTCGACGTGCTCAAGCTGCAGCAGATGTTCGGCAGCGGCGCGCATTTCCTGCCGCTCGTGCGCGACAGCGAGTACGACGACCTGCGGATCCTGTTGCAAAACGAACCGGTGGCCGGCCTGTTCTGCGAGGCGCCGAGCAATCCGCTGCTGCGCTGCGTCGATTTCCCGCGCCTGCTCGACCTGCGCGCCGCGGCTCAGCCGGGGGTGCCGATCATTGTCGACGACACCATTGCCACTGTGGCCCATGCCGACGCCTTCCGCGTCGCGGACGTCGTCACCACCAGCCTGACCAAGGCTTTCTCCGGTGTCGGCGACGTCATGGCCGGCAGTGTCATTCTCAACCGCACCTCGCCCCATCATGCCGCTTTTGCCGCCTTCCTGCGCGAGCAGGCCGACCACGAGCTGTGGCGCGGCGATGCGCTGGCGCTTGAGCACAACTCGCGCGACTTCGCCGCGCGGGCCACGCGCATGAGCGACAACGCCCTCGCGCTGGCGGCATTCCTTGCTGCGCATCCGCGGGTGGAAAAAGTCTGGCACGCGCGTGAGCAGGGTGGGCCCGGTTACGAGTTCATCCGGCGCGCGAACGGCGGTTATGGCTGCCTGTTCTCCTTCCTGCTCAAGGAAGCCGCGAGCGCCAGTCCGGCGGTGTATGACACCCTGCGCGTCTGCAAGGGGCCGAGCCTGGGCACCCATTTTACCCTGGTCTGCCCCTACACCCTGCTGGCCCATTACGACGAGCTCGACTGGGCGGAGAGCTGCGGGGTGCCGCGCCACCTGTTGCGGGTGTCCGCCGGCCTGGAGGACACGGCGGATCTCATCGCGCGTTTCGACGAAGCCTTGCGCGCCTGAGTTTTTGCTCCCGCAGCGGGCCGGCAGCCGTTATCTCTGGCTCATGACCGACATCGTTCTTGCCGCCACCGACCTGCACCGTGCCTACGCCCTCGACGGCGCCACGGTGCCAGCCCTGCGCGGGGTCTCGCTGGAACTGGTGCCCGGCGATTTTGTCGCCGTGACCGGTCCCTCCGGCTGTGGCAAGTCGACCCTGCTGCAGCTCTGCGGCGCCATGGACCGCGCCGATGCCGGCACCCTCCGGCTCGACGGCCGCGACGTCGCCGCGCTCACCGACACCGAACTGACCCGCCTGCGCCGCGACCGCATCGGTTTTGTCTTTCAGTTCTTCAACCTGCTGCCGACGTTGTCGCTGCTGGAAAACATCGCCCTGCCCCTGCTGCTGGCCCGGCGGCCCGAGCCCGAGGCCTTTGCGGCGGCGCGTGTCCTGGCGGAACGGGTGGGCATCGGCCACCGGCTCGGTCATTTTCCCGCGCAGGTCTCCGGGGGTGAGGCCCAGCGGGCGGCGCTGGCGCGCGCGGTGGTGCATCGCCCGGCCCTGCTCATTGCCGACGAACCGACCGGCAGTCTCGACAGCGAGAACGGTCGCACGGTGCTGGAGCTGCTGCGCGAGTTGAACCGCGAATTTGGGGTCGCCATCCTGCTGGCCACCCACGACACCGGTGTCGCCGCCGCGGCCAAGCGCCAGGTGCGGATGAAGGACGGACGGGTGGTCTGAAAATCGAAAGCCGTGAACCGGATGCCCTTGACACATCAGGCCCCTGGCGGCGAGCCATCTGAATACGCCGGACCTCCACCGCGCGCTTCTTTCTTCAAGGGGCGGACGTTAGGCCTGTTTTCCCGCCTCATCCTGCGGCCGCTGCTCCAGGAGCCGGTGCGTGCCCTGCTCAGCCTGGCCGGGATCGCCCTCGGGGTGGCGGTCATGCTGGGCATCCAACTCGCCAACCGCGGCTCGCTCGGCGGCTTTGCCGCGGCGCTTGACGCGGTGTCCGGCAAGGCGGCCCTGGAGATCCGTTGTCCGCCGCTGGGGATCGATGAAAACCTCTTCGCCGAGCTGGCCTGGCTGCGCGAGTTCGGGGTCGCCGCGCCGGTGGTTGAGGCCGATGTGCTGGCACGTTCTGACGATGGTGAAGAGATGCTGCGTGTGCTCGGGATCGATGTCCTGCGCGATCCGGCCCTGCGCGATTACGCCGTGCAGGATGTGCCCGCGGCGGCCGGGCTCGATCTCATGCGCTTTCTCGGCCGACCCGACACCCTGCTGCTCACCCGCGGCTTTGCCGAGCGGCATGGCCTGAGCGTGGCCGACCGTCTGACCCTGCTGGTCGGTGACCGCCGAAGTGAGTGCGAGGTGAGCGCGGTGGTGGGAGGCGATTCGGCCCTGGCGGCGCAGTCGCTGGCCGTGATGGACCTCGCCCATGCCCAGCGCCTGCACGACAAGCCCGGGCGACTCGACCGCCTCGAGCTGCGTCTGCACGACGGGCTCGACGTGGCGCGCGCCGAACAGGAAGTGCGGGAAAGATTGCCCGCCGGTTTGCAGGTCGATCGGCCGCAGCGACGCAGCGCGGCGGTCGAGAAGATGCTGGCGGCCTTCCACTTCAACCTGACCATGCTCTCGGGCATCGCTTTGCTGGTCGGGTTGTTCCTGATTCACAACACCGTCTCCGTGGCGGTGATGACGCGTCGCCGTGAGATCGGCCTGTGGCGCACGCTCGGCCTCACACGCGGCCAGGTGCTGCGGCTGTTTTTGGGCGAGGCGGTCCTGCTCGGTTTGGGCGGCGCCCTGCTCGGCGTGCCGCTGGCCAAGGGCCTCGCCGAGGGCGCGGTGGCCCTGACCTCGACCACGGTCGACACCCTGTACGTGGCCACGGCAGCGCGGGTGCCGGCGCTGGCATTCTGGCACTGGCTGGCGGCGGTCGGCATTGCCGTGCCACTGGCCTTGCTCGCCGCCGCCGTGCCTGCGCGCGAGGGCGCGCGGGTGCCGCCGGTCGAGGCGCTGCGCGATGATGCCGCTTTGCGCGGTGATGCGCGTTCGGCCTGGCGCGGTCGCGCCGGCCTGGCCCTGCTCGCAGCCGTGGCGGGTGGTCTGGCTGCGCTGCAGCCGCCGGCGCTGGGCCTGCCGCTCTGGGGTTATGCCGCCTGTCTCGCCGCCATCGCCGTCATGGCATTGTTGACGCCGATGCTGCTGCGGGCTTCGGCGACGGCGCTGCGCGGGCCCTTGGGTCGCCTCTTCGGCCTTGAAGGCCGGCTCGCCGCCGCGCAGATCCGCGCCTCCACGCCGCGCCTGTCGGTGTCGGTCGCCGCCCTCGCGGTCAGTCTGGCGCTGACCGCCGCCATTGCGATCATGGTCGGCAGCTTCCGTGAGACCGTGCTGCTGTGGATTGATCAGAGCATGGGGGCGGATCTGTACGTGCGGCCTGGCACACCGGCGCGCAGTCAGGGCGCGCCGACCCTGTCGCAGGCGACGCTCGACACCTTGTCCGGCCATCCCGCCGTGGCCGCCGCCGACGGCTATCGTGCGCTCGACCTGCCCTTCCGCGACCGGGTGGTCAAGCTCGGCACCGGTGATTTCGAGGTGCAGATCGAGCATGGGCGCATGGTGCTGAAAACTCAGGGCAATCCGAAGGAGCTGTTGCGGCGCGCCCGCGACCACGGTGAAGTCTTCGTCTCGGAAAGTTTTGCCCTGCGCTTTGGCGTGCGCGAAGGCGAAACGCTGGAATTGCCGACGCCGAAGGGGCCGCAGGCCTTTCGCATTGCCGGGCAGTTCTACGATTACTCCAGCGACAGTGGCACGGTGACGATGGACCAGGCCGTGTTCGAAAAATGGTATGGGGCCAGTCGGCCAACCCACTTGGCGCTCTACCTCAAGCCCGGCGCGGATCCCGAGGCGGTGCGCAATGAGATGCTGGCGGCGCTCGATGGACGCGGCTTCGTCTCTGTGTTCACCAATGCCGGCCTGCGCGCCGAGGTACTGCGCATCTTTGACGCCACCTTTGCGATCACCTGGGCGTTGGAAATCATCGCCATCTTCGTTGCCATGGCTGGGGTGGCGGCGACGCTGCTGACCCTGGTGCTGGAGCGGCGCGCCGAGTTGCGGCTCCTGCATCTTGCCGGCGCGGAGGCGGGGCAGTTGCGGCGCACGATCCTGATCGAGTCGGGCCTGCTCGGGGCGGTCAGTCAGGCGCTGGGGCTGGCGGTGGGGCTGCTGCTGTCGCTGCTGCTCATCCATGTCATCAACCCGCAGAGCTTCGGCTGGAGCATTCGTTTTCATGCGCCCT
Organism: uncultured Prosthecobacter sp.; assembly: GCA_964605265.1. Taxonomy (GTDB): domain Bacteria; phylum Verrucomicrobiota; class Verrucomicrobiia; order Verrucomicrobiales; family Verrucomicrobiaceae; genus Prosthecobacter. Next base: position 6,958 of record CAZSBO010000074.1, read on the forward strand.
GGGGCCTGCTCGCCGGCGCGACGGTGCTGACCGTGCTCGGCACGATGCTGGCCGGGTTCTGGCCGGCACGACGGGCGGTGGCGAAGCTCGGCACCGCATTGCTGCTGCTCCTGGGCACACCGCTGGCGGCGCAGGAAAAGCCGGTGGAATGGGTGCCGGCCGAGGCGGGTTACCGCTTTGAGTTCCCGCGCGATCATGGGTCGCACCCGCGCCACAAGATCGAGTGGTGGTACTTCACCGGCAACCTCGACACGGCGGCGGGGCGTCGCTTCGGTTACCAGCTCACCTTCTTCCGCATCGGCGCCGTGGCCAAGCCCGAGGTCGTGTCGCCCTGGGCCTTGCGCGATGTCTGGATGGCGCACCTGGCTGTCACCGACGTGGCGGGGCGCAGCTACCACCATGCCGACCGTTTGAACCGCGCCGGGCCGGGCCTGGCGGGGGCCACGCCGGCGCGGGTTTGGAATGAGGACTGGGACTGTCGGTTCGAGAACGGCGGCATGAAGCTGCGCGCCCGGGATCGCGAGTTGGGCCTCGAACTCGACCTGGCCCCGGGCAAGGCGCCGGTGCTGCACGGTCGTGACGGCCTGAGTCAGAAGGGGACGGCCCAGGGCAACGCGAGCCATTATTATTCCTTCACGCGCCTGCCGACCCGCGGCGTGCTGACGGTGGGCGGCGAACGTCACGAGGTGACGGGCGCAAGCTGGATGGACCATGAGTTTGGCAGCAGCTTCTTGGAGAAGGGCACGGCCGGTTGGGACTGGTTCAGCGCCCAGCTCGACGACGGCAGCGAGCTGATGCTGTTTCAACTGCGTGGCGAGGGGGGCGGGGCCACGACTGGCAGTGCCGGCACCTTCATTGGCGCCGATGGCACGGTGCGCGCGCTGGAGGCGGGCGATTTTCGGCTCACGCCCGGCCGCACTTGGACGGCGCCGGGTGGGGCGGCCTATCCGGTTGCCTGGCGCCTGGCCGTGCCGGTTCTCGGGCTGGAACTGGAATCGGTCGCGGTCCTGCCGCAGCAGGAGTTTCAGTCGGTCGGCACGCCCGGGCTCGATTATTGGGAGGGGGCGGTGGATTACCGTGGCACGGCCCGCGGCCGACCGCTGACGGGGCGCGGCTACCTGGAGATGACCGGGTATGCCGGCCGTTCGATGAGTGCCTGGTTTGGCTCCGGAGAGAAGTAGTCCGTTGCATTTTGCCCCGTTGAGCGTATCCAAAAGCGACCATGAGTTCCCCGGACGAATCCCAGGAGCAGCGGCTGCAGCAGGCCGAAAAAATCGCCAAACAGCCCGAGCAGTACAAGGTCTGCGAGGGCTGTGGATCGATCATTGTGGCGCGTGCCATCACCTGCCCGAGCTGTCATGCCTACCTGTTCGACGCCACCCCGGTGCGGGTGGTGGCGCAGGCGCGCGAACTCGCCCTGCGGGCACCGCACTCGGTGCTGAGCACGGACCTCAACTGAGGTTGAATCGTCTTGCCCTGTTGGCTGCGACTCAGCGACCCGGGAAGTGTGGCGCGATCGCCCGCGGCGCCGGCTTGCCTTCGGCGCGCTCGCGCTCCTTGGTGGCGCTGTCGCGGTAAAACAGCACGCCGTTGCGTTTCATGTTGGCGATCAGATCCTTGAGATCGGTCTTCAACTCCGCGTCGTGCACCAGCGCGCCAAGCAGGCCCTTGCCCGACTGGATCTGGCGAGCGGTGGTGGCGAAGCTCTCGGCAGCCGATTTGACGGATTTGAGGGCGTCCTCAGCCGTGGCCATGACGCGGTCAGCGCGGGCGACCGCGGGATCGAGGCGGTCGATCAGTGGACCGATCTTCGCACTGCCGGCCTCGGCGTTCTGGGCGGCGGTCTTGAAGCTGGCGGCCGCCGCGCGCAGGTCGGCGAGCGCGGCCTTGACCTCGTCGGCGTTTTCCTCGCCGAGCACCTTCTCATCGACCCGCGCCAGGGTTTGGTTGAGGTGGTGCATGCCCTGTTTGAAGTCCTTGACGGTGTCCTCGGCAAGGGCCTCGCGGTTGATCTTGGCGACCGCCTCGCGCACGTCCTTGAGCGCGGTGCGCAGGTCATCGAGCACGACATCAACCTTGCGGCCGACCTGTTCCGCCGTGCTTTGCAGGTCGGCCAGGCCGCCGGACTTGGCGCCCTCGATGATTTCGGCGTGGTCGTGTGAGAGGAATTCGGTGCTCTCGCCGCTGCCCGGGCGGATTTCGACGAGGGCGTCGCCCATCAGGCCGGCGGAACCGATGGCGAAGATGGAGTCGGCGGGGATGTCGACATCATCGCGGATTTTCAGGTCGACGAGGATGCCGTTGAAGCTGTCGTTGAGCTGCGGGTGGCGGGAGACCTTGCCGACCTTGGAACCGCCGAGGTAGACGGGCGAGCCTTCCTTGATGCCGGCGGCATTGGGGAAGGCGACGCGCAGGGGGTAGGTGTCGGTGAACCACTCGCGCAGGCCGCCGAACTGCAGGATGATGCCGCCGAGCATGAGCAGGCCGACGAAAAGGAAGAGGCCGACGAGGATTTCGGTTTTGCGTTCGGATTGCATGAGAGTCAGGCGATGACGCCGGAGCGGCCGGCGATGAAGTTTTGGATTTCGGGCTCGGGCGAGGCGCGCAGTTGCGCCGGTGTGCCATTGAAGCTGACGACGCCGTTTTTGAGCATGACGACGCGGTCGGCGATGCGGAAGACGCTGTTCATGTCGTGGGTGATGACGACGCTGGTGACGCGGAAGTGCTTCTGCATGCGCTGGATCATGTGGTCGATCACATCGGTGACGATCGGATCGAGACCGGCGGTGGGCTCGTCGTAGAGGATGCACTCCGGCCGGGTGATGATGGCGCGGGCGATGCCGGCGCGCTTGCGCATGCCGCCGGAGAGATTGATGGGCATCTTGTCCTTGTGGGCGGCCAGTTCGACCAGCTCCAGGGCCTCGTGGACGCGTTCGGCGATCACCCGCGGGTCGTGCACGCCGGCCTCGCGCAGGGGGAAGGCGACGTTTTCGGCGACGGTGAGGCTGGCGAAGAGGGCGGCGTTCTGGAAGAGGTAGCCCATGCGCCGGCGGGCGACGAGCAGTTCGCGCTCGCTCATGGCGCAGAGGTTGACGCCGTCGAGTTCGACGCGGCCGGCATCGGGGTGCAGCAGGCCAATGATGTGCTTGAGCAGGACGCTCTTGCCCTCGCCGCTCGGCCCAATCAGCACGAGGGTTTCGCCGTGGCAGATGTCGAGGTCGACGCCCTGCAGGATCTTCTGCGTGCCGAAGCTTTTGCGCAGGCCGGCGACGCGGATGAACGGGGGGCTGGAGGCGGGCTCGGTCATGTCAGAGGGCGTTGCCGAGCGGGAAGAAGAAGTTGAGCAGCATCGTCAGGAAAAAATTGACGATGAGCAGGGCGAGCGAGGAGAAGACGACGGCGCGGGTGGTGCCGAGGCCGACGCCGACGGCGCCGTTGGAAGCCCCCAGGCCCTGGTGGCAGGAGATGATCACGATGAGGATGCCGAAAACGAAGCCCTTGCTCATGCCGAAGATGAGGTCGGTGTGGTTCGTGTGGTCGACGACATGGGTCCAGAACCAGGCGAAGGGGATGTCGAAGACGCCGGTGGCGACGATGGCCGAGGCGCCGAGGCCGAAGACGATCGACTCGGCGATGAGCAGGGGCATCGACAGCAGCATGGCGAGAAAGCGCGGCTGCACCAGGTAGTCGACCGGATGCACGCCCATGACGCGCAGGGCGTCGATCTCTTCGTTCACCTTCATCGTGCCGATCTCGGCGGCCATGGCGGCGCCGACGCGGCCGGTGACCATGAGGCCGGCGAGCACTGGTGCCAGTTCGCGGCAGAGCGAGACGCTGACAATGCCGCCGATGGTGGTTTCGATGCCGAAATCCTTGAACTTGAAGTAGGACTGGGCGGTGAACACCGCGCCGGTGAAGGCGCCGGTGACGACGACCACCGCCTGCGAGCCGTAGCCGATGGAAACGAGCTGTTCCGCCATCAGGCGCAGGCGCAGGCTGCCGCGAAAGATCGAGTGGCCGAGATCGGCCACCAACTGGCCCAACTGTCCCAGGTAGGCCAGGAAGTTCAGCAGGGCACGGCCCGGCAGGCCCAGCAGTCCACTTTGCGCGTTCATCGGACAGGCACCATGACATGCCATGCGGCGATGGCAACCTGTGTCGCGCAGAGCGGTGATACGGACGATGGGGGGCAGCAGGCGGGCTCGGTCATGTCAAAGGACGTTGCCGAGCGGCCGGAAAAGGTTCAGCGGACGCGCAAAAAAGCGTGCCGCCGCCCCAACCCGTCAAGCCAGCCGCGCCGCCACCTCGCGGCCGATGTCGATCAGCCGCTGCTTTTCCTCGGCGCTGAACTCGTAGGCGGTGCGCTTGCCAATGCCGAGCGTGCCGCACAGGCGGTCGCCATCAAGCACCGGTACGGCCAGGCTGCCCTGCACCTGGGTCTGCTTGGCGCCTGGCTTGGCAACGCCACTGGTGTCGGTCTGCAGGTTGCAGAGTTCGACCGGTTCGAGTCGCTCCGCCGCCGCGCCGGCGATGCCCTTGCCGACCGGGATCGACTGGATCACCGGCATGAGCTGGGGCGGGATGCCGCGGTGGGCGACCAGTTTCAAATGGCGGTCGGCCGCGTCGAGGCGGTGCAGGGTGCCGGTGCAGCAGTCGAACTCGTCGGTGACGCGGTCGAGGAAGGTTGACCAGTCCGGGTCAGTGGGGTGAAGGCTGGCGAGGTGCGCACTCATGGCGGGAAATCGGCTTGGCGTTTGGGCGGCAGGGGAGTAGAATGGTGCATCATTCCCGGTGTGATGAACGTCCGCGACTCCATTTTTGCCATTTTCTGGCTGCTTTTGGCGGCCGCCGCCCCGGCGGCCAACCCGTCGGTGCAGGCGGTCGTTGGCCGCACGGTCTACCATCCCGACGACTCGCGCTCGGAAACGGTGCGTGACATGAACGTCCGCGAAATGACCGAGACGACCTACAATCCCGCCAACGCGGTCGTCTCGAAAAAGGTCTTTTTGCTCAATGAGAAGGGCGAACCGGTGCAGGGCAACATCTATGACGGCCGCGGCAACCTCGTGGCCCGAGCGCAGTGCTTCTACGACGAGTTCGGTCGTCGTCGCGAGGACCAACTCACCAACCTGGGTGGCGTGGTGTTCCAGCGCATTGTCCACGAGTACGACAAGAACGGCAAGGCCCTGCCACCGAAGGTGATCAACCTCGGCCAGAGCCCGACCCTGCGGCCGGAGGCGATCGACTTCACCCGCAGTGCCGCGCCAGCGGTGCCCACGACGCCCGCCGCGGGGGATGCTGCCAACTCGCGCTTTGCCCCAACCCCGGCCGCGCCCACCGCGGCGCCGGCACCCGCGCCGAGCGCGGAAGACTCGGCCAAGGGCGGCTTCTTCAAGCGCCTGTTCAAGAAGAAGGAGTGAGTCCGACGCCACGGGCATTGCGACGGCAGCGTTCGCTGCAGTAGCGCACCTGCTCCCAGTCGCGCGCCCACTTGCGGCGCCAGCGGAAGGGTCGTCCGCAGGCGGCGCAGGTCTTCTCCGGCAAATGTTCCTTGCGCACCCCGTGCATGCTTCAGGCGGGGGCATCGGCGCTGACCGCCCAGGCCTGCTCCTGCTCGGCCTCGCGCAGCAGCAAGGCGGCCTGGTCGCGCCATTTTTTCACGAGATACCCGCCCAGCGGCAGGCGTGCCGGGGCATCGCCGGCCAGGATCCGCGCCACGACGGCGCGCGCCGCACGCTGGGGATCGCCGGGCTGGCGACCGTCCATCGTTTCGAGCAGGCGACCAAACTTCGCGGCCGGGCCGCCGGCGTAATCGCCGATGGCGGTGTCGGCGCGCTCCAGGCCGCGGGCGATGAAGCCGGTGCGGAAGGGGCCGGGCACCAGGGTGGTGACGCGGATGCCGAGCGGCGCGAGTTCGAGGCGCAGGCTCTCGGTCATTTTTTCCAGCGCCGCCTTGGCGCCGCCGTAGGCACCGAAGCCGGCGTAGTTTGAGACCGCCGCGGCCGCGCCGACCTGGACAATGTGGCCGCGGCGGCGCGCACGCATGTTGGGCAGGGCGGCGCGCAGGACGTTGAGCGGACCGAAGAAGTGGGTTTCGAAGCAGCGGCGCACCTGGGCGTCACCGCATTCCTCGACGGCCCCGAGCAGGCCATGCCCGGCGTTGTTGACGATGACATCCAGGCCATCCCAGAGCGACTCCGCCTCGGCGACGACGCGGGCAACCTCCTCCGGTTCGGTGACATCGAGGGCAAAGACCGCGCAGCGGCCGGCCTGCTCGAGGTCGGCGAGTTGGCGGACATCGCGGGTGGTGGCGATGACGCGCTGGCCGGCGTCGAGGGCGGCTTCGGCGAGGGCGCGACCGAGGCCGCTGGAGCAGCCGGTGAGGAACCAGGTTTGCGGGGTCATGGGGTATTGAGGCGCCAGAGGGTGAAGTTGAGGAGGGGGGCGAAGGTCAGGGCCAGCAGGCCGGCGTAAGCGGCAAAGGCACGGGTGTTCATGCGGGTGAGGCGGCGGGGGTGAGGCGCTCGCGCAGCGCGTCCGCCTGCTTGTGGATCGCGGCGCGCTTGTCGGCATCGAGGCGCGTCAGGTTGCGAAGCTGCATCGTCAGGCGCGGGTTGCCGCGCAGGCGCGGCTCGTGGCGCAGCAGGAAGTCCCAGTAAAGCGTGGTGAAGGGGCAGGCGCGCGGTCCGGTCGACTGGCCGGGATCGCAGCGGCAGTTGGCGCAGTGGTTGCCCATGCGCTGCAGGTACTTGCCGGTGGCGACGTAGGGTTTGCTGGCCATGACGCCGCCATCGGCGTACTGCGACATGCCCAGGGTGTTGGGCAGTTCGACCCACTCGACGGCGTCGACATAGACGGCGAGGTACCACTCGTGCATCCGGCGCGGATCGACCCCGAGCAGCAGGCCGAACAGGCCGGTCACCATGAGGCGCTGGATGTGGTGGGCGTAGCCGAGCCGCAGGGTCTGGCCGAGCGCGTCGCGCAGGCAGGCCCACTCGGTGTCGCCGGTCCAGTAGAAGTCCGGCAGCGGCGCCGTGGCGTCGAGGGCGTTGCGCTCGACGTATTCCGGCATGAAGCGCCAGTACACACCGCGCACGTACTCGCGCCAGCCGAGGATCTGGCGGATGAAACCCTCAACGGCGGCCAGCGGTGCCCGGCCGTCGCGCCAGGCCTGTTCGGCGGCGGCGACCACCTCGCGCGGGTCGAGCCGCTTCAGGTTCATTGCCGCACTCAGGCGCGAGTGGTAGAGCCAAGGTTCACCCTCCCAGAGCGCGTCCTGGTAGCGACCGAAGTCGGCGAGGCGATGGGCGATGAAATCGTCGAGCGCCTCGCGGGCCTGTGCCGCGGTCACCGGCCAGTCGAAGGCGGTGAGGTCGCCGGGGTGATCGGCGAAGCGGCGGTTCACCTCGTCGAGCACGCCGCGCGTCAGGGCGTCGGGTTCAAATCGTCGCGGTGCCGGCAGCAAGCCCGGGCCGTGGCGACCAAAGGATTCCCGATTGTCGGCATCGTAGTTCCACTGGCCGCCGACGGGCTGATCGCCTTCCATGAGCACGCCGGTGCGCCGGCGCAGCTCGCGGTAAAAGAACTCCATGCGCAGTTGCTTGCGGCCGTGGGCGTGGCGGTCGAAATCGGCACGGCTGCAAAAAAAATGCCGGTCCTCGCGCACCTCCAGCGGCAGGCCAAGCTTTTTGGCAGCGGCCTCGAAGGCACGTTGCACGGCCCACTCGCCGGCCTCGACCATGACCAGCTCGCGCGGCTGGAGTGCGCGCACGCTGGCGGCGAGTGCGGCGGTGAAGTCGGGGTGCGCGCCCAGCTCATGGTAATCGACCTGCCAGCCGCGGGCGCGGAGTTCCTCGCGGAAGTGGCGCATGGCGGCGAGGAAGACGGCGATGCGCGGTTTGGAACTCCACACCTTGGTGGATTCCTCCACGACTTCGGCCATCCAGACCGCGTCCTGCGCGGGATCGAAGTCGTCGAAGGCGGCGGAACGGGCGTCGAGCTGGTCGCCCAGCACCAGGATGAGGCGGCGCATGGGATCAGGGGGTGGGCCGCGGTGGCCGCGGCAGGAAGGGGCTGGTGCGCTGCTGGTAGGCGCGGTAGGCCTCGCCGCGGCGTTCGAGCGACAGTTTTTCAGTGAGCGGAATGCCGGTGACGTTGAGCAGGAAGTGCAGCATGGCGAGCGGGGCGACGACACTCGCCCAGCCCCAGGGCGAGGGCAGGGCCATCAAAAACAGGCCCCACCAGAGCAGGCTTTGGAAGAAGTAGTTCGGGTGCCGGCTCCAGGCCCACAGGCCCTCGTCGCAGACCCCCTGACCGGCGCCGGGTCGACGCTTGAAGCGGGCGAGCTGGGCATCGGCGATGGCCTCGCCGGTGAGACCGATGAACCAGAGCGCGAGGCCGGCCCCTTCGAGGGGATGAAAGCCGGGTTGGGTCGCCGACGCGATCAGTCCGACCGGCAGCATGAGCAGCCAGACCAGCAGGCCCTGGGCGAGGAAGAAGCCGAGGAAGGCGCGTGCCTCACGGCCCTGCCAGCGCGCGCGCAGCACCGCGTAGCGGGCGTCCTCGGCGGGGTGATGGTGGGCGACCCTTCGCCAGAGGTGCAGGCCGAGGCGCAGGCTCCAGGCGGCGACGAGGGCGCCGACCGCCACGCGGCGCGGCAGCCAGCCCGTGCCAGTGAAGGCATGCCAGAGCGCGACCGGCGCGAAGGCGAGAGCCCAGGTGACATCGACGATCGAGTAATTGTTCCAGCGGCGCGCGAGCCACCAGGTGGTGAGGAAGAGGGCCAGAAGCAGCAGGGCGGTGGCGAGCATGGCGTTCAGGTGGCGGCGGGTTGGGTGCCGCCACGCCGACGCAGGCGGTCGAGGCGGCTGACGAGCGGCAGGGCGCAGACGTAGAGCAGGCCGAGCAGTACGGGAGCGACCAGGGCCCAGACGGCGATGCCGCCGAGGGCGGTGAGGCCATACTCGCGGAAGAACGGGCCGGGTTCGTCGAAAAAGCGCTCGATCAGGGTCGGCACGTGGATGCTGACGTGGGGTCGGTCGAAGAGCCATTCGCCGGCGCGGTAGAAGCCGAGCAGCAGGCTCCACTGCAGCGGGTAGGCAAGGGTCTTGAAGGCTTGCAGCACGGGCTGGTTGAGGCGCAGCGGCACGCCGACGATGAGGGTGATCAGGGTGTTCGAGCCGAGGATGGGGAACAGGCCGAGCGTGACGCCCCAGGCGATGGCGGCCGCCAGCTTGGGCGGGGTCACGCCCTGGGTGAGCTGCTGCAGCACCGGGCGCACGACCCAGCGGCGCAGCAGGCCCTCGCGCGGCGGCGTTTTCATGCCGGGCTCCTCCGCAGCAGCACGGCTTCCAAGCCGGCGTTCGCCGGCACGCGGAAGAGCTGGATCAGGGCGTAAACGGCCATGGCAATGTTGCCGAGCAGGAGCACGGCGACCAGCCAGGCGGCGCGCGCCGGCCAGCCGCGTTCCTTGTAGGCGATCCAGCACCAGAAGGTGAGAAAGCCCCAGTAGGCGTCGAACAGGGTGGCGATGAACCAGGGATGCATCCAGACCTCGCGCGGCAGTCGCCAGAGCGCGACCTCGGTGCTGGCCCAGCTGGTCACCGCGAGCATCGAGGCGAGCACGATGAGGAAGAAAACGCGCAGCAGGACGATCATGGCGGTGGCTTACCAGGGACGGTGCAGGGACAGGTTGTTGGGGCGGGTGTACACCGCCTGGACGACGCTGATGTTGCGGGTGGCAAAGGCCGCCTCGCAGTACTTCAGGTAGTAGTTCCACTTGCGGATGAAGGTCTCGTCGAAACCCAGCGCGCGCACCTCGTCGAGCCGGGCCGCGAAGCGCTCCTGCCAGAGCGACAGCGTGCGCGCGTAGCCGGAGCCGAGGTCCTCGAGGCCGTGCAGGAACAGATCGCCGGCGCGGTTGATGGCGCGGTTGATGCGGTCCATGCTGAGCAGCAGCGAGCCCGGGAAGATGTGCTTCTGAATCCAGTCGACCCCGCGACGCAGGGGCTCGTAACGGCAGTCGGGCGCCGTGATCACCTGGAAGGCAAGCAGGCCCTGGGGTTTGAGCAGGCGCTGGCACTGGGCGAAGAAGCCGTCGACATAGGCGTCACCGACCGCCTCCAGCATTTCGATCGAGGCGATCTTGTCGAACTGCCCCTCGATGTGGCGGTAGTCCTGCAAACGGATCTCGATCAGGTGCTCGAGTCCCTCGCGGCGGACGCGCTCGCGGGCGAAGTCGAACTGTTCCTGGGAGATCGTCACCGCGGTGACCCGGCAGCCGTGCTCGCGCGCCGCATGCGTGCAAAAGCCACCCCAGCCGCAGCCGATTTCCAAAACGTGATCGCCGGGCTGCAGCTGCAGTTTCTGGCAGAGGGCCTCGTATTTCGAATGCTGGGCCGCCTCCAGGCTTTGCTCCGGATGCTCAAAGCGCGCCGCCGAGTAGGTCATGGTGGCGTCGAGCCAGAGCGAGTAAAAATCGTTCCCGAGATCGTAGTGCTCGGCGATGTTGCGACGGCTCATGCGCACGCTGTTGGGTCGCAGCAGGTGCAGGACGCGGTCGGTCCAGCGCAGCAGGTTCAGCCCGGGCAGGCGGCTCGACGAGGCCTGGCTGCCCTGCAGGGCGTGCAGGTTGACGATGAACCAGGAGATCACCGCGGCGATGTCGTCCGTGTCCCAGTCGCCCGCCGTGTAGGCCTCGCCCAGGCCGATGTTGCCGTGCAGCACGCAGCGGCGGAAGAAGTCGTCGGGCCGGCGCACGCGCAGCTCCGCCGTGGCCGGCGCGGCGGGATCGCCGAAGTGCTCGGTGTGGCCGTCGGGCAGCACCAGACGCAGGCCGCCGCAGCGCATCCGGCGCAGCAGGCGGCGGACCAGGCGTTCGTGCAGGCCGGCGCGGTGGGCAACGGCTTCGGCCGGCAGCTCACGGTCGGGAGTGTCGAGGGCGAGGGTCGGATTCATGGAGCGGTGAGGGAGGGATGGGACGATGGACGCCGCGCTGCAGGTCGGGGCGGTCGCGCTTGCGCAGGAAGGGCAGGCGCATCCGCCAGAGGCGGAAAGCGTGCCAGTGGATGAGAAAAAGCACGCGCAGGGTGAGCAGCGGATGGCGCAGGAAGCAGGAGAGCAGGGCGGCATCGGTCAGCTCGCGCCGCCGGCCGGTGAGGCGGGTGTGCAGGACGCGGTCGCCGCCTGCGCGATCGTCGACGATGAGGTCGAGGTTATCTCCCGGAACGCTGAGTTGAAAGTCGAAGCGGACCTCCAGGTCGAAGAAGGGCGAAACATAAAAGTGCTTGGGCGTGTCAAGCCGGAAACGTCCGTCCTCCAGCCGGTCGAGCACATAGGCCTTTTGCTCGTAAAAGGTGTTGGTCACCTCGGCGACGGCAGCCACGGGGGCGCCGTCGGCGTCGAAGGCGAAGTAGAAGCAGACCGGATTGAAGATGTGGCCGAGCACGCGCGGAAAGGTCAGCAGGCGCACGCCCTGGATGCGGGCGGTGTCGACGCTGGCCTCCTGCAGGGTCAGGAGCACGTTGGCGCGCGCGCTGCCCTGGCCGCGATCGATGTGGTCCAGGTCATGGAAAGAGAACAGGCCGACGCGGTTGCGCTTCAACAGAGCGAGGCCGCGGTCGAGGGCGTCGAGCTCGTCGAGGTCGAGCCAGAGGTAAAAGACCCGGTGACGGAATTGATAGACCTTCGGCGCGAGCCGATGGTGCATCACTTCCCCCTCGTAGATGGCCGAGTGCATGTCACCAGGGCTCCTCCCCGAGCAGGTCGCGGCACAGGTTGACGGCGGAAAGCAGGCCGTCCTCATGGAAACCGTAGCGGAACCAGGCGCCGCAGAAGTAGGTGGTCTGGTCGCGACCGAGCCGGTTCAGCTCCGGCAGGCGCGCCTGGGTGTTGACCGCGTCGACATCGAAGAGCGGGTGCTCGTAGGGAATGCGGCGCAGCACGCGGCTTTCGTCGATGTC
>CAZSBO010000075.1:0-18768 GCA_964605265.1 uncultured Prosthecobacter sp.
GAGAGGCCTTCGGCACACTCGCGCTCCGTCAGATCGCCGTCTGGCGACGGCGCCTACACGGGAGGCCCGCGGGTCAGCGAGCTGTATTCGGCGGACGGCAAAAAGTGACGCCTGCCCGCGCCATCCGACTATGGGCTCGACGACTCCACCTCGAAATAATCATCCTCGGCAATGTCGGGAATGCCAATCACCAGCACGCGCATCTGCCCGCGCGCACCGTGCACGACGCCGGGCGGGATGTGGACCAGCGAACCCTTTGCCACCGGCTGCACCACGCCGTCGAGCAGCACCTCCCCCGAGCCTTCGAGCACGTAATACAATTCCGTCGAACGCTTGTGGTAGTGCGGCTTGGCACCGTCGATGTCCACCGCGTGGGCCCAGGCTGCGGGTGCGAGTTCGGCATCCTCGCGGCTGATCAAGCGGTCGCGCCAGCCGCAGGTGCTGCGCTCGCGCGGGGTGTGACCTTCATGACGGATGAGCAGGGGGCCAGACATGGTACGGAGTACGTCCGCAACCTGCCACTTCCATCCCGCCACGGACAAGGCGGATTCTTGATGCCCATGCGCCCCGCAAACCACAGGAGCGCGAGCATGGCGCAGCCTGCTTGCCTAGGGTGCAGCGCGGGGCGACGCCGAAAATGGCGAGAGGCCTTCGGCACACTCGCGCTCCGTCAGAAGCCTTGACCTCAAAGGAACGCAACGGAACGCAAAACTCTGCATCTGCCTTTGTGATCCTTGCGATCCTTTGCGGCTCAACCCGTTTCCCGTGCTGTGAAATCTGCGCCATCTGTGAAATCTGTGGACCTTCTGGGCTCGGGTGGCTGACCGGACGAGTTGGCAGGGTGGCGGAGGACCGCCACACTCCAAAGCGCTGCGCTCGGTCGTGGGCCTGCTTCTGCCCTCCGTGAGCTCTGTGTCCTCCGTGCGAAACCTGCGTCGAGAAACGCCGTCCGCCCGACCACGCCAGGAAGCACGGCGCCGGCGCAGCGGCGTCCTACCGATCTCACCCTCCCCTCTGACCTCTGCGGTTCACACCTCTCTGCGGTGTGCCTTCTGAGGCAGCGAGGAGTGAGCGCTCCCGATCATCCATCAACCATCCGCCATCAACTCCCGCCCCTTCCCAGCAGCGGGCAAAGAGTGCCCGCGCTCCCTTCTGCCCTTGGGCGTGGGTCATCCGTCGTCCCGTTGTCCGTTCAAACCTGAGGATTATCCAATATCCAACAAGGAAGTCCCAATGACGAAGGTTCCCGCCTTCCGCACCTGGGCGTGGGTCATTCCTTGTTCGACATTCATTATTCCCTTCCTCGGCTCGCCCCTGCCCTTTTCCGAGCCTTCCGCGTCTTCCGTAGGCCCTCCCAGGGATTTCAAATTTCAAATCTCAAATTTCAGATGGGAACCTGCGGGGTCGATGTCCCTGGCTACAGGGCGCTCAGCCGCCAAATTCGCATTGCAAAGCCGGGGTTTCGGATGGACCGCAGGTCATCCCCCAGGTTCAACCAGCTTCGGAACACGCGACGCGCCTGACCTTCCGCAACGAGGTCTGGCGTTCCCTGCCCTCCGGGGTGCTGGAGACGCTGTCGGGCACCTTCGGCATGCTGATTGCGGTGCGGGTCTTCCAGATGGATGACCTCGCCAAATCCATCTTCCTCAGTTCGACGAGCGGCGGTCTGATGACGAGCCTCTTCGTCGTGCCGCTGCTGCTGCGCGCTCGCGCCACCCTGGCGGCGACCGCGGCGCGGGTGCAATTGGTCGGCGGTGTTTTCCTGGCGCTGGCGGCCCTGTTTCCGGCCTCGCCCTGGCTCTTCATCCTCGGCTGCAGCTTTGGCCTGTTCTGCTTCTCGATGCAGATCCCCCTGCTCACCCAGATCTACCGGCTCAACTACCCGGAGGCGGCCCGCGGTCGGCTCTTCGCCCTCGCCGGCGTGCTGCGCGCGGCAACGGCGGTCGGCTTTGGTTTCCTCGGCGGCTGGCTGATCGGTCGCGATCTCGACCACTACCGCGGCCTGCTCTGGGGCTTCGCCGCCTGCGCCTTCCTGTCCGGCTGGCTGACCCGTCGCCTGCCCTCGATCGAATGGAGCGCCCAGGCCGATGCGCCGCCGGGCCTGTGGGCGGCCCTGCGCTGGGTGAAGCTCGACCGCGACTTCCGCACCCTGCTCATCTCCTGGATGATGATGGGGGTCGGCAACCTGATCGCCGCCTGCCTCTTCGTCGAATACCTGGCCAACCCGCGCCACGGCATCAATCTGCCCGAGCGCGACGTCGCCTGGATCACCGGCGTGGTGCCGGTGGCCTTTCGCATGCTCTGCGCCTATCCCTGGGGCGTCATCTACGACCGGGTGGGTCTGTTCAAGGTGCGCGCCGTGCTCAACCTCATCTTTGCCGCCGGCATTCTGTGCTTTTACCTGGCCGACGGCTGGATCGGCTGGACGGTCGGCATGGCGCTCTGGGGCGTGGCCAACGCCGGCGGCAACGTCACCTGGGGACTCTGGGTCACCAAGCTGGCGCCGGCACACGCGGTGGCCGAGTACATGAGCGTGCACAGCTTCTTCACCGGCCTGCGCGGCCTGCTCGCCCCCTACCTGGCCTTTGCCGCCCTCGGCCTGATGTCATTCCAGACCCTGGCCATCCTCTGCAGCATCGGCATCGTCGCCGCCAGCGCCTTCATCACCGTGCGCTCGCCCAAGGGCGCGGAGCGCGAGGGCGAACGCCTCTAACAGCCCTGGCTGCCAAAACAAACGTCCGCGCCGGCGAACCGACGCGGACGTCAAACACACTTCGCAGAAAGATCAGGCCAGTGCTTCGACGCGCTTGATCAGGGCGTCCTTCGACTGCACGCCAACGACGGTGTCCTTGACCTCACCGCCCTTGATGAAGAGCAGCATGGGGATGGAGCGGACGTTGTACTGGGCGGCGAGCGCCGGGCTCTCGTCGACGTTGACCTTGGCGACCTTGAGCGAGCCGGCCTTCTCGTCGGCAAGCTGGTCGAGGATCGGGCCAAGCATGCGGCAAGGACCGCACCATTCGGCCCAGAAGTCGACGATCACCGGCACGTCGCTGGCGGCGATTTCGCTT
Organism: uncultured Prosthecobacter sp.; assembly: GCA_964605265.1. GTDB lineage: Bacteria > Verrucomicrobiota > Verrucomicrobiia > Verrucomicrobiales > Verrucomicrobiaceae > Prosthecobacter. Next base: position 3,072 of record CAZSBO010000075.1, read on the forward strand.
TGAAAATTCGATTCGTTGAGAATGAGGACAGCAGCAGAGGCCATGAGAGGAAGGGGTGGAATGAGGTTACGCGAACGTCGCGGTGCGGGATGCATGAGGTAGGCATGGCCCCGGGCGAATCAACGCAATTTTGCGTTTTCAGGCCGGCTTTTGCGGCTATCGGCATGGCATGACCCCGGACTCCCCCGACGCCCTTGCCCGCCTGCGCGCCATCGTTCACCGCCTGCGCGCCCCCGGCGGCTGCCCCTGGGACCGCGAGCAGACCCACGAAAGCCTGATCCCGCACGTGCTCGAGGAAGCCTATGAGGTGGTCGATGCCATCCGCTCGGGCGATCCCGACCTGCTGTGCGAGGAACTGGGCGACCTGCTGCTGCAGCCGGTGCTGCATGCCGAGATCGCCGCCGAGACCGGCCGCTTCGATCTGGACCGCATGGCCGACCGCCTGAGCGAGAAGTTGATCCGCCGGCACCCGCATGTCTTTGGCGAAGCCGCCGTGGCCGACTCGGGAGAAGTGCTGACCCAGTGGGACGCCATCAAGCGCCAGGAAAAGGGCACACAGAAGGAGGGGCACCTGCACGGCACCGGCACCGGTCTACCCGCCCTGATGCGCGCGCAGAAGCTGCAGAAGAAGGCTGCGCGCGTCGGCTTCGACTGGCCCGATGCCGCGCCGGTCTTCGCCAAGATCCGCGAGGAGGCGGACGAACTCGAGCAGGCCGTGGCCAGCGGCGAACGCGCGGCGGTCGAGGACGAAATCGGCGACCTGCTGTTTAGTGTCGTCAACCTGGCCCGCAAGCTCGGCGTCGAGTCCGAGGTGGCCCTGGCGGCGGCCAACGAAAAGTTCACCCGTCGCTTCCACGCGGTCGAGGCCCGGCTGACCGCCGGGGGCAAGGCCTTGGGCGCAGCCAGCCTGGAGGAGATGGATGCGGTCTGGGAACAGGTGAAGCACCGCGCATGAAATCGCTTCTCTACTTCCTCATCGAGCTGTCGCAGCCGCTCACCCTGGCCTGGCTGCTGCTCACACTCTGGCTGTTGGTCGCCCTGGTGCGCCGCCGCCCCGGCACGCGCCTGCTGCGGCTCGGCTGGCTGATCCTCAGCCTGACCACCTGCACGCCCGTGCCCTCTTGGCTGCTGGCGCAGCTGGAAAACCGGCATCCGGCCGTGCGACTGGAAGATCTGCCGAAGGCCGACTTCATTGTCTGCCTCGGCGGCGGCATGGAGCCGGGCCGCCGCGAGCCGACTGGCATTCACCTGACCCTCGGCGGGGCCGACCGTTTGACCACGGCGCTGGCCCTTGCGGTGCGAAGGCAGGCACCGGCCCTCGTGCTCGGGGGCGGCGGCTCGGTGCGCGAAGGCAAAACCATCGCCCAAGCCGATGCCATTGCCGCCGAACTGGCCCGCATCGCGCCGCTGCCAGTGGAGACGCTCAGTCTCGGCCTCTGTGCCGACACCCACGATGAGGCCGTCAAGGCCGCGGCGCTGGCGCAGCAGCGCGGTTGGAAGAAGGTGCTGCTCGTCACCTCGGCCTCGCACATGCCACGCGCCGCCGCCACCTTTGCCAAGACCGGCCTGGAAGTGGTGGCCGTGCCCTGCAGCTACGAAAGCAGCTTCAACCGCAGCGACGAAGTGCGCTGGTTCCACCTGCCCCATGCCGGCGGTTTTTCGATCTACTCCGCCTGGCTGCACGAGATGCTCGGCCTGGTCGTCTACCGCTGGCGCGGCTGGCTCTGAATCAGATCGGTTTCTCCATCAGGAAGTCGTCCATGACAAAGCCGCTGCCGATGTCGGTGCAGACATCTTCGAGAAAGACAAAGCCGGCGCGGCGGTAGGCGCGGATCGCCATGGCATTGCGTTTGTTGACGCGCAGTTGCAGGCGTCGCGCGCCGAGTTCGCGCGCCCGCTGCGCCGTCCAGTCGAGCGCCACCGCCCCCAGCCCGAGCCCGTGCACCGCCGGCTGCAGGTAGAGCTTGTTGATGAAGACCACATCGCTGCCGGGATAGAGCTCAAAGGACAGATAGCCCACCGGCCCGCGCGCCTCGGCCTCGACCAGGGCATACCAGACATCACGCGCCACCATCTCGCGCGCCATGGCATCGGGCTGGTACCAGATGGTGAGCATGTAATCGATCTGCGCGTCGCTGAGGATGCCCGGATAACAGGCGCGCCAGATGTCCCAGCCGAGACGCTGCACCACTGGCAGTTCCACAGGACCGATGCGGCGCACGCGCGCGACAGGCGCCAACCGCGCCTCGCGCCCGAGCTGGCGACGGCACCAGGCGAGGGTGTCCGACCAGACCTCAAGGTCATTCGCCGGCGACAACGCGCCGAGCTGGGCGACAATCGTCGCGTGGTCCGGCTCAACCACACCCTCCTCGCGAATTTGCTCAAGGTCGGGCGGGAACTCATGCTCCGGCAAAATCTCCCGCGCCAGGTAGCCGCAGGCCCAGGCGCGCCAGGTGCGCAGTTCCTTGTACGGCTCGACCATGCGGGTCGCCAGATGCTGCCAGTGCCGGCGCGGGTTGCCCATGAACTGGCCGTCGGGCCGGTGCAGCATCAGCCAGGCGAGCGCGCGGTAAGGCAGCGGCCAGGTCTGCAGGATCGGCTCCGAGCCCGGCAGCGGTGCCGACAGCGCACGATTGAGCATGAGGATCGCCTGGGCCGGCAGGCCTTCCTGCCAGAGGCTCTGCGCGCAGCAGTGGGCCGCCAGGTAAAAGTCCGGCCCGCGCGTCTTGCCAAAGGCATGCATCTCCGCCGCCCGCCAGGGGCGATCGATCTGAGGCAGCAGCGGGTGCGGGTCGTTCATGTCAGGGCGTGGATTTGAAACTTACGCCATCCGCGACTTGCGGCCAGACGAAAAGGCAGGCCGGGCTGCGGGGTCCAGTACACCTGGAGGACCACAGTTGCAGACGGACGCTTCCTCCGCAAGGTGCCCGGCCCTTGATCCAATACCCCGTCGACCTCCCCATCACCGCGCGCCGCGAGGACATCCTCGCCGCCCTGCGCGCGTATCCGGTGGTCGTGCTCGCCGGCGAAACCGGCTCGGGCAAAACCACGCAGATCCCCAAGCTCTGCCTGGAACTGCTCGGAGAACGCGGCCTCAACGGGCGCATCGGCTGCACCCAGCCGCGCCGGGTTGCGGCGTTGAGCGTGTCGAAGCGCGTCGCCGAGGAACTCGGCGTGGCCTGGGGCGGTGTGGTCGGCTGCAAGATGCGCTTCAGCGACGACACCCGCCGCGACACCCGGGTGAAGTTCATGACCGATGGCATCCTGCTGGCGGAGATCCAGAGTGATCCCCTGCTGCGCGCCTACTCGGTGCTCATCCTCGACGAGGCCCACGAGCGCTCGCTCAACATCGACTTCCTGCTCGGCTACCTGAAGCAACTGCTGCCGCGTCGCCCCGACCTCAAGCTGGTCGTCACCTCCGCCACGATCGACACCGAGGCCTTCAGCGCCCACTTCGGTGGCGCCCCCATCATCGAAGTCTCGGGCCGTCTCTACCCGGTGGAAATCCGCCACCAGCCGGAGGGAGACAACGACGAGGATCCGGGCCATGTCGAGGCCGCCGTGCGGGCGGCGATGGAGGCGCTGAGCGAGTCGCAGGCGGGCGATGTGCTTGTCTTCATGCCGACCGAACGCGACATTCGCGAGGCGCGCGATTTGCTTGAGGGGCGGCTCGGCCCGGGCTGCGAGGTGCTGACGCTGTTCGGTCGCATGGCCGCGCAGGATCAGCAGCGTGTCTTCGCCCCCGGCCCGAAACGCCGCGTCATCATCGCCACCAACGTCGCCGAAACCTCGATCACCCTGCCGCGCATCCGCTACGTGATCGACACCGGCCTGGCACGACTCAGTCGCTACAACGCCCGCACCCGCACCAAGCGCCTGCCGGTGGAGGCGGTCAGCCAGAGCAGCGCCAACCAGCGCGCCGGTCGCGCCGGCCGACTTCAGGACGGGGTCTGCATCCGCCTGTACAGCGAGGAGGATTTCCTCAAGCGACCGCGCTTCACCCAGCCGGAGATCCAGCGCGCCAACCTCGCCGAGGTCATCCTGCGCATGAAGGCCTTTCGCCTCGGCCGCATCGAGGACTTCCCCTTCCTCAACCCGCCCTCGGCTGCCGCCATTCGCGGCGGCTACGACCTGCTGCACGAGCTCGGCGCGCTCGACGACACCCATGAGATGACCGGGCTCGGCCAGGAACTCGCCCACCTGCCGCTCGATCCCACGCTCGGCCGCATGCTGCTGCAGGCGCGCGAGGAGGGCTGCCTGGAGGACATGCTCGTGCTCGCCGCCGGCCTCAGCGTTCCCGATCCGCGCGAACGCCCCGAGGAAAAAAAGGAGCTCGCCCAGGCCGCCCACAAGGCCTTCGCCAGTCCCGAGTCCGACTTCCTGACCCTGCTGAAAATCTGGCGCGCGGCACCACCGCCGAGCGAGGGTTCGCGCAACGCCCTGCGCAAGTTCTGCAAGGCCAACTTCCTCTCCTTCACCCGCCTGACCGAGTGGCGCGACCTCTGGCGCCAGCTGAGCGATCTGTTTCCGCAAACGCCGGTGCCCGCCACGGAGACCAAGCCGGAAGCGGGCACCGGGCAAAGCCGCGCGCCCGTGAATCCGGGCGACCGCCTGCACCGCTGCATCCTGGCCGGCCACCTCGGTCACCTGGCCCAGCGCACGGAGCGCAATGTTTACAAGGCGGCTGGCAACCGCGAGGTGATGCTCTTCCCCGGCTCGCACCTGTACGAGCGGCGCGACAAGCACGACAAGAAGGGCGCGGAAAAAACCCGCCAGCCGGAATGGATCGTCGCCGCTGAAATCGTCCAGACCTCGCAGCTGTTTGCGCGCACGGTCGCCGGCATCAACCCGGAGTGGGCGGCGGAATTCGGCGCCCATCTGACGGTGAAAAAGTACAGCGAACCACACTGGAGCGCCAAGGCCGGCCGCGTGCTGGTCAGCGAGCGCCACCTGCTGTACGGGCTCGAGGTCCTGCGGCGCAAGATCGACTTCGGCAAGATCGATCCGCAGGCCGCCACCCAGCTCTTCATCCGCGGCGCCTTGCTGGAAGAAGGCGCCTCCCTGCCGCAGCGCTTTTTCCAGCACAACCAAAAGCTGCGCACCCGCCTGGAGGCGGCCCTCACCCGCGTGCGCAGCAGTCGCGTGCACGCCATCGAGGAATACCTCTATGAGTTCTATCGCGCCCGCCTGCCCGCCGTGTCCTCGGTGCACGACCTCAACAAGCTGATCCAGGAACAGCGCGATCCCCACTTTCTCTGCGCCCGCGAGGAGGATCTGACGCGTGGCGAGGACGTGCGCGAGGGGCTCGATCAGTTCCCCGATCAGGCACCGCTCGGCAACGCGGTGCTGCCGCTCGCCTACGCCTACAAACCCGGCCAGGAGGACGACGGCGTCACCGTGCGCGTGCCCCTGCCCGTGGCCGAGCACCTGAGCAGCGGCCAGATGCAGTGGCTGGTGCCCGGCCTGCGCGAGGAGATCTCCCTCACCCTGCTGCGCGCCCTGCCCAAGGCAATGCGCCGCAGCCTCATGCCGCTGGAGGCCAGCGCCCGCGCCATCGCCCGCGAATTCGAGCCCGGTCGCGGCGATTTCTTCGAGGCCTTCGCCGCCTTTCTGCGCGAGCGTCACGGCCTGCAGGTGCGCGCTGGCGACTGGCCTGCCGACTGCCTGCCCGCCCACCTGCGACCGCGCCTGGAGATCGTCGGCGCCGGCGACCGTCCCATGCTTGCCACCCGCGACCTCGCCAGCGTTCAGGAACTCGCGCGCAAGCAGACCCGGCGTTCCGATGCCTGGGAGAAGGCGGTGGCGCGTTTCGAAAAACACGGTCTGAGCGCCTGGTCCTTCGGCGATCTGCCCGAGAAAATCCTCATCGAGGAGATCGGCGGCGCACCGGTGTTCGGTCACCCCGGCCTGGAAGTCTCAGCCGAGGGCCTCAACCTGCGCCTGTTCCGTCGCCTGGCCGAATCCCTGACCGCCACCCCCGCCGGCGTGCGCCGGCTCGCCGAGCAGGCCCTCGCCAAGGATCTCGCTTGGCTGCGCAAGGAACTGCGGGCGCTCGATGCCGCGCCCGTGCCGAAAGCCGGCGGCCTCGCCAGTCTCGCCCAACTCGACATCGCCAAGCTCGCCCCACCCGCCGCCGCGTCCACGGCCTCGGCGCCGCTCTCCGAGCAGGCCTGCGAGCACCTGCTCGCCCACAGCCTGCGCCTGGAACCGCTGCTACCGCTGCAGGAGGCGCGCTTTCGCGAAATGCTGGAACGCGCGCGTCGCGACTGGCCGGCGCTCGCCCACCGCGTGCGCGAACTGCTGCGCCAGACCGGCGAGTTGAAGCGCCAGATCCTCGCCTTCCCGCGTCCCTATGCCGGCCTGCAGGCCGACCTGGCCCGCCTGCTGCCGCCGGACCTGCTGCTGACCACCCCGCATGCCCAACTGCAGCACCTGCCGCGCTACCTCAAGGCCGTGCTGCTGCGCGCCGAACGCGCCGCCAACCATCCCGCCAAGGATGCCGACAAGGCTGAACTCATCCGCGACTTCGACGGCTGGGAGCGCGAGGTGCCCGCTGCCAACCGCGAGGCCTTCCGCTGGTTGTTCGAGGAGTACCGCGTCTCCATCTTTGCCCAGGAACTCGGCACCGCCCAGCCGGTGAGCGTGAAACGCCTGGAGGCCCTGCTCGCGGGCTGAGCCCGCGTCGCCCCTTGCGTCCGCGCCGGAATGAACGAAGTTTTCCGACTGTGCCCGACCCCGACACCAAATCCCCGACGCGCTTCGAAGACCTGCGCGGCATCCTGCGCTACGTGCCGCAGTTCCGCCAGCGTGTCTTCGTCATCGCCATCGACGGCGCCCTGCTGCACCAGCCCGGCTTCAGCAGCCTGCTGCAGGACGTCGCCGTCCTGCAGTCGCTCAACATCGAGGTGGTGCTCGTCTTCGGCGCGCGCGCCCAGATTCGCCGGCTGGCCGCCGAACGCGGCGTGTCGCTGAGCAGCGACGACGGCATGGGCCGGACCGACGCCGCCACGCTCGACGTCTCGGTCGCCGCCATCACCCGCCAGGCCAGCCAGCTCATGGCCGACCTCACCGCCTTGGAAATGCCGGTGGCGGTGAGCAACGCCCTCGCCGTGCATCCGGCCGGTGTCATCGACGGCATCGACCTCGAATACACCGGTCGCATCGAGCGGGTCGACACCGACAGCCTCGGCGTGCTGCTCAAGGCCGACATCATCCCGCTGCTGCCGCCGCTCGGTTACGACGGTCGCGGCACGACCCTGCGCCTCAACTCCGACGCGGTCGCCGTCGAGGTCGCCATCGCCCTGAAGGCCGCCAAGGTCATCTTTGTCTCCGAGGCCGGCCTGAGCGCCGAGGACGGCTCGCGCCTCGCCCAGCTCTCCGTGGCCGAGGCACGCGAGATCCAGCGCCGCCGCGACCCGCGCCACGACGTCAACATCCTCTCCAAGCTCCGCCATGCCGCCCTCGCCTGCCAGGAGGGGGTACCGCGCGTGCACATTGTCGATGGCACCCAGGACGAGGCCCTACTTGCCGAACTGTTCAGCAACGAGGGCGTCGGCACGATGATTCATGCCGACGACTACCAGCAGATCCGCGAGGCCCACGCCTCCGACGTTGGCACCCTGCTGACCATGATGCAGCAGTCGATGGAGGACGCCGCCCTGGTGCCGCGCACGCGCGAGCAGATGCTGGCGCGCATCGGCGATTTCCACGTGCTCGAGGTTGACGGCAACCCGATCGGCAGCGTCGCGGTACACAGCTACGAGGAGGAGGGCCGGCGCATCGCCGAACTCGCCTGCCTGTTCGTGCGCCGTTCGCACAAGAACCGCGGTCATGGCGGCCGGCTGGTCGCCTACGCCGAACAGGTCGCCCGCCAGCGCGGCTGCGACACCCTCGTCGCCCTCAGCACCCAGGCCTTCCGGTTCTTCGAGGAAAGGATGGGCTTCCAGGTCAGCGATCCCACCTGCCTGCCGGCCGCGCGCCGCGAGCAGTACGTTCGCAGCGGTCGCAACTCCAAGGTGCTGGTCAAGCGCCTTGCCTGATCGTCGCTTGCATGCGCCGCGCTCCCCGCGTATGGCGCGCGACCGCATGGTCAAGGAACTCGCCGCCACCTGCCGCTTCATCCGCGCCAACGACTGGCGCACGATCCGCGACGCCTTCCTGCATCGCGACGCCCATCCCTTCCTGCAGTTCGTCAAATACGGCCTCGCTGGCGTCGTTGCCGCCCTTGCCCACAACGGCCTGGTCCTGGTCCTGACCCTGACCGTGCTGCCCGCCGGCAAGGGCATGCTGATCGACGGCCAGGTGCTCGACGAGGTGGTGCGCAACCGCCACCTGCTCTGGGCCAACACCCTCGCCTGGCCGCTCGGCACCGTCGTCGCCTACGTGATGAACACCACCTTCGTGTTCACCCCCGGCCGCCACTCGAAACTCGTCGAGGCCGGTCTCTTCGCCCTGGTCGGCGCGCTCGGCTTCTTCCCCGGCCTGCTCGTCGTCGACTGGCTCGCCGGCCACCTCGGCCTGCCCTCCACCGTCGCCCAGCTCGGCTTCATCCTGACCTCGGTCGCCGTCAACTTTCTCTGCCGCAAGTTTCTGATCTTCAAGCGCTGAGCCAGTCGCGCACGGCGGCGATGACCTCGTTGCGCTGGGCTTCGGTGAGTTCGCCGTAGATGGGCAGGCTGAGCACTTCCCCCGCCAGGCGGTGGGCGATGGCGCAGCCACGGCGCGAGCTTTCCGGCAGGCCGGCAAAGCAGGGCTGCTGGTCAAGCGTCAGCGGGTAGTAGATCTCGCAGCCGATGCCGGCGCGCTGCAGGTGGTCGCGCAAGGAATCGCGGCGACCGGCGCCGAGCACGCGCAGGGTGTACTGGTTCCAGATGTGGGTGTTGTGGGCGTAGGCCGTCGGCAGCACCACGCGGGTGCCCTGCTCCGCCAGCCAGCCGTCCTGGGCGACGATGCACTTGCAGTGGGCCGGGTTGGCCACCGCGACCCCGGGCAGTTGCGAGAGTTCGCGGCTGTAGTGCTCGGCATTGGCCTGCCGCTGGGCGGTGTACTCGCCATAGCGCTTCAGCTTCACGCTGAGCAGGGCGCACTGCAGGGTGTCGAGACGGAAATTGCCGCCGATGTGGTGGTGGTAGTACTTGGGCTTCGAGCCATGCACGCGCAGCACGCGGGCGTATTCGGCGAGGTCGTCATCGTTGGTGACCAGCATGCCGCCGTCGCCAAAACCGCCGAGGTTCTTGCTCGGGAAGAAGCTGTAGGTGCCGAAGTCGCCCATCGTGCCGCAGGCGCGGCCCTTGTAGGTGGCGCCAATGGCCTGGGCGCCATCCTCGACGACGCGCAGGCCGTGCTCGCGCGCGAGTTCGAGCAGCGGATCCATGTCGGCGCTCTGGCCGAACAGGTGCACCGGGATGATCGCGCGGGTGCGCGGGGTGATCTTGGCGCGAACGTCGTTGAGGTCGAGATTGAAGCAGACCGGACAGATGTCGGTGAACACCGGCACGGCGCCGAGCCGGGCCACCGCGCCCGCGGTGGCGAAGAAGGTGAAGGCCGGGCAGAGCACCTCGTCGCCGGGGCGAATGTCGAGGGCCATGAGGGCCAGCAGCAGGGCGTCGGTGCCGGAGGAGACGGCGAGCGCATGCCGGCAGCCGAGCATGGCAGCCACTTCCTGCTCAAAGGTTTCCATCTCCGGACCCAGGATGAAGCGACCGTGGCCGAGCACGCGCCGGAAGGCCTCGACGAGTTCGGATTCGAGCGGGTGGTTCTGGGCGTTGACGTCGAGCAGGGGGACGGGCATGGGACGGCAAATTCCGTTCAAACCGGCCCCGGTCAAATGCCAAGACAACATTCCGCGCCGCCGCCACCGAAGCTGGCCGCCGCGACATAGCCGGCCTTGCAGACGACATGCAGGAGCTGATCCTGGTTGAAGGTCGTCTTGCCGGCACACTTGGCGGTGTCGATACCCCAGTGCAGGACGAACTCGACCGCCGCCACCAGCGACGAGCCGGTGATCGCCCAGACAAAGCCGGCGTGAATCAGGCAGTGCGCCGTCATGCAAACGAACCAGATGTTCGCCGGCCGCGCCGGATCACCCAGGGCGAGCAGAAAGCGGCGGTTCTTGCCGATGGCCAGAAACTCGCCCTGCAGGGGGAAATCCGCCAGGGCATGACCGATGCACAGGGCGAAGAACACCTGGACGGCGGCGAGGAGGGTGGTCGGGGGGAACTCCGCGAAGGGCAGCATCGGGTCAAACTCCCATCCCCGGCCCGCAGTGGCAACCTGAAAATCCACCCGCCCCTGCACCCGTCGCCACCGCTTGACGCCGCCAAGGTTCCGCGCCTATGAGGTCGCCATGCATCCCCTGCTCTCCGCAGCCCGCCTCTACGGCATTGTCGATCTGGGCTACGTCACCCCGGCCGCCGCGCCGGCCATGACCCGCGCCCTCTGCGAAGGCGGCGTCGACCTGCTGCAACTGCGCGCCAAGGGCCTGCCCCCGGCGGCGGTGGAAGCCCTCGCCCGCGAACTGCTGCCAGTGACGCGCGACCTCGGCGTGCCCTTCATCCTCAATGACCATGTCGCTGTCGCCGCCAGCGTCGGCAGTGATGGCGTGCACGTCGGCCAGGACGACGACGCGGTCGCCAGCGCCCGCGCCGCGGTCGGCCCCGGTATCTTCGTCGGCAAATCCACCCACAGCCTCGCCCAGGCCGAGGCGGCCCAGGCCGAGGGCGCGGACTACTTCGGCTTCGGCCCGCTCTACGCCACCGGCACCAAGCCGGACTACGTGCCCATCGGTCTCGATGATATCGCGACCGTGTACGCGCGGGTGACCGCGCCGGTGTTCTGCATTGGCGGCGTCAACGCGGCACGCCTCGACGCCATCCTCGCCGCCGGTGCCCGTCGCGTTGTCGTGGTCTCCGCCTTCCTGCAAGCAACCGATCCACGCGCCGCCGTGCGCGAGCTGAAAGCCCGTCTGCCCTGACCGCCATGCGCCTGCTCGTGCTCTGTCTTTTGACCGCCGCCGCCCACGGCCAGGTCGCGCCGTCCGCGCCACCGCCCAAGCCCCTGCCGGCCGTGCTGCTGCGCTGGGCCGAGACACAGCGGACCCGCGGTGATGTCGAGGTCGACTTCCAGCAGACGCGAACGACCCCGGCGCTGGCGCGTCCCATCATCACGCCTGGCCGCTTCTGGCACTTCGCCGACGGCGGTTTCCGCTGGGAGCTGGGCCGACCGGCGGCCACCGTGCTGGTGCACGACCAGGAAACGTTTCGCGTGCGTGAGGCGGGAGCGACCGAGTGGCGCGAGCTCGATGCCGAGGACCCGCGCTGGCGGATGTGGACGCGCTTTCTCAGCGGCCGCGAAGCCAGCCCCGAGGACTTGCAGCGGCATTTCCTGGTCGATGCCGAGCAACAGACCGCCGAGCTGACAGCCGTCAGCCTGCGCCCCAAGCTGCCGGTGATCCGTCGCCACCTGCGCCAGCTCGACCTGCAGATCAGCGCCGATGGCGCCCGCCTCGTGCAACTGCGGGTGCTGCAGGGCGATGGCGCCACCCTGCTGCTGACCTTTGGCCCGCCGCGACCGGCCGATCCGGCCGACAAGGCACGACTGCTGGCGCGTTGAAGGCGCAGATTCCGCCTTGAGCACGGGCCGCGCCGCTGTCAGAGTCGGCGCGCATGAAATTTCATCTCTTCCTCCTCGCCGGCCTCGCCCTGGCCGGACTGTTTGCCGTCGCCGCCGATCCCGAGGCGCCCAAGCCGCTGCGCGTGCTCATGGTGACCGGCGGCTGCTGCCACGATTACGAGAACCAGAAGATGATCCTGGCCGAGGGTCTGAGTTCGCGCGCCAACGTCGAATTCACCATCGTCCATGAGGAAGGTCCCGACGGCAAAAAGGACAAGACCCACCGCATCAGCATCTACGAAAAGGACGACTGGGCGAAGGGCTATGACGTGGTCCTGCACAACGAGTGCTTTGGCGCCATCACCGATGACGCCTTCGTCAACCGCATCGCCAAGCCCCATCACGACGGTGTCGCCGCGGTCATGCTGCACTGCTCCGCCCACAGCTACCGCGCCGCCGCCACCGATGAATGGCGCAAGTGCCTCGGCCAGAAAAGCATGAGCCACGAGAAAAACCGCGATCTGCTGGTCAAAAACGTTGCCCCCGAGCACCCCGTCATGAAGGGCTTCCCGATGGAGTGGCTCGACAAGGCCGACGAACTCTACAAGAACGAAGTGCTGTACCCGAACTTCGTGCCGCTGGCCAAGTCCTGGGGCGAGGACACCCAGAAGGACCACTTCCTGGTCTGGGTCAACACCTACGGCAAAGGCAAGGTGTTCGGCACCACCATGGGGCACAACAACTCGACGATGGAAGACCCGGTCTTCCTCGACCTGGTGGCGCGCGGCCTGCTGTGGAGCTGCGGCAAGCTGGGCGAGGACGGCAAGCCCCTGCCCGGCTACGCCTCGCGCCAGAAGTGAGGCCTCACTTCTTCGCCGCCTTCTTCGCCGGAGCGGCCGCTTTCACCGCCGCCTTCTTGGCGGGGGCTTTTTTGGCGACCACCGGCTTGACCTCAGCAGCGGCTTTCGCGGCCGGCTTCGGGGCGTTCGAAGCCCATTCGTCGACATGCAGCCAGGTTTCGGAGCTGCCGACCCGGATGTAATCGGTCGACTTGAGGATGCCGCGCTCGAGGAAGGCGCGCATCTCGTCGGAAGTGAAAGGACCGAACTCGACAAAAGCGCGGCTGAGATGGAGGGTGGAGCTCATGGGTGTGGAGGGTGTGGACCGACAGAGGCACCGATGCCTCCGCCGGAATCAATCACAAGCAAAAACCCTGCCACATTTCCCGCAACCACCCCGGGTCACTTGCCGGGCTCGGCGTCCTTGTCCTCCGCCGCGGCGGACTTGCGCTCGTTGACGATGCGGTCCACGGCGTGCTTGGTGACGATGTTGCCCAGGGAATCGCGGCCCTTGATGGCGAGCGCGGCGACCGGGAACTTCAGGCTCAGCGTGCGCAGGTAGAGGGCCGGCTTGAGGTGGATGAGCAGGTTCTGGGCATCGCTTTCGGCCTCGGTCTCGTGGCGGGCAAAGAACAGGACCATGGTGCCGGGCGCGCCCTTGGTGAGCACATAGGCCTTGTCGCGGGTGGTGCCACCGACCCGGAAACGCTTGGCCATGACCGGCCCCTGCTTGCCGTTGCGGTAGATCATCGTGTACACCGCCTCCTCGTCCTTCTTGAACAGGTTCAGATAAACCGGGTTCTTGCCGACGTGAAGCTTGGGCGCCACCTTGGACACGGTCATGACGCCCTCGCGGGTGAACCAGATGAGGTCGTCGAGCGGCGAACACTTGCAGACCGGCTCGCCCTCCTTCTTCAGACCCGTGCCGGCAAAACCCTCCTTGGCGTCGAGATACAGGGTCTCGTTGGCCAGGATGACCTCGGCAGCGGCGATGCGGTCGAAGCTGGACACTTCGGTGCGGCGCTCGCGCCCCGGTCCATACGTCTTTTTCAACCGCTCGAAATGGGCGATCGCATAGCGGGTGAGCTGCTTGAGGTTCTTCTGCACCTCGGCAATGGCCTTCTCCAGGGCGCGAATCTGCTCGTCGGCCTCGAAGCTGTTGTACTTGGAGATGCGCTTGATCCGAATCTCGGTGAGGCGGGCGACATCGTCGTCGGTCACCTCGCGGCGCAGCAGGCCGAGGTGCGGCTTCAGTCCGGTCCAGATCGCCTGGATCACGGCCTCCCAGGTTTCGCATTCCTCAATGCGCCGGTAGATGCGGTTCTCGATGAAGATCTTCTCCAGGCTGCTGAAGTGCCACTTCTCCTCAAGCTCACCGAGCTGGATCTCCAGTTCGTGACGCAGGATGTCCTTGGTATGCTGGGCGCTCTCGCGCAGCAGGTCGTTGACCCCGACGAAGCGCGGCTTGTCGTTCTGAATGACCACGGCATTCGGCGCCAGTGAGATCTCGCAGTCGGTGAAGGCATAGAGTGCCTGGATCGTCTGGTCGGGATCGACCCCGGGCGGCAACTGGATGAGGATCTCGACGTTCTCCGCCGTGTTGTCCTCGACCCGGGCGATCTTGATCTTGCCCTTGTCGTTGGCGGCCACAATGCTGTCGAGAATGCTGCCGGTGGTGGTGCCGTAGGGGATCTCGATGACGCGCAGGGTGTTCTTTTTCGAGCCGACCTCGATGCGGGCACGCACCCGCACGCGGCCACCCCTCAGGCCCTGATTGTAGTCGCCGGCATCCATGATGCCGCCCTGCGGGAAATCGGGCACCAGGCTGAACTCCTCGCCGCGCAGGGCGGCAATGCTGGCATCGCAGAGCTCGTTGAAATTGTGAGGCAGGATGCGGCAGGACAGGCCGACGGCAATGCCCTCCACCCCCTGGGCAAGCAGCAGCGGAAACTTCACCGGCAGGGTCACCGGCTCCTTGTTGCGACCGTCGTAACTCGACGCCCAGTCGGTGACCTTGGGACTGAAGACGACGTCGAGGGCGAACTTCGACAGCCGCGCCTCGATGTAACGCGACGCCGCGGCATTGTCGCCCGTCAGGATGTTGCCCCAGTTGCCCTGGGTGTCGATGAGCAGGTCCTTCTGCCCCAACTGCACAAAGGCGTCGCCAATGCTGGCGTCGCCGTGCGGATGGTACTTCATCGTGTTGCCGACGACGTTGGCCACCTTGTTGTAGCGACCGTCCTCCAGCTCGTCGAGGCTGTGCAGGATGCGCCGCTGCACCGGCTTGAAGCCGTCGTGGATGTGCGGCACGGCGCGCTCGAGGATGACGTAGCTGGCGTAGTCGAGGAACCAGTCGCCATACAGGTCATCGACCGGCTTGATCTCAATCGGCGCGCTGTCGGCCAGGATGGGGGAGTCGTCTTCGGCGGGCTTGGCGGGTTTCTTCGGCACGGTCGGAGGTCGGCAGGGTTGGGACGGAAAAATCCAGCATAGGCGGCAGCGACCGCCATGCAAGGCCGGGTCCGCCCGCCTGCCTCAACCGAGGCCGAGGCGGGCGCGCACGGTCGCCAGATCCTCCGGCAGCACCGCCTCCAGGCGCAGGGGCTGACCGCTGGCGGGATGCTTGAACTCCAGCCGGGCGGCGTGCAGAAAGAGCCGCTTCAGGCTGACCTCCGACCGCAGGCGACGGTTCAGGTCGAAGTGGCCATACACATCGTCGCCGAGCAGATGGAACTGCCGCGAGGCCGCCTGCACGCGAATCTGGTGGGTCTTGCCGGTGAGCAAACGGATTTCCAGGAGCGACAGGCGTCGCACGGGATCGTATGCGAGCTGGCGAAAGTGCAGCTCGGCATTCGGCGGCCGGCCCTTGACCACCGCGGTGCGAACGCGGCCGCGCTCATGCGAGGTGGCGAGATGGTCGAGCCAGACGCCCTCGCGGCCGGGATTGCCGCGGACGGCGGCCAGATAGGTCTTGGCGATGGCATCGCTCTCGAAGGCCTCGCGACACTTGCCGGCGGTGACCGCATCCAGCGCCCCGAGCAGCACGCCGGAGGTGTCTTGATCGAGCCGGTGCATGAGCCAGACGCGACCGGCCGCAGATTCGAAACACTGCGCCTTCTCGTCATACCGTCCCTCGAAGGCGGCGAGCTCGCCGCGGCGACCCGGATTCGGATGCGAGAGAACGCCCGTGGGCTTGTTGACCACGAGCAGTAATCGGTCGCGGTGCTGGATGGGGCAACGGGTGAGCA
>CAZSBO010000076.1:0-18747 GCA_964605265.1 uncultured Prosthecobacter sp.
ACCCACCCACACGACCATGGCCGACATCCAGACCAGCGCAGCCGACAAGAAGGAAAAGGAATTCTTCACCCACGTCCCCCAGGAGGCCCCCGGCTTCTTCCTCAAGGGCAGCCACCAGTACGACTGGGGCCTGAAGAACCGCCTCAGCAAGGTCTTCAACCCGAAGGACGGCCGCACCGTCATGCTCGCCTTCGACCACGGCTACTTCCAGGGCCCGACCACCGGCCTGGAGCGCGTCGACCAGACCATCCTGCCGCTCGAGCCCTACGCCGACTGCCTCATGCTCACCCGCGGCATCCAGCGCAGCGTCATCCCGGCCTCGACCCAGAAGGCCATCGCCCTGCGCGCCTCCGGCGGCACCTCCATGGTCAGCCCGATGGAAGAGTGGGAAGGCGATCTCGACGGCAAGAAGGTGAAGTTCAGTCGCCCGGGCTTTGAGCCGCTGTCCAACGAGAGCACCGCCCTCAACATCGAGGAGGCGATCCGCCTCAACGCCAGCGTGCTGGCCGTGCAGGTCTTTGTCGGCAGCGCCTACGAGCGCCAGAGCCTGAAGAACCTGACCGACCTCGTCGACGCCGCCAGCCGCTACGGCATCGGTGTCATGGGCGTGGTGGCCGTCGGCCGCGCCATGGCGCGCAACGCCCAGTATTTCCGTCTGGCGACCCGCATCATGGCGGAACTCGGCGCCAACGTGGTGAAGTGCTACTACACCGACGAGGGCTTCGACACGATCACCTCGTGCTGCCCGGTGCCGATCGTCATTGCGGGTGGCAAGAAGCTGCCGGAACTCGACGCGCTGAAGATGAGCTACAACGCCATCCAGCAGGGCGCGAGCGGCGTGGACATGGGCCGCAACATCTTCCAGAGCGACGCCCCGGTGGCGATGATGCGCGCGGTGCGCGGCGTGGTGCACGAGGGCCTGACGCCCGAGCAGGGCTACCAGATGTACCAGGACCTCAAGTCCCAGGGCTGAAGCCCGTTGCCCCGAGGCAGGCGCTTGCGGGCGCCTGCCATCCCCGTTTCCCAGGCATGTCCGATTCCCCCGCCCAGACACCGGCTGTCTCCGTCGAGAACCTGACCAAGGTCTTCAAGGCCGGGCTCGGCAAACGCGCCTTTGTGGCCGTGCGCGACCTCTCCCTGACCGTCCGGGAAGGGGAGGTGTACGGCCTCATCGGTCCGAACGGCTGCGGCAAGTCGACGACGATGAAAACGGTGCTCGGCCTGCTGGCACCGACCCGCGGTCGCACGGCGATCTTTGGTCGCTCCAGCACCGAGGTGGCGAGTCGCCAGGCGGTCGGCTTTCTGCCCGAGAACCCCTACTTTTACAAGCACCTCAACGGCCTGGAGACCCTGCTGTTTTACGGTCGCCTCTGCGGCCTGGCCGGCGCCGAGCTGCGCGATCGCGCCTGCGAGATGCTCGCTCTGACCGGCCTGGAGGACGCCGCCGACCGCCGGGTGGCCGGTTACTCCAAGGGCATGCTCCAGCGCCTCGGCCTGGCCCAGGCGCTGCTGCACCGGCCGCGCCTGGTCGTGCTCGATGAACCGACGGCCGGCGTTGATCCCTCCGGCTCGCGCAAGATTCGCGACCTCATCCTCGGCTTTCGCGAGCAGGGGCTCACCGTCCTGGTGACCAGTCACCTGCTCGAACAGATGCAGGAGGTCTGCGACCGGGTCGGCATCATGGCGCACGGGCGCATGGTGCGCGAGGGCCGGCTCGATGAGTTGATCGCGGTCGAGGACCAGACCGAACTCGTCCTGCGTGATGCCTCGCCCGCGTTGCTGGCCGAGATCCGCGCGCTGGTCGAGCGCGACGGCAAGGCCGGCATCGTGCGCAGCGGTCAGCCGCGCACCACGCTGGAGCGACTCTTCCTGGAAGCCACGGAGGACAAGCCATGACAGCCTACCGCGCCTTTTCACCCGCCCGCATCTGGACCCTGGCCACGGCCACGGTGACCCAGCTACTGCGCATGAAGATCCTGTTCTTCCTGCTCGCCTTCAGCGTGCTCGTCGTCGCCGCCGGCTTCGCCTTTCCGGTGCTCAACCCCGAGCAGCAGTTGAAGCTGCTCAAGGACGTCTCCTTCGGTGCCCTGCAGGTCTTCAGCCTGGTCATCGCCATTGTCGCCACTGCCCTGCTGCTGCCGCGCGACCTCGAGGATCGCACGCTCTACACGATTCTCTCCAAGCCGGTGCCGCGCCATGAGTACCTGCTTGGCAAGCTGCTCGGCGTGCTGCTGCTCATCGGTGCCGGCCTGTTGCTCATGGACCTGGCCTTCAGTGCCGTGCTCTGGCTGCGCGAAAAACTGCTGCTCGCCCAGATCATCCAGGCGCTCGAGGCGAAGACGCCGGAGGCGGTGGCCCAGCTTGAAGCCATCGTCAGCAAGCACGGGCTGACCTGGAGCCTGCATCTCGGCGTGCTGGCGGTGTTCTGGAAGGCGGCCGTGGTGGCCGCCCTCGCCCTGATGATTTCCTGCTTCGCCAGCAGCACCCTGTTCACCGTCGTGGTCACCTTCTGCATCGTCATCATCGGTCACGGCCAGGGCCTGATCCGCGAGTACTTCCTGCAGGGGGGAACCCTGGCTGAGCCGGTCAAGAAACTGCTGTCCGCCCTGCTCGCCATCGTCACGCCCGACCTCGGCGTCTTTGACGTGGTCGACAACGTCATCAACGGCGAATCGGTCGGTGCCAGCGCGGCGCTGGCGATGAGCGGCGCCGCCCTGCTGTACCTCACCGGTTACGCGGTGGTCTCGCACCTGCTGTTCGTCGAAAAGGAGCTCTGATGAAGCGCCGCCTCCAGGCCCTCTCCGTCCTGCTGCTGCTCGGCCTGGTCAAGCTGCCGGTCGAGCAGGCCGCCACCGCCACCCTGCGCGAGGCCCGCCTGCTCACGCCGATGCCCGACTTCGGCCTGCGCGACCAGCTCGGTCAGATGAGCTTCGCCGCCTCGCTCGGCGGCCTGCGTTCACTGGTCGCCAGCTTCACCTACCTGCGCGCCTACAACGCCTGGGAAAACGTCAACTGGGCGGCGGTCGACAGCCTGTTCCAGATCACTACCCGCCTGCAGCCGCGCTACGAGCACTACTGGGACGAGGCCGCCTGGCACATGGCCTACAACGCCGCCTCGCACTACCTCAATGACACGTCGCTCAATCCGGCGGTGCGCGGCAAGCTCTTCCACGAGCACATCCGCCGCGGCCACGACATCCTGCTCGAGGGTCTGCGCGTGCTGCCCGAGGAACCCCGGCTGTGGAACGCGCTGGCCGAACTCTACGAGCGCCGCACCTACGAGCCGGCGCGCGCGGCCGAGTGCTACCTGAAGATGGCCGAGTTGACCGGCAACGCCCGTTTCCGTCGCTTTGCCGGCTACCAGTTCGCCCAGGCGGCCGACCCGGCCCACTGGCAGCGCGGCTACGACCTGCTGCGCGCCGCCTACGACCAGAAGCAGCGGCCGCCGACCCTGATCAACACCCTCAAGGATCTGGAAAAGAAGCTCGACGTGCCGGCCGAGCGCCGCATTCCCGAGGGCTACGTGCCGGGGGCGAACGCTGCCGCCACGAGCAGTGGGCCAAGCTGAGTGCCGCGCGTTTGCAAAACCCCGCGACTGCGACGATGGAAGCGCCGTGAGCGACGACCTTTTTGCCTCCCCGGATGCCGGCGTCGCGGCGATCGACGCCGCGCCGGACGCGCCACTGGCCGCGCGCATGCGTCCGCGCAGCCTGGCCGAGTACGCCGGCCAGGGTCACATCCTCGGCGAGGGCAAACTGCTGCGCCGCGCGGTACAGTCGGACCGCTTTTCCTCGATCCTGCTCTACGGCCCGCCCGGGGTCGGCAAGACGACCCTGGCGCACATCATCAGCCTGGAAACCAAGGCGCGTTTTGTCACCCTCAGCGGCGTCGAGAGCAGCGTCGCCGACATCCGCCGCGAGGCCGAGGCCGCCCAGCGCCTGAAGCGGCTCAACGGCCAGGCCACGATCCTGTTTGTCGACGAGATCCACCGCTTCAACAAGGCCCAGCAGGACGTGCTGCTGCCCCACCTCGAGCGCGGCACCCTGCGCTTCATCGGCGCCACCACCCACAATCCGTTTTTCTACGTCAACAGCCCGCTGGTCAGTCGCTCCCAGGTCTTCACCCTCGAACCGCTCGGCATCGCCGAGCTTGAGGCGCTCATGGCGCGCGCCCTTGCCGACCGCGAACGCGGCCTCGGTGCGCAGCAGGCCGAACTGACCCCGGAGGCGGCGCGCCACCTGGCCACCATCGCCGAGGGTGACGCCCGCAAGTGCCTCAACGCCCTCGAACTCGCCGTGCTGTCGACCCCGCCTGACGCCGAGGGCCGGGTCATTGTCGACCTCGCCGCCGCCGAGCAGTCGGTCCAGCAGAAGACCGTCGTGTATGACGGCGATGGCGACGCCCACTACGACACCGCCAGCGCCTTCATCAAGTCGATGCGCGCTTCTGATCCCGATGCGGCGGTGTACTGGCTGGCCAAGATGCTGCATGCCGGCGAGGACATCCGCTTCATCGCCCGGCGCATTGTCATCGCCGCCAGCGAGGACGTCGGTCTCGCCGACAGCAATGCTTTGCGCGTCGCCGTGGCGGCCCAGCAGGCGGTGGAAGCGATCGGCATGCCCGAGGCGCGCATCCTGCTCTCGCACGCGGTCATCTACGTCGCCACCGCGCCGAAGAGCAATCGCGCCTATACCGCGATCAACGCCGCGCTCGAGGACGTGCGCGGCGCGCGCACCCTGCCGGTGCCGAAGCACCTGCGCGATTCGCATTATGCCGGCGCCAAGCAGTTCGGCCATGGCGAGGGCTACCTGTACCCGCACGACTTTGAGGGGGGCTTTGTGCCGCAGCGCTGCCTGGAGGGCGGCCGCGTCTATTACGAACCAACCACGAACGGCCTGGAGGGCCGCATCAAGGAGCGGCTCGATCACTACCGTCGCGAGTGGGACAAGGCCGCGCGCGGCACCACCGAACCACCCCCACCCTGAGCCGCGGCGCTCGCCATTGCCTCCGCGCAAGATGGCGCTGGAGTCGCGCGGCGGGGCGCGTATGACTGTCACCATGAAACCCGCATTCCTGACCCTCGCCCTGGCGCTGCTGACCGCGCTGGCGCTGCCGGCCCAGCAGGCCGAGATCGTCTCGGTCCAGAAGATCTGGGACAAGGCGCCGCACAACGCCTTCACCGACCTCGTCCGCTTCAAGAACCTTTTCCTCTGCTGCTTCCGCGAGGGCAATGGCCATGTCGGCGGCGACGGCGTCATCCGCGTGCTCATTTCCTCGAGTGGCGACACCTGGGTGGACTACGCCACGATTGCCGAGGCCGGGGTTGACCTGCGCGATCCGAAGTTTCAGATCACACCGGATGGCAAGCAGCTCTACCTGCTCTGCGGCGGCTCGATCTACGAGGGCACCCAGCTCAAGGGCCGGCGGCCGCGCTATGCGACCTCGATCGATGGCAAGGTCTGGACCCCGCCGCAGAAACTGCTCGCCGAGGGCGACTGGCTCTGGCGGGTGACGGTGAACCCGGCCGACAGCAAGTTTTATGGGGCCGCCTACAACGGCTATCCGACCACCGGCGGCCCGAAGTTCGAGGACGAGTGGTCGCTGAAAACCTACAGCAGCGCCGACGGCCGGGTCTGGCAGCTGTCCTCGATCCTGCAGGTGCCCGGCCAGCCCAACGAAACGACCCTGCGCTTCCTTAAGGATGGCTCGGCGGTGGCGCTCGTGCGCCGCGAGGCCGGCGACCGCAAGGGCGCGATCGGCGTCGCCCAGGCACCCTATCGCCAGTGGACCTGGACGGCGCTGTCGGTGCCGCTTGGCGGGCCGAACTTCATCGAGCTGCCCGATGGCTCGCTTGTCGCCGGCTCGCGCGGCTTTGGCCAGACGCCGGGACCGCACATGGTGCTCTACAAAATGACCAAGACCGGTTTGGAGCCTCTGTTGGAACTGCCCAGCGGCGGTGACTGCAGTTATCCCGGCCTCGTCTGGCACGAGGGTCAGCTGCATGTCAGCTACTACTCCAGCCACGAAGGCAAGTCGGCCATCTACCACGCGCGTGTGCGCCTGCCCTGGGTGAAGGAACCATGAGCCTCCGCCTCGCCGCCATTGTCGCCACCGATGCCCGCCGGGTCATCGGCCATCAGGGCGCGCTGCCCTGGCATCACCCGGAGGACCTGAAGTTTTTCAAGCGCACCACCCTCGGTCATCCGGTGCTCATGGGGCGCACGACCTTTGAGTCGATCGGCCGGCCGCTGCCGGGTCGCCACAACCTCGTGCTCAGTCGCACGATGCCGCCGCGCGAGGGCCTCACCGTGCTGCGCGACCTCGCCGAACTCGAGGCCGCCTGTCCCGGTGTCGAGCGGGTGTTTGTCATCGGCGGCGCCCAGGTCTACGCCGAACTGCTGCCGCAGTGCGACGAGTTGTATCTGACCCTGGTGGCCGGCGAGCATGAGGGCGACGCCTTTTTTCCGCCTTACGAGGCCTCGTTCGAGCTGACGGAAGTCCTTGGCCAGGCCGAGGGGCTGGAGTTTCGCCGGTACGAGCGCCGGCGCTGAGCGTGACTTTGCGGTTGCGCGGGGCGGCGTTTCGCTGTGCGATAGAAGCGGAAGCCCACCCCCGTCCTGTACCGCCATGTCCGTCCCTCCCACGCTCCTGCGCTCCTGCGCCGCCGTCCTTCTGCTTGCCACCGGTCTCGGCGCCCAGCCGGCGACGACGCCGCTGTTCTGGCCGGATCGCACCGGACCGACGAATGACGGCCTCGTGCCGGCCGCCGAGGCCGCGCGCCTGCCGCTGGAATGGGATGCCGCCACCGGCAAGAACATCGTTTGGAAGACCGACCTTGAGGGCGAGGGGCACAGCACGCCGGTGATCGGTGGCGACCGTCTTTGGTTCACCAGCGCCACCGAGGATGGCAAGACGCAGTTCGTCTATGGCATCGACCGCCACACCGGCAAGGTCGTGCACCACCTGCCGCTGTTTGAAAATGCCACGCCCGAGGATCTCGGCAACCCGCTCAACAACTACGCCGCGCCCTCGCCGGTGCTTGAGGCTGACGCCCTCTACGTGCACTTCGGCACCTACGGCACCGCCCGGATCGATCCGGTCACCGCGCGGGTGGTGTGGCAGCGACGCGACATCAATGTCAGCCACTACCGCGGCCCGGGCAGTTCGCCGATCATCCATGGCGACCTGCTCATCCTCACCTTCGACGGCATCAATGCGCAGTTTGTCACCGCCCTCGACAAGCGCACCGGCGCCACCGTCTGGAAGACCGAACGCACCACGGATTACGGCGATCTCGATGCCAATGGCCAGCCGACCCGCGGTGGCGACATGCGCAAGGCCTATCACACGCCGACCGTCTTCGATCTGGCCGGTCGTTCGACCCTGGTGAGCATCGGCTCGCGCGCCGCCTTCGGGTATGATCCGGCCACGGGTCGCCAGCTGTGGACGATCCGCCACGGCGGTTTCAACGCCGCCATCCGGCCGCTGCTGCATGAGAACGTCCTCATCCTCAACACCGGCTCCGAGCGCGCCCACACCCTCGGCGTGCGCGTCGATGACCGCATGCAGGGCGACATCACCGACAGCCACATCCTTTGGACGCGCGAGAAGCGCAACGCCAGCGAGGCCGGCCCCGTGCTGGTCAACGGCCTGCTCTTCCAGGTCACCCGCGGCGGCATCGTCTCCTGCACGCGCCCGCTCACCGGTGAGGACGTCTGGGAGGATCGCCTCAACGGCCAGCACCTGCCGGGTCCGATTGCGGCGGGCGAGCGCCTCTATTTCTGCAATGACCGCGGCGAAACCCACGTCGTGCGCGCAGCGGCCACCTTCGAAATCCTCGCCCGCAACGTCCTGCCGGATCCGATTTCGGCGGGCATGGCGGTGGCCGATGGCGCCCTGTTCATCCGCACCAAGAAGGCGCTCTTCAAGATCGCCGCTCCAGCCCCGTGAATGACCATGCCATGTGCATACATTCGCCCGGGAAGGTGAAAAGAAAACGCCGCCCGCGGACACTTCTTTCCAGAGAGTGTGGGAATGTGGAAAACTTCGTGCGGGAAGCATAAAAACGTCGCAAAGTTCACGGTTGGTGTTATGCTCCAAGCCTCTATGGCTACGACACCGACTCGCAAAACACGTTTCTCCCGCCGCGTCCCCGACCATGTGACCGACGAGCTCGTCAACGTCCTTTCCGGAGGCGAGACCCTTGAGTTCAACGCCCTCTTCAAGCTGGTTTACGACAACTTGAAACTCAAGAATGCGGTCAGCGGCGGCGAGGAGATGCTCCGCCTGCGTTCCTACGAGAAGCTGCAGGGTCTGGTCAGCCGCGGCCTCTGCGCCAAGGTGGGCAAGACCTACCGCGGCCTCGAAGGCCTGCGCGCCGCCCATCAGGCCACCATCGCCGCCCGCACCGCCGCTGTCGCGGCCCGCTGATCCGGCGTTTTTCGCTTCCGGCCGTCCTCCTCGCGGGGGACGGCCTTTTTTATGCCCCGATGGTGCACCCGGGGCAGGGGATTGGCTCCCGCGGCCCGCGGTGCGACTCGCCCCGGAATGGCAGCGTTTGCGCGGCCTTACGCGGAGTAGGGCTGGACCACCTCAGCCGACCCGCGGCAGGGCCTGGATGAAGAGGTGGAAGAACTCCTGTTCCTCGGCCGGCGTGCCGTCGGCCTCGAGCACGGTACGGATCGCCGTACAGGCCTCCTTCTGGGCGGTGGCCCCGGCGAATTCGGCGGCGCGTTCCGTCAGGTAGTCCATCATGGCGTCATCGCTGTCGGCGGCTTCACGGGCGCGCTCCAGAGAGGCTTCGATGAAGGCCGCGCGGGCCCGCACCGGTTTCCAGCCGCGCTGGACAAATCCCTGCTGGAGCAGGTCCTCCTCGCTCAGCGAGACGAGGGCATCGGCATGGATGGCGAGGGCGAGGATGTCGAAAAGGGCTTCGCGCTGCGTCTGGGTCATGTCCTCGTTTTAGCGGAAGCTGGCGCTGGCAACAAGGCGGCATTTGCGAGTGCCGCAAAAAGCCGCGTCGGCGGCGAACTCGGCCGACTCCGCCCTTGAAAAGCGCCCCGGAGGCCGGACACTGGCCCTCACCCCCGTCCCACGCAGGCCCATGCCGGAACCCAGTCTTTTCAGACATTATCAAATCGTCCAGAACGCGGACGGGGGCAATGTCGAGCTTGTCCGCGACAGCCGCCAGGTGGCGGTGCTCGCCTTCGACATGCGGCGCATGGAATTTGTCCACTGCCACGTCCTGCTGGAGTCGCTGACCGATGGCGCCGCCTACGACGAGGCCTGCCGCCGCCTGCGTCAGTCCGGCCACCCGCTGCTGGCGCGCCTGCTCGATTTTGGCGTCGACGAGGGCAATCCCTACTACATCACCAGCCACGTCGATGGCGAGACGCTGCAGGCCTATCTGGCACGCCAGAACGCCCTGCCGGCCTGGATGGCGGCCGCCGTTGCCTACGAGGCGCTCAAGGCCGCCGCCGCGCTGCTCGGCCGCGGCGGCGTCCTGCCCGCCGCCGTGCTCGACAGCCTTCGCGTCGTGCAGACCGGTGCCAGCGAACTGCAGGTGCGGGTCAGCGATTTTCAGCTCACCCGCGAGACCACGGGTGCGCGACCCATGGTCAGCACCTTCGACAAGGCGGCGCGCCAGTTGCGCGGTTTTCTCCAGGAACTTGTCCACGATCCCGCCGGCACCGCGTCGGCCGCCGACCTGGCCCCGCTGCTCGCCGCCTGCCTGAGCGCGGCCAGTCCGGGTTCGCTCGATGCCCTGCGCGTTTTGCGCCGCGAGATCGGCCGACTCGAATTACCCGGCGGCGAGATCGACGCCGCCCAGCGCCCGCGGGCCCTGCTCGTTCCGCAGCTGCCCGCCCTGCAGGACGTTGCCCGCGCCCTCGCCCCGGCCGTGCGCGCGCTCAGTCAGCGACTCGATCCCGCCAACCCCTATGCCCTGCGCGGGGAACTGGCCGACACTGGCCGCGCCGTGCTCATGGAGGCGCTGCCGCCCACCCGCCTGGCCGGCACCCGCCCTCTCGAACTCTGTCGCCGCGTGCATGCCCTGCAGGACGGCCGGCTGCCCCTGCTGCCGGTGCTGCGCATCGCCGAGGCGGATGGCCTGGCCTGCCTTGCCGAAGGCCTGCCTGAAGGGCCGTCGCTCGCGGCAATCCTGCGCACGCGCCAGGCGCTCGAACCCGCCGAGATCCAGCTGCTGCTCGGCCGCGTCGACGCCGCTTTGACCGCCGTGGAACCGGCCGGCCTGGACCTGGCCCGCCTGCGCCTCGACGACCTTTTCCTCTGCCCGCAGGCCGCGCAGACAGGGCCTGGCGCCGCCGCTCTGCTCGAAGCCCGGCTCGACGACTGGCCGGAATGGACGATCCGGCTGCGCGCGCACCCGACCCTGGCTGCCCTGGCCGGTCGCGGTCTCGATCCCGCTTTCCTGCTGCCGCCCACTGCTGCCGGCAGTTGGGGTGCCCCCTGGCTGGCCGCGCTGGGTCGCCTGCTCATCGGCACTGGCACCCGCTCGAACCGCGCCGCGCCCGAGCGCGAGGCCCTGGTGCGCCTGCTCGATGCCGAAATCCTCGATGGCGCGCCCGCCGGCAGTCGCGCCGCCCTGCTCGCCCGCATTGGTGCCCTTTTCCCCACCCGCGTCGCCCCGGCGCCTGTGCCCGTTCCGGAAGCTCCCGTCGTGCGCCCGCGCACCGTGCCGCTGGTGCCGGTCGGTCCCAAACCCGCCGCGCCGACCGGTGGCGCCCTCACCAGCGGCCTGCCCAGCGAGCCGGCCGAGCAGCCGACCATTGGCTTTGCCGAACTGCTCTTCCGCGACACCGCCGTTGTCGACGCCGGCGGCTGGACCAAGACCGCCGTCGATGCGCCGCCGACCATCCATCCCGAGGAGGTGCTGCTGCCCGAAAACGAGTACGTGCCGCTCTGGCTGCGCGCGGCGGTTTTCCTCGGTGGTTCGATGATCCTCGGCGCCGTGCTCGCCCACTTCCTCGGCGCCGCGCCCTGGCGGACCCCGACCCCGAAGGCAGCGCCGCCCGTGCCCTCCCTGGGCAAGTCGGTGCCGGATGCGCCCGCCGCGCCAGCCCCCGAGGTGCCCGTGCTGCCGCCCGAGGCGACGCCCGCCCCCGGTCCCTCCCTGCTCGCCCGTCCCCCGGGCCTGAAGGACGAGATCACCGGCGCCAAACGCTGAGTCGGCCCACGCTGCAAGAAGCCGCGCCTGCGGCCGTTCCTTCCGCCCATCCATGAAAGCACTTTTCTGCCTCCTTGCCCTGCTGGTCGCCACCGCGCCGGCCGCCGAAATCCCCGCCAGCGCCAAGGTGGGTCACTTCTACGCGGGTTGCCAGGCCTACACCTTCCGCCTGTTCTCGGTCCTGGAAGCGATCAACAAGACCGCCCAGGCCGGCGGCAAGACGATTGAGTTTTATCCGCGCCAGAAGCTCTCGGCCGAGCAGCCCGACGTGCTTTTCAATCATGAGTCGCCGCCCGAGGTCATCGCCGCCGTCAAGGCCCGCCTGGCCGAGAAGGGCCTGACCGCGGTCGCCTACGGCGTCGTCAAGCTCGGCGCCAACGAGGCGGAGAACCGCAAGGTCTTTGAATTCTGCAAGGGCATGGGCATCGGCGTGGTCGTCACCGAGCCGGACGTCAACGCGCTCGACGCCATCGAGGCGCTGGTGAAGGAATTCGACATCCGCATGGCCATCCACAACCATCCGAAGCGCCCGCTCGACCGCGCCTACCGCTTCTGGGATCCGGAATACATCCTCAGCCTCGTCAAGGATCGCGACCCGCGCATGGGCGCCTGCGCCGACACCGGCCACTGGGTGCGTTCGGGCCTCGATCCGGTCGAATGCATCCGCCTGCTCAAGGGCCGCATTTTCGACAGCCACCTCAAGGACCTCAACGAGGCCGGCAATCCAAAGGCGCACGACGTGCCCTACGGCCAGGGCGTCTCCAATGTGCCCGCCATCCTCGCCGAGTTCCACGCCCAGGGTTACCCCGGCCCGCTGCACGTCGAGTACGAGTCGAACTGGGAAAACAGCGTGCCCGACGTCACCCGCTGCCTGGAGTTCGTCAAGAACTGGCAGCCCGCCGCGCGCTGAGCCGGCTTCATCGCCGGTCCCTGCGGCAAAGCCCGGCCTTGTCGCAAAAGCCGCAGGCCGGCCCAGTCTCAGGGCAGTCGCCAGGCCCGGCGCAGCCGGGCGTACTCCGCCTCGGGCAGCAGCACGTAGTGCGGCGAGGCCTGCGGTCGCAGCCAGCGGATGAGCCGCTCCAGATCGGCGCGCGCCATTGTCGTGCAGCCGGCGCTCGGCACGTCCGGACCACGGCGCACGTGGAAGAAGATCGCGCTGCCATAACCCGGTGCCACCGGCATCTGATTGTGGCGGATCTCCAGCATCCAGGTGTAGGCGGCGTCGCCCAGGCGCATGCGCTGCTTCTCAAACCACGGCGGCACCTGGCGCGGATCGACCCGCACATGGCGGTTGTACTGCGGGTGGTTCGGGTCGTCGATGTAGGCATCCCAGGGGCCGACCTGCAGGTAGGGCCAGCGACTGCCCGCCGGCGGTTGGGCAGCGTAGCCGAACAAGGCGCCGAGTTGGAAAACCCCGGCCGGGGCGCGTCGATCCTTCTCCACCTTCACCGGGGTGGCTGCGCGCGGAGGAGTGAAAACCCCGCGACCCCAGGCCAGGCCGGAGCGACCCAGCAGTACCGGCAGCTCGCGTTCGAACACCGGCTGCCAGGGCGCGGACGGATGCGGGCGCTCAAAGGCCTGCAGTCTTGCCTTCGAGGCATTCCAGTCCGGCGCACGCGCCACGATCACCTGCTGCACGGCGCTGCCGAGCTGAGCGTGCAGGCTCCCGGGTTGCAGACCGCAGAAAAACACAAAAATCAGGCAAAGGCACAGTCTCATGGCGGTCTTAAAAACTGACGATGAATGGTCTCTGTGATGACATCGTATCCACAGGCGAAGGTTTTTTTCCTCTCTTTTTCTTTTTGCTGTTGCCTCCGAGGCGACAAAAAGAATATAACCCAGAAATCAACCCTGTCGGGTAAATGAATTGGCTTCAGGTTTTGGGGGTTTTTTTCCTGAGCGCCAAATCCGACAGGGTTGTTTTTTGTACGTGAGGGCCGATGCAAGGCTGGTTGATCAACGCGCATCCGCGCGTTATCGGTGCGCCTCGCCATGAACCGACTCCGCTTCCTCCTGCTCGCCGCGCTGCTGCCGGTGGCCGCCTGCACCACCACCTCGCAGGTCAGTCTCGATTACGTGCCCGCCACCGGGCAGATGCGACCGGGCCCGGCCGAATTCAGTGTGCGCGAGTTCAGCGACCAGCGCGGCATGGAGGCGCAGCTGCTCGGCACGGTGCGCACGCAGGTCGGCACGCCGCTCGAACGGGTGCAGACGCGTGTGCCGGTCGCTCAGGTGGTCACCAATGCCTTCGCCTACGGCCTGGAGGCGCGTGGCATGCTCGCCAGCGGTGCCTCGCGCTACGTCATCACCGGCGAGGTGCAGGAACTCTACCTGCAGATGCTCGTGCGACCCTACGCGCGTGCCAAGGTGCGCGTGACCGTGCTGGATTCGTCGAGCGGTCAGATTGTCCACAGCGAGATCTTCCAGGGCGATCGCCAGGGCCCCGCCTACGTGCCGGGCAGCGGTTCGCCGGTGCCGATGCTGCGCGACCTCGCCTCGGGGGCGCTGCAGGATGCCGTGGACCGCGCGCTCGATGATCCGGTGCTGCGCAACCGCACGGCGACAACCACGCCGCGCTACGAACCCGGCATGCTCTGACCGGCGTGGGAACTTTGCCGAAAGCCGGCGCCCATCGCCGCGTTCGGTATGGCGTCATGCGTTTCGTTGTCCTGCTGTCCGCCCTCTGCCTCGCCGTTTCCGCCTTCGGGCAGCAGCCGCCTGCGCTGACCCCGAAAGCGCTGCTGCGCGCGCTGCACGAGCCGGCTGATGCGGCGGCCACCCACGCGCTGCATGACCGGGTCGTGCGCTGGTTTGGCCGACAGAACCTCATGCAGGGCAAGCCGGCCGCGAAGATCGAGGCCACCACGGTCGCCTGGGCCGTGATGGACATGCAGCCCGCGCGCGTGCTGCGCGGCAATGGCGAACTGCTCGGCGACATGGTCCGCCTCGGCGACGACGGCCTGCAGGTGCTCGTGCTCGAGATGGCGAATTTCCAGGAGTTTCAATACCGCATCGAGGTCGATGGCATGCCGCGCGTTGCCGGCATGGTTCACATCGAGCACTACGAGTACACGGCCGACAGCCAACGCCAGCCCGGCGTGCCGGAGGGCCGGCTGGAAAAGTTCACCTGGGCGCAGAGCCGGATCTTTCCCGACACGACGCGCGAGGTCACCGTCTACATTCCCGCCCAGCTGCGCGCCGGCGAGCCCGCCTGCCTGATGGTCTGGCAGGACGGCAGCCGCCATGTCGATCCCAATGGGCCGATGCGCGTTGGCCTCGTCTTCGACAACCTGATCCACCAGAAGCAGATGCCGGTGACCATCGGTGTCTTCATCGACCCGGGTCGCAAGGCCGGCCAGCCGCCGCGCGCCAAGCCCGCCAACCGCAGCTTCGAGTACGACAGCCTCGGCGATGCCTATGCGCGCTTCCTGATCGAGGAAATCCTGCCCGAAGTGAGCCGTCGCTACACCGTGCAATTCCGTCCCGAGCCCGAGGCGCGCGCCATCGCCGGCGGGTCCTCCGGCTGCATCTGCGCCTTCACCGCCGCCTGGGAGCGACCCGACCAGTTTCACAAGGTGCTTGGCTGGGTCGGCACCTTCGTCGACATCCGCGGCGGCAATGCCTACCCCTACCTGCTGCGCGTCAGCGAGCGCAAACCGATCCGCGTCTACCTGCTCGAAGGCAGCAACGATCTCGACAACCAGTTCGGCAACTGGCCGCTCGCCAACCGCATGATGCAGGCCAGCCTCAAGTACATGGGCTACGACCATCGGGTCGATTGGAACGAGTGCTTTCACGGCAGTCGTGGCATGGGGCCTAGCCTGCCCGACGCCCTGCGCTGGCTCTGGCGCGATGTGCGCTGAAAGCAGGTTACAAGTTTCAGGTTTCAGGTTTCAAGTTGTCACCCTCGAGCCTGATGACTCCCGACTGGCAGCGTTTGTTTCCCGAAGCCGGCCATCGCTGGCAGATGCACCTGCGACCCGGCGATGCGACGCGCTTCTGGCGCGGTGCGGATCCGGCCTGTCTCGCCGAGCGCCATCGCTGGATGGGCCTGGACCCCGAGCGCCACGCCCAGTGCCTGCCGGAGGGCCGCGCCGCGGCCGCCAGCGCCCTCGGCTGGCTGAGCGAGGTCGCTGCCCTGAAGCCGCCGCTGGCCACCCTGCAGGAGTCGGCGCGCCGCCTTGAGCCCGATTGGCTGCTGCTCTCCGCTGATCCCGCCGACGGCCATCGCCTGCTCGGCGGAGTTGTGGTGTTTCCCTCGTCCTGGTCGCTCGAAGCCAAGCTCGGCCGGCCGCTCGCCGAGGTGCATGCACCAGTGCCCGGCCTGCAGGAGGAGGTCGGTCGCGGCATCGCCGCCTTTCTGTCGCGGCTTGAACCCGGCGCCTGCTGGGAGCGCGACAACTGGGGCCTGAGTGCCGACACCGAACTCAATCATCATCCGGTGCGCGCCCTGCCCGGCCTCGATGCCACGGCGACCCTGGCAACGACCTGGCTGCGCCTGGAAACGCAGTTCCTGACCCGACTGCGTGAGGCGCCCGTGCTGCTGTTCGGCATCCGCCTCAGCCATCACCGACTCGATGCCCTTGCCGCCGAACCCGGCCTGGCCGGGCGACTCGCCACCTCGCTGGAATCCATGCCGGAAGCGGTGGCGAGCTACAAGGGACTGGCTGCCGCGCGCGGCCCGCTCATTGAGGCCTTGCGTGCCTGCGACGGCGCTTGACGTCTGCCTGCACCGGCTCTTGGCTGGCGGTCTCATGCCCGATTTCTCCAGCATCGGCCAGCGCCTCGGCGGGCCCAGCGGCATCCAGGAACTCATGGACGACCTCGGGGCGGCCCTGTCCACCCACCCCGACATGCGCATGCTCGGCGGCGGTCAGCCGGCCGCCATCCCGGAGGTGCAGTCGCTCTGGCGCGAGCGCGTGCGCGAGTTGCTCGACGACGGCGCCGCGCTCGATCGCGCCCTGCTCAACTACGAGCCGCCCGGCGGCAGCCCGGTCTTCCGCGAGGCCATGGCCGGCTTCCTGCGTCGCGAGTGCGGCTGGCAGGTCGCCGCGGAGAACATCGCCGTCGTGCCGAGCAGTCAAACCGGCTTCTTCCTGCTCTTCAACCTGCTCGCCGGCGAGGCGGCGGCCGGTCGCAAGCGCATCCTGTTTCCGCTGCTGCCCGATTACATCGGCTACGCCAACCAGGCGCTTGCCGAAGGCCAGTTCACCGGTCTGCCGGCCCGCATCGAGCGGCGCGGACCGCACACGATCAAGTATGGCGTCGATTTCGAGCGCCTGCGCCTGACGCCGGACATTGCCGCGCTCTGCGTGTCCTGCCCGACCAATCCCACCGGCAACGTGCTGACGCCCGCGGAGTTCGAGCGCCTGCGCGATCTCGCCCGCGCGCAGGGAATCCCGTTCCTCGTCGACAACGCCTACGGCCATCCCTTTCCCGGCGTGCTGCAGGGCGAGTGGCGGCCGCACTGGGAGCCGGGCATGATCTTCAGCATCAGCCTGAGCAAGGTCGGCCTGCCCGGCCTGCGCACGGCGGTGCTCGTGGCCGATGCCCCCATCGTCAAGGCGCTCGCCAACATGAACGCCATCGTCTCGCTGGCCAACGGCAACCTCGGTCAGGCCCTGCTCACCCCGCTGCTCGCCGACGACCGCCTGTTGCGACTGGGGCGCGAGGTCATCCGGCCCTTTTACCGCGAGCGCGCCGCCTTCGCCACCGGGGTGCTGAGCGATGCGCTCGGCGCGGACCTGCCCTGGGCCCTGCACGAGCAGGAGGGCGCGTTTTTCCTCTGGCTCTGGCTGCAGGACCTGCCGGTGCCCGCCGCCGAACTCTACCGCCGCCTCAAGGAACGCAACGTCCTGGTCATCCCTGGCCACTACTTCGCCTTCGGCCTCGACGAACCCTGGCGTCACCCGCAGGAATGCCTGCGCCTGACCTTCTCGCAGCCGCGCCAGGTGGTGCAGGAGGGACTGGAAATCCTCGCCGATGAAGTCCGCGGCCTGTACCGCGCCTGAGTCGCTCAGCGAATGCCGGGGAAATCCGAGAACACGGCAAGCGTCAAGGCGCTTCACCCCAGTCGCCGAGCCGGCGCACGGCGGACGGATCGTCGGTGAGCGCGGCCAGCAGTTCGGCGATGCTCTGCGTGTGACCGGCCAGGACCAACTGCGGCCGGATTTCCGCCAGCGGCGCCAATACGAAGCGACGCAGGTGCAGGCGCGGATGCGGCAGCACGAGCGCGGCATCGTCGCTGACAAGGTCGCCGGCATAGAGCACATCGAGGTCGAGCGGCCGGGGCGCGTTTTTCTCCCGCTCGCGCGGCCGGCCCAGCGCCTGCTCGATGGCCTGCAGTTGCGCATGCACCGCGGCGGCGGGCAGGGCCGACTCGATCTCGACGACCGAGTTGAGGAAGGCCTGGGTGCCGGGCGCGCAATCGACCGGCTCGGTCTCATACCAGCCGGCGCGCGCCGTCACCCGGGCCCCGGGCAGTTGCGCCTGCAGCCGTTCGAGACCGGCGCAGAGATGCGCGGCGCGGTCGCCGAGGTTCGAGCCGAAGGCGATGCCGTAGGCGGTCATCTCACTTCAGGCCGAGCACGTCCTGCATGTCGTACAGACCGGCGGGCTGGCCGGCCAGCCAGCGCGCGGCGCGCACGGCACCGCCGGCAAAGGTGTCGCGGCTGCTCGCCTTGTGGGTCAGCTCGACCCGTTCGCCGGTGTTGGCAAAGATGACCGTGTGATCGCCGACCACGTCGCCGCCGCGCAGGGCGTGCACGCCGATCTCCACCGGCGTGCGCGCACCGACGTCGCCAAAGCGGCCATGGCGGCAGTCGCTGTCATAGGACAGGCCGCGCACGTCGGCGAGGATTTCCACCAGGGTGCGGGCGGTGCCGCTCGGCGCGTCCTTCTTCATGCGGTGGTGCATCTCGACGACTTCGAGGTCGAAGTCCGGACCGAGCAGTTCGGCGGCCTTGCGGGTCAGCCAGAACAGGGTGTTGACGCCGACGCTGAAGTTCGAGGCAAAGACGACCGGCAGGGACTTCGCCGCCTCGCGGATCGCCGCCAGTTCGGCGTCGGTGTGGCCGGTCGTGCCGATCACCAGCGACTTCTTCTGGCGCAGGCACTCGGCGAGCAGTTCGTTGGTGAAGTGGTGCGAGCTGAAATCGATGACGGTGTGGCACTTGGCCAGCGCCTCCGGCAGGGAATCGCCGACGTCGATGGCCGCGCCCACGGCCACGCCCTGCGCCGCCGCGGCGCTGATGACAGCCTGGCCCATGCGGCCCTTGCAGCCGGTGACAAGAAGATGGAGATCGCTCATAAGGATGACCCCTGACCTAGCCGAACTTGCCCGCCGCCGCAACCGCCGGCTTGGTTGGGGAAGAGGCTGGTAGGGCGCCGCTGTGTCGGCGCCGTGGCTTTCTGACTCAGCCAAGGGTCAATCGCTGATTTACGCTGATGGGACGCTGATCCTGAGGGGAAGGGGCATCGACCCCGCGGATGGGGACACCCGGCCGGTCGAGGGTTCACGACGCAGGTTTCGCACGGAGGACACGAAGTTCACGGAGAGCTGG
>CAZSBO010000077.1:0-5286 GCA_964605265.1 uncultured Prosthecobacter sp.
TTCGTGAAATTGGTGGTTCCAAAGCCTTTTGGAAACCGCTGATGAGACGCTGATGGATCCCCCTTCTCCGTGCTCTCCGTGCCCTCCGTGCCCTCCGTGGTTCCAAAGGCTCGGAAACCGCGATGTCTCTGCCCCCGCCTCCAGCAAAAGCCACGGCGCCGGCGCAGCGGCGCCCTACCCTGTTCCCTTCGTGGCCTTCGTGCGATTCGTGGTTCCAAAGTCTGCCTGCTCAGAAGAAGCGGACAACAGTGTCCGCGCCCCCCTGGCCTGCGGCTGCTCATCTGCGTCAATCTGCGACCTCTGCGGTTCACCTTCTGTTCCTCTGCGGTATTCCTTCTGCGAAATCTGTGAAATCTGCGGACCTTCTGAGCTTGGGTGACTGACCGGACGTGATGGCAGAGCGGCACGGAAGCACCGCAGGGCGCTGCGCGCGGTCGCGGGTCTGGCGTTTGCACTTTGGCGGGGACGGGCTACATCGGAGGATGCTTGCCGACTGGATTCATGCCGCCCGCCCGAAGACGCTTGGGGCGGCGGTGGCGCCTGTGGTGGCGGGGTCGGTGCTGGGCTGGAAGCTCGGCGGCGAGTGGAGCTGGCTGCTGTTTGCCTGCACCCTCGGCAGTTGCCTGGCGCTGCAGGTGGCGACGAACTGGTTCAACGACGCGCTCGATTTCCTCAAGGGGGCCGACACCCAGGCGCGGCTCGGTCCGCGCCGGATCACGGCCGCCGGGGTGGTGACGCCCAAACGCGTGCTCGCCGCCGCCGCCGCCATGCTCGGCGTGGCCGCTGTGCTGTCGCTGCCGCTGCTGCAGGCGCGCGGCTGGCCGATCCTCGCCATCGGCCTGCCCTCGCTCTACTTCTGCTACGGCTACACCGGCGGCCCCCTGCCGCTCGCCTACCGCGGCCTCGGCGAACTCTTTGTCGTGCTGTTCTTCGGCTTTGTCGCCGTGGCCGGCTCGGCCTTTGTGCAAAGCGGCCAGTGGAGCTTCGACGCCCTCGTCGCCGGCTTCCAGATCGGCGGCCTGTCGACCGTGCTCATCGCGGTGAACAACCTGCGCGACCTCGACGAGGATCGGTCGACCGGCAAACGCACGCTCGCCGCGCGCTTCGGTCCACGCTTTGCCCGGATCGAAATCACCCTGCTGATCCTGCTGCCACACCTGGCCGGTCTGCACTGGCTGTCGGTCGGCCTGCCGCGCGCGCTGCTGCTGCCGCTGCTCACCCTGCCCGCCGGGCTTTTCCTCGTCCAGCGACTCTGGACCACACCGCCCGGCCCGGGCTACAACCGCCTGCTCGCCCTCGGCGGCGCGCAACTGCTCGCCTTTGCCCTGCTGTTTTGTCTTGGCCTCGGCGCCTGAGCCGGCGCGTATCTCCCCTGACCGTGGCCGAGCCGATCTACATCTACGAATACCTGCTGCGCAGCGGCGCGGCGCTCAATGCCGCCTCGCAGCGCCGGGTCTTCCCGGGGGCGCTGCTGCGCGTGGGCGACGGCTATGGCTGCCTGCATCCCTGGCCGGAGTTTGGCGACCTGCCCCTGCCCGACCAGCTCGCGCGCCTGGCCGCCGGCCAGCCGACCGCGCTCGCCGAAACCGCCCTGCGCTGCGCGGCGATCGATGGCGCGGCGCGCGCGGCCGGGGTCAGCCTGTTCGACGGCCTGGAGATCCCGGCCAGTCACTACTCCTGGAGCTTTGCCCAGCCGACCCAGCCGCAGTTTGAAAAACTGCTCGCCGAGGGCTGGCCGGCGCTGAAGGCGAAGGGCTACGCGAACTACGGTGAGACCACCCGCTTCCTCGAACAGTGCGCGCGCATGGCCGGTGATGGTGGCCCGCGCTTCCGGGTCGATTTCAACGCCTGCCTGAGGGCCGACAGCTTTCAGAAGTTCGTCGAGTTCATGCCGGTGCGGGTCTATCGCCAGCTGGACTTTGTGGAAGACCCCTTCCCCTACGAAGCCGAGGCCTGGCAGGCCTGTCGCGAACGCTGGGGCGTGCGGCTCGCGCTCGACAAGGGCTGGCAGGACGGCGAGCACGGCTTTGATGCCGTGGTCGTCAAACCGGCGCGACGCGACTGGCGCACGGTGGCCCAGCGTCACCCGGGCCAGCCGCTGATCCTGACCTCGGCGATGGATCATCCGCTCGGCCAGATGTTCGCCGCCTGGGAGGCCGCGCAGGCGCGCGTCGAACTCGGCGATCTGGTCGGTCTGTGCGGCCTCTGCACCCAGCACCTGTTTGAACCCGATGCCTTCCTGGAGCGCGTGCTCAGCCCGGGCGGCCGCCTCCAGCCCGACACCGACGGCGGCGGTCTCGGCTTGGGTTCCGTGCTCGACAAGCTGCCTTGGCGACGCTTGGAATAAGTCATGACCGCCGACTTCTGGCAGGATCCCGGCAACCATCTCGCCGCGCCCCCCTCGGCTTCGCGCGCGGAGATGGCGAGCCTGGCCGATTTCGTCCGCCACCAGGGCTGGCGCGGTCGCTGCCTGTTCCAGACCTCGGGCAGCGAGGGTCGGCCGAAATGGGTGGTGCTGTCGAAGCAGGCCTTCCTGACTTCCGCCGAAGCGGTGAACGCCCATTTCGCCATCACGGCGC
Source organism: uncultured Prosthecobacter sp. (assembly GCA_964605265.1). GTDB lineage: Bacteria > Verrucomicrobiota > Verrucomicrobiia > Verrucomicrobiales > Verrucomicrobiaceae > Prosthecobacter. The sequence continues at coordinate 2,580 of CAZSBO010000077.1, forward strand.
AGGATCGCTGGCGACTCGTCCTGCCGCTGCATCACGTCGGCGGCTTCGCCATCCTCGCCCGCGCCCACGTGGCCGGCTGCCGGGTGACCCACCTCGAAGGCAAGTGGGATCCGCCGCGTTTTGCCGAGGCCGGCGACAGCCTCAGCTCGCTCGTGCCCACCCAGGTGCACGACCTCGTGCGCGCCGGCCTGCGCGCCCCCGATGGCCTGCGCGCGGTCATCGTCGGCGGCGGCGCGATCACGCCGGAACTCGTCGCCGCCGCGCGCGAGCTTGGCTGGCCGCTCTTCCTCAGCTATGGCCTGACCGAAGCCGCCTCGCAGGTCGCCACCCAAGCCTGGCCCGCCGGCACCTCCGAGGCCCTGCAGGTGCTGCCGCACTGGCAGGTCAGCACGGAAGCCGAAGGCCTACTGCGCCTGCGCGGGCCCTCGCTGGCGGAAGGCCATGTCATCGCCACCGACGACCACGGCTGGCAGTGGCAGCCGATTGATCCACAGGCCGGCCTGCTCACCCGCGACCGCGTGCGTCTGGAGACACGTGAGGGCCACACCTGGCTGCACTTTGAAGGCCGGGAATCCGGCTGGGTGAAAATCCTCGGTGAACTCGTCCACCTCGCGCCGCTGCAGGCGCGAATGGAGGCCCTGGCCCTCGAAGCCGGCTGGCCCAGCGCGCCCATCTTGATCGCCCGCCCCGATCCGCGCGCCGAAACCGCGCTGGTCCTCGTCGTCGAAGGCGAACCCCCAGAGGCGCAAGCCCTGCTCGACCGCTTCCACGCCGGGCAACCACCCTGGCAGCGCATCCAACGCGTCGTCTCCCTGCCGCAACTGCCGCGCAGCGACCTCGGCAAGATCCGGCTCGCGGAACTGGAGCAACTGTTGGGCGAGTAGTTCTCGGTTCTCGGTTCTCGGTTCGCCGTTCGTCGTTTGCCGTGCGAGCCACGGCCCCGGCGCAGCGGGGCCCTACCCTCCCCACTCTTTGCTCTTTGCTCTTTGCTCACGGCTCCACCCATGCCACCCTGCCGCATGGATCTGCAACTCCAGGGACAAACCGCCGTGGTGATCGGCGCGGCCAGCGGCATTGGCCGGGCGATTGCCGAAGCCTTTCTTGCCGAGGGCTGCCGCGTGCGCGGTTTTGACCTGCGCGCGGCCGAGGGCCTCGACATCACCGTGGGCAGTGTCGCCGACGACGCCGTCGTGCGCGCCTTCGCGGCCTCGTGCGGCACGGTCGATCATGTCGTCTACGCGGTAGGTGCGGGTTCGGGCAAGTTCGGTTTCCCGTTCTGGAATCTCGAGCCGGGCGACTGGGCGCGCGTGCTCGACCTCAACCTCGTCGGCGCCGTGCGCACGGCCCAGGCCTTTGCGCCGCAGCTCATCGCGCGCAGCGGCAGCCTGCTCCTGCTGAGTTCGGTCGCCGGCCAGATCGGCTCGCAGACCGACCCGCCCTACAGCGCCGCCAAGGCCGGCCTGATCAATTTCATGCAGTGCGCCGCCAAGGATTTCGCGCCGCACGGCGTGCGCGTCAACGCGCTCGCGCCCGGCATGGTGCGCACGCCCCTCAACCAGGCAGTCTGGGCGGCCTCGCAGGCGCGCCTGCCGGAGGCGGAGCGATTGGACTACGAGGCCTGGGCGGAAGACAAGATCCGCAAGATCTCCCCACTCGGCCGCTGGCAGACGGCGGAGGAATGCGCCGCCGTGGCGGTCTTCCTTGCCTCGCCGCATGCCCGCAACATCACCGGCCAGACGCTCAACGTCGACGGCGGTCAGGTGATGCACGCCTGAGCGCGTTTCGCCTCACTCGTAGATCGTGAACAAGCCCGAGTGATCGAGTTCGCCGCCGCCCTTGTCGTGAACGAAACTCTCCCACTGGGCTCGGCAGTTGGCGAGGGTCGGTGAGGTGAAGCCGAGCGACTCCGCCAGCTCGCAGATCAGGCGCACGTCCTTGAGCTGCAGGGTCGAGCGACCGCCGGGCGCGAAGTCGCGGCGCACCATGCGGTCGCCATGCAACTGCAGGATGCGGCTTTCGGCAAACCCGCCGAGCAGGGCCTCGCGCACCTTGGCGGCATCGACCCCGGACAACTCCGCCAGGCGCAGGGCCTGCGCCACGGCATCGATGGTCTGGGCGACGATGAGTTGGTTGGCAAGCTTGGTGACCTGCCCGGCCCCCGAGGCCCCGAGGTGGGTGACGCGGGCGCCGACCGCCTGCAGCACGGGCAGGGCGCGTTGGAAATTCGCCTCGCTGCCGCCGGCCATGATCGTCAGGTTGCCGGCCTCCGCGCCGACCTGGCCGCCCGAGACCGGCGCATCGATCCAGGCCAGGCGCTGGGCGAAACGCTGGGTCGCCGGCACCGAGGTGGTGCCGAAATCGATCACCAGCGATTCCGACGACAGCCCGCGCTGCAGTCCGTCCTCGCCGAAGACAACCTGCTCCACGACTTCGGTGGTGGTCAGGTTCAGGCAGACGATGCCATCGCCCACCGCCCGCGCCAGTTCGGACAGAGTCGCGGCGCGACGCATGCCGAGGGCGACCGCCGCCTCCGCCGCGGCCTCGCTGCGATTCCAAACCACCAACTCCGCCCCCGCGGCCTGCAGATGGCGCGTCATCGGCGCGCCCATGTGACCGAGTCCAACAAAGCCAATTGTCTGTCCAGCGAGGGAGGGTTTCATGGGCTGTATCCGACATCAGACCCATCGGCTTGGCAAGATGCAGCCGC
>CAZSBO010000077.1:5386-18742 GCA_964605265.1 uncultured Prosthecobacter sp.
GGCGGCGGCTGCTTCTTCGTCATCCGCGCCGCCGACGGCACGATCACCGCGATCGATGGTCGCGAGAGGGCCCCGGCCGCCGCGCACCGCGACCTGTACCTGATCGACGGCAAGCTCGACGACGAGGCCAGCAAAACCGGGGCGCTCGCCGCCGGGATTCCCGGGGCCCTGCGCGCCTACGACCTGGCCCTGCGCAAGCATGGCAAGCTGACGCTCGCCGACCTGCTGCGCCCGGCCGCCGACCTCGCCGAGAAGGGCTTTGCCATCGATGAAGTCTATGCCCGCAAGCTCGCCGCCACCGCCGCCAAGCTGCGCCCGTTCCCGGCCTCGGCCGCCATCTTCCTGAAGCCGGATGGCAGTCCCATGAAGCAGGGCGAGATCCTTGTGCAGAAGGATCTGGCCGCCACCTACCGCGCCGTCGCCGAGCACGGGCTCGAGTGGTTTTACGGCGGCGACTTCGCGCAGCGCACGGAAGCCTGGATGAAGGCGAACGGCGGCATCGCCACCGCCGCTGATTTCGCCGACTACCGCGCGGTCGAACGCGAGCCCGTGCGCGGCCGCTACCGCGGTTATGAAATCGTTTCCATGCCACCGCCGAGCAGCGGTGGCCTGCACGTCCTGCAGATCCTCGGCATGGTCGAACGCTTCCCGCTGCGCGAGCTGTCGCCGGCCCGCCGCGCCCATGTCGTCGCCGAGGCGATGAAGCTCGCCTTTGCCGACCGCGCCCACTGGCTCGGTGATCCCGATTTCGCGCGCGTGCCGCGCGGCCTGCTCGATGCCGACTACCTCGCCGGGCTGTCAGCGCGCATCGATCCCGACAAGGTCACGGCCGTGCCCGCGCATGGCACGCCGCCGCGCTGGGAGGGCGACATCTTTGGCAAGCACACGACCCATCTTTCCACCGCCGATGCCGAGGGCAACTGGGTGGCGCTCAACCAGACGATCAACACCGCCTTCGGCAGCAAGGTGGTCATCCCGGGCACGGGCGTGCTGCTCAACAACGAGATGGACGACTTTGCCGTGCAACCCGGCGTGCCCAACGCCTTCAAACTGGTCGGCACCGAGGCCAACGCCGTGGCGGCGGGCAAGCGCCCGTTGTCGAGCATGAGCCCGACCCTGGTCTTCAAGGACGGCAAGCCCCTCCTCAGCACCGGCGCGGCGGGCGGACCGACCATCATCACCCAGGTCGTGCAGTTGCTGATCGGGGTCATCGACGACGACCTCGGCCCCAATGCGGCCCTGGCGAAACCGCGGGTGCACCACCAGTGGGCCCCCGACGAACTGAAGGTCGAGACCGTTCTGGGCGAAGAAGCCCTCGCCGAACTGGAAGGCCTCGGCCACACGCTCAGTCGTTCCACCCGCTACGGCGCCTGCCAGTGCGTGCTCTTCGATGCCAAGCGCGGCCTACTTGTGCCGGCGCACGACCCGCGGGTGCCGGGCAAGGCGGCCGGTTGGTGAACCCTGCTACTCCGGCAACTCGCGATTCGCGACACCGGCCGTTCCCGCCGGAAACAGGTTGTTGGCGAAGTGCATCCCGCGCGGCGCGTTCGGGCCACCCGGCAGAATCACCGCGTGTTTGTAGCGGGGCGGACCGGGATTGTGAATCAGGTTGCCGGACACCAGCACGTCGGTCAGCGGCGGATCGTCGGCCTGCTGACCGGTGTCGAACTTGAAGGGCGACCGTTCACTGCCCCAGATCCAGTGGGCGTCGCCGTGGCCAAAGTCGGAGATGAGGTTGTCGGAGATGATCGAACCGCCGTCGTAGTTTTCCGCCGTGGCGGCGGCGCCCGGCATGAGCCCGATGGCCCACAGGCAGTTTTTGACAAACTGGTTGCCGGTGATGAGCACGTTGCGCGAGCCATGCATCGCCTTCAGGCCCATGAAGGAGTTCACGATGACGTTTTGGGCAACGATGACATGGTCGCTGTGCAGGTCGATGCCCTGCGCGGCGTTCTCTATGTGATTGCCAACGATGCGCGTCAGGTCGCTCACGGTCGGCGAGGTGACAATGAGGCCGGAGCCCTGCTGCCAGTTGTCGGTGTAACCCCGCGCCCAAGTCTCCTCGTTGATGAAGCTGCCGCGCACCGGGTTGCGCTTGCTCCACTCGCCAAGCTTGTGTTTCGCCTTCAGCTCCGGGGTCGGCCGCAGGCGTTCCTCGACGATGCGATTGCCTTCCACAAGCGTGCCCGTGCAGGCGCGGAGGCTGAGGCCGGTGCCGTCGGTGCAGTGAAAGGCATAGCCCCAGTCCGGGCTGGCCGTTCGGTCATCGATGGTGACACGCATGTAGTTGCGCACGAGGCAGCGGCTGATGCGGGCATCGCGGCACTCGCGCAGGGTGATGGCGCCGGCACGGGTGGGGTGGTCGATCACCTTGACGTTTTCCAGCACCAGATCACGGCAGCGCAGGGCCAGCACCGCCTCGCGATCGGTCTCCGCCTTCTCAGCGGGCCGGGTCAGGGTCAGGTCGCGCACTTCGATGCCGGCGGCGTCCTCGATTTCGAGGATGGGCTGCTGCGGGTTCTGCTGCACAAGACGCCCCGGTCCGCGCAGGCCGCCGTGACCGGCGCGCAGGCGGATCTTCTCGGTGAGGAGGTGATCGCCCGCTGGCACGAAGACGACCACCCCCGGGTTGGCATCGAGCGCCGCCTGGATCGAGGGAAAATCGGCCGACGACACCTCGGCGGCACGGAGGGCGAGCGGCAGCAGGCAGCAAACAAGAACACGGATCATGGTGGGGCAGCATCGCGGCTGACCGCCTGAAGATCAAGGTGCCTGACACTTGTCGGACTCAGACAGCCGCGGATTTTCGGATGCACACCCGGAAAGGCTGGTGTCGAATGCCGTCATGAACCGCCTGTTCGCCGCCCTGCTCGCCCTCGCCTGCCCTGCCCTTGCCGCCGCGGAGCCACCGAACGTCGTGCTCATTGTCGCCGACGACCTCGGCTACGGCGATCTCGGCTGCTTTGGCTCGACCACGATTCGCACGCCGAACCTCGACCGCATGGCCGCTGAGGGCACGAAGTTCACCAGCTTCTGCGTCGCCCAGGCGGTGTGCAGTGCCTCGCGCGCGGCCTTGATGACCGGCTGCTACCCAAACCGGGTCGGCATGCAGGGCGCGCTCAACCACACCAGCCGCGAGGGCCTGAGCCTGGAGGAGCGTCTGATGTCCGAGGTCTTCAAGAAACACGGCTACGCCACCGCCGCCTACGGCAAGTGGCACCTCGGCACGCGGCCGATGTTCCATCCCTGCAAGCGCGGCTTCGATGAGTTCTGGGGCATTCCCTACTCGAACGACAACAGCAAGTATCACCCGAGCCTCGCCGCCGAGATGCCGCCGCTGCCGCTCTATGAGGACGAGCGCGTCGTCGCCACCGACCCCGACCAAAGCCAGTTCACCCGCCGCATCACCGAGAAGTCGGTCAGCTTCATCCGTCGCCACGCGGAAAAACCCTTCTTCCTCTATGTGCCGCACGTCATGCCGCACGTGCCGATCTTCGCCTCGGAACGCTTCAAGGGCCAATCGCCCCACGGCCTCTACGCCGACGTCGTCGAGGAGCTCGACTGGTCGGTCGGCATGATCCTCGAGGCGTTGAAGCAGGCCGGCGTCGATGACAAAACCCTGGTCCTTTTCTTTTCCGACAACGGTCCCTTCCTCAGCTACGGCAACCACGCTGGCAGCGCCGCGCCGCTGCGCGAGGGCAAGCTCACCTCCTACGAGGGCGGCGTGCGCGTGCCCTGCCTGGCGCGCTGGCCCGGTCGCGTGCCCGCCGGTCGTGAGTCGGCCGAACTGCTCACCGCCATGGACCTGCTGCCAACCTTCCTGACTTGGCTCGGCGCCGAGGCACCGGCGAAGAAGATCGACGGCGTCGATGTCGGTGATGTCCTGCTCGGCAAGCAGGGAGCGGTGAACCCGCGCACGAGTTTTGTGTACTACGCCGGCAGCGAGCTGCAGGCAGTGCGCGAGGGCGACTGGAAACTGCACTTCCCGCATCCCTACATCACCCCGCATGAAACGCCGGGACGCGATGGCAAGCCGGCGAACTGGGAAAACATGAAGCCGGCGGCCATCACCCAGTCGGGCATCGAAGGCATCGCCACCCGCCACGGCTACAAGGTTGCGCGACAGGAACTCGCGCTCTACCATCTGGGCGAGGATCCGGGCGAAACGAAGGACGTCAGCGCCGAACATCCGGAAGTCGTCGAGCGACTCCAGAAGCTCGCCGAACCCCTGCGTCAGGAACTCGGCGACGCCCTCACCGGCACGAAGGCGACCGCCGCCCGGCCGGTGGGCCGCGATGAGGAGTGAGACTCCCGCATCGTCGGGGAAAACGTGAGTACTCCAACGCGCAGCCGACGCACGTTGGCCGCGGCCCGAGTCAGGCCGTCGGGTACACCCAGGGCCCGCGGTACTCGCGGCGCAGCAGCTTGGAGGCCTCGGCATCGCCGACGATGATCTCCTTGTCGGCATCCCAGGCGATGCTGCGACCGGCCTTCCACGACAGCATGCCGAGCATCGGCAGGCAGCTGGAACGGTGCGCGCTTTCGATGTCGGCCACCGGCTTGCGCCCCTTTTCAATCGCCTCGATCAGGTCGCTCCAGAGCAGCGTCAGGTTGTGGCCATCGGGCTCCTGGAGCTGGTGGTCGCCATGCTCGACCTGCTTTTTCGGATCGGCCGGATAAAAGGTCCAGCCGTCGCGCCAGCCGATGTGCAGCACGCCGTTCTCGCCGTAGAAATAGGCACCGATCTTGTGCTTCTCGCTGGCGTTGTCGGCGAACTTGCGGTGCTCCCAGACAGCGGTGAACTGCTCGAACTCAAAGGTCGCCACCTGATGGTCCGGCGCGTCGGTGGTCTGCTCCTGGTCGTTGAGCACGGGCGCGCCGGCGATGGGACGCCCCCCCGTGCAGAAGACCTTCTTCGGCCCCTTCTCGCCGCTCCACCACAGCACCTGGTCGAGCCAGTGCACGCCCCAGTCGCCCATCGTGCCGTTGGCGTAGTCAAGGAAGTGGCGCCAGCCGCCCGGGTGCAGCTTGCTGTTGAAGGGCCGCATCGGCGCCGGGCCGCACCACAGGTCCCAGTCCATGCCCTCGGGCACCTTGCCATTCGGCTTGGGCGCCTCGACACCGCCCTTGCCGGCGACAAAGCAGCGCACCATGCCCACCTTGCCGACCTTGCCCGAGCGCAGGAAGTTCATCGCCTCGACATGGTGCGGGCCAATGCGGCGGTGCAGGCCGACCTGGACGACAACGCCGCTTTCGCGCGCCGCCTTCACCATGGCGCGGCTCTCCTCAATCGTGTGCCCGGTTGGCTTCTCGACCAGCACATGCGCGCCGGCCTTGCAGGCGGCAATGGTTTGCAGCGCGTGCCAGTGGTCGGGCGTGGCGATGATGACGATCTCCGGCTTCGCCTCGGCGAGCAGCTCGCGGTAATCCCTGTAACCCTTCGGCGTCTCGCCGCTGTCCGCCTCGACATCGGCAATGCCGTTCTCGAGCACGTTGGCATCGGCATCGCAGAGGGCCACGACCTTGGCGCGACCCGAGGCCATCGCCTCACGCAGCAGGTTCATGCCCCACCAGCCGGAGCCGATGAGGGCGACGCGGTACTTGCGGCTTTCCGCGCCCAGCACGGGCAGGCGCGACCAGGCGAACGAGGCGGCGGTGGCGGAGGTGAGAAAGGTGCGGCGGGAGGTCGGGGTCATGACGCGAAGATCAACGGCGCCAATCGGCCGGGTCAATCGCGAATCGTCGGCTTGGGCCGCGCCGCGCGCCGGACCTGGACCAGCTCGCGTACCAGCGGATTCGGAAAGCGCCGGCTCGGGGTGACCGCATAGAACGCCTCGCTCAGCCGCGGCACCCGGCAGCGCTCGACCAACTCGCCCTGCTCGAGTTCCTCGCGCACCACCACCGGCGGCACCAGCGTCAGCCCCTCGGTCTCGCGTGCCAGCAGGCGCAGCATCGCCATGTCATCGACCTCGGCGGCGATCACCGGCCGGATGCCGGCCTGATCGAGCAGCAGGTCGAAGGCACCGCGGATGCTGTGTTCCAGGCTCGGCAGCACCAGCGGCACGCCGCGCAGGTCCTCGGGAAAGTTGAAGGCGCGCCGGCCACCGCGCCGGCGCCGACCCACCAGGCTGACCGGCTGCTCGTCGAGCAGGTGGCTGTGCCAGCCGGTCTCGGCATCGCGCCGCACGGGCATGTTGGAAAGCACCACATCAAGGGTGTGCGCTTGCAGCTGGGCGAGCAGCTCGCGCAGGCTGCCCGAACGAATCACCAGCTCCACGTCGGCGCGTGACACCAGCGGCTTGAGGAAGGCGAACTGGAAGTTGCGCGAGAGGGTCGCCACCGCGCCAACCCGCAGCAGCTTGCGCCGGCCGGCGGCGCGGTTCTGCAGCAGGTCCATCATCTCCTCGCCCGCCTGGAAGATCGTCTCGGCGTAGTCGAGCGCCAGCCGCCCCGCCTCGGTGAGCACGAGCGACTTGTGCTGCCGGTCGAACAGCGGCTGGCCGAGGCTTTTCTCCAGTCGGCGCAGCTGCACGCTGAGTGCCGACTGCGACAGGTTGAGCCGCTCCGCCGCGCGGGTCAGGCCGCCCTCGGCGGCGATGGCGCGGAAGTAGCGCAGGTGATGGTAGTTGAGGAAGGCCATGCCTCACATTTACCAAAGCGAACGATCTTTGCAAAAACATCTATTGGAGAGAACCCATGAAAAAGCGCACCGGAGCGGCGCTCATGAACCTCCTCGACTCCACTCCCGTCTCCCACGCCTCGGCCCAGGTGGCCGTGCCGCTCTTCGGACTCGCCCTGCTCGTGCCCCTCTGGTCGCACGGCCGCGCCGCTGCCAGTCACGCCACCCGCTTGATGGCCGCCATGCTGATCCTCGCGGTGGCCGCCGCGGCGGCGGTGGCGCTCGGCGGACCGGCCGGCTGGCAGAGCGCCGGCGGCCTGGTCAGCTTTCGGCTCGATGCACTTTCCGTCACCCTGCTGACGCTGGTCAGCTTCCTCGGCCTGGTGGTGACCCGCTACGTGGTCAACTACCTGGACAATGATCCGCGCCAAGCGCGCTTCACCCGCGCGCTGATGGCAACCCTGGCCTCGGTGCTGCTGCTCGCGATTGCCGGCAACCTGCTGCAGTTCGTGGTCTGCTGGACGGCGACCAGCCTCTGCCTGCACCGGCTGCTGACCTTCCCCACGGGCAGCCGCACCGCCGCGCTGGCCGCGCGGAAAAAATTCCTCATCAGCCGGCTTGGCGACGCCTGCCTGCTCGCCGCCCTGGCTCTGGTCTGGCGCGGCTTCGGCACCTGGGACTTTGCCACCCTGTTTGCCGCAGCGGAAAATCCCGGCCCCGCACAGGCCGCCGTGCTGCCCTGGGTCGCCTGGCTCGTGGTCGCCGCAGCCCTGATGAAGTCGGCGCAACTGCCCTTCCACAGCTGGCTGCCCGACACCCTCGACACGCCGACGCCGGTGTCCGCCCTGATGCACGCCGGACTGATCAATGCCGGCGGCTTCCTCATCGTGCGCCTCAGCCCGCTGCTGGTGCAGGCACCGGGTGCGCTCAACGCCCTCGCCGCGGTCGGCGGCGCCACCGCCCTGTTCGGCTCGCTGGTCATGATGACCCAGCCGAGCATCAAACGCTCGCTGGCTTGGTCGACCATCTCGCAGATGGGTTTCATGATGCTGCAGTGCGGCCTTGGTGCCTTCGCCCTGGCCATGCTGCACCTGGTCGCCCACTCGCTCTACAAGGCCCACGCTTTCCTTGCCTCGGGCGGCGTGGTCGCCAAGGCACGACCCGAATTCGCACCGCGGACGGCGGCCCGCCCGCTGGCCCTGATCGGCGCACTCGGCGCCGCCGCAGTGCTCGCAGCCGTGGCCGGATCGGTCTTCGGCGTCACGGGCTCCGCCCCGCTGCTGCTCGGCAGCATCTTCCTGATGGCCCTGGCCCAGTTGGTCGCCGCCCTCGCCGCCGGCCCCTGGCGTCCCAGCCTCGCGGTCTGGGGCCTGCTGGCCGCCGGCGGCACCGCCGCGGCCGGCCTCGGCCTGCACCGGCTCTTCAGCCACTGGCTGGCCGCCTGCCTGCCTGCCTACTCACCGCAGCATGGTCCGGCCGCCCACGCCCTGATGGCCGGCGCCGGCCTGCTCTTCCTCGGCCTGCTCCTGCTGCAGGCCCAGGCGTCCCAAGGCACCCCGCCCGCCTGGCTGGCGCGCCTCTACGTGCACGCCAGCAACGGCTTCTACCTCGGCACCCTGCTCGAACGCCTCACCCGCCGCCTGCTCCCCCTCTGACTTCGGGAACTTTAAACCTTCAACTTTCAACCTGTCACTTTTGACTTCCATGACCCCCACCCTCTTCCCCCATCGTGTCTTCTGGATCGAACAGGCCCGCCAAGCCTGCGACCGCATGCCGCCCGTCTGGCCGCTGCAGCGCTTCGTCGCGGTCAATCCCTTCCTCGGCCTCGCCGACCGCCCCTTCGCCGAAGTCTGCCGCCTCATGCAGCGGGTGGGCCACGCCACCATGCTGCCCGACCGCGCCCTGTTCCAGCGCAAGCTGCAGACCGGCCACCTGATCCTGACCGATGTCGAGCAGGCACTTGTGGCCGCCCGCACCAGCCTGCCCTTTCCTTGGGCCAAGGAGGCGGGCCGACTCACTCTCGGCGACCTCAGCCAATGGCTGCATCAGTCCGAGGCGACGGACGCCGAACACGACAAGCCTGAGCCGCTGCTCAGTGCGGCCGATGGCTTCGCCCATCCGCAGGGCGGGTCCTGGAGCGAGCGGGTGGCCACCGAGATCGGCAAGTGGTGTGCCGCCTACTGCGACGCCGGCCAGGCCGCCTGGCCGATGCCCTGGCGCGATCTGCCCCTCTTCGCCGCCTGGCGCGAGGCGGCCTCGGTCGATGCCAATCCGGAACTGCTCGGCCTGCCCGGTTTCCGCAGCCTCGCGCAAAGCTTGCCCGCGGATCCGGACGAGGCCATCGGCGTGCTGCTCGACGAGCTCGACGTGCCGGTGCACGCCGTCGCCGACTACCTGCACCGGCTGCTGCTCGGTCTGGCCGGCTGGAGCGCGCACCTGCAATACCTCGCCCGCGAGGGTTCCGCACCTGACGCACCGCTGCACGGCCTGCTGGCCATCCGGCTGACCTTTGAGGTCGCCCTGATTCGGCGGCACGGTGCAGACAACTTCCGCGCCCGCCTGGCCGAGCAACCCGCGGCCGAGGCCGGTGCCCCGCCACCGCACGACCTGCTGCTCGGCCTGATCTGGCAGCAGGCGCTGGAAATCTCCTTCCGGCGGCGCCTGCTGACAGGCCTGCAACTCGCCCCCCACCGGTCAACCGCCGCGGTTCGGCCAGTGGTCCAGGCCGTGTTCTGCATCGATGTCCGCTCCGAACCCCTGCGGCGGGCGCTGGAGGCAGAGTCGCCCGAACTCGAGACCCGCGGCTTCGCCGGTTTCTTCGGCCTGCCCATCGAGTTCGTGCCCTTCGGTGGGCAGCAGGGCAAGGCCCAGTGCCCGGTCCTGCTCAAACCCCAGCACCGGATCCACGAACGCCTGGTCGACGCCAGTCCGGAGGAGGAACAGCGCGCCCTGCACCGTCTCGACCTAACCCGGCGCCTCGGCCAGTCTTGGGACGCCTTCAAAAGCGCCCCGGTGGCCTCCTTCTCCTTTGTCGAAGCCGCCGGCCTCGGCTACGCCTGGCGACTCGTCCAGGACAGTTTCGGCCTGCGCCGCACCGCCAGTGCCGGCGCTTGCCAAAGCCATCCCGAACACGACCTGGCCTTCGAGGACCAGGTCGCCCTGGCGCGCGGCGCGCTGAAGAACATGGGCCTGACCCAGCGCTTCGCCCGCCTCGTCCTGCTCTGCGGGCACGGCGCCAGCACGGTCAACAACCCCTACGGCTCCAGCCTCGACTGCGGTGCCTGCGGCGGTCATGCCGGCGACGCCAATGCGCGCACCGCCGCCGCCCTGCTCAACACCGCCGCGGTGCGCGCGGCCCTCGCCGAACGCCACGGCGTGGCCATCCCGGAGGACACGGTTTTCCTCGCCGGCCTGCACGACACCACCACCGACGAGGTGCGACTGTTCGACACCAGCCGGCTGCCGACCAGCCATGCCGACGACCTGCAACAACTGCGGACCTGGCTTGACGCCGCCGGCACAGCGGCACGGCGGCGGCGCGCCACCACCCTCGGACTGGCGGCCAGCAACGCCGATCGCGACCTGCGCAGGCGCAGCCGCGACTGGTCGCAGGTGCGCCCGGAGTGGGGCCTCGCCGGCAATGCCGCCTTCGTCGTCGCGCCGCGCTCGCGCACCCGCGGTCTCGACCTCGGCGGCCGCGTCTTCCTGCACGACTACGACCGCAGCGCCGATGCCGATCTGTCGGTCCTCGAGCTGATCCTGACCGCGCCGATGATCGTGACCAACTGGATCAACCTGCAATACTACGCCTCCAGCGTCGACAACCGCCTCTGGGGCAGTGGCGATAAGGTGAGCCAAAATGTGGTCGGCACCTTCGGCATCCTCCAGGGCGGCGGCGGCGACCTGCGCACCGGCCTGCCCCTGCAGTCGGTGCACGACGGCGAGCGCCTCGTCCACGAGCCCCTGCGCCTCAGCGTGCTGATCGAGGCCGAGCGCGCCGCCATTGATGGCATCCTGGCGCGGCACCCGGGCGTATCCCAATTAGTCGAGAACGGCTGGCTCCATCTGGTCACTCTCGAAGACGACGCTCAAACCGCCTGGCAGCGACAGCCCAGCACCGGGTGGCAGCGCCTTTGATCTTTCCCCCAAAATCCTGCCCTTGGAATCAAAACGGTCGCGGACGGAGTCGGGAGCCTCTTCGCGGACCGGTCCAGGGGTGGGACCTTGGGGGGAAATCATCAGGCCGGAATGCGATCCGCGCCAAAGTGCGCGCGCAGGGCCTCGGGAATGAGGATGCTGCCATCCTCCTGCTGGTAGGTTTCGACCAGGGCGACAAACAGTCGCGCCAGCGCCGTGCCCGAGCCGTTGAGGGTGTGGCAGAAGCGGTTTTTGCCGTCTTCATCCTTGTACCGCAGATTCATGCGCCGCGCCTGGTAATCGCCGAAGTTCGAACAGGAGGAAACCTCCAGGTAACCGCCCTGACCGGGCGCCCAGACTTCGATATCATAGGTCTTGGCCGAACCAAAACCAAGGTCGCCAGCACAGAGCTCGATGACGCGGTAATGCAGGCCAAGCAACTGCAGCACCGTTTCGGCGTCGGCCGTCAGCTTCTCCAGCTCGTCCATGCTGGTCTCCGGCGCGGTGATCTTGACCAACTCCACCTTGTCGAACTGGTGCATGCGGATCAGGCCGCGGGTGCCGAGACCGGCGCTGCCCGCCTCGCGACGGAAGCAGGGCGTGTAGGCGGCGTAGCGGATCGGCAGTTGGCCGGGCTTGAGGATCTCCTCGCGGTGCAGGTTGGTCACCGGCACCTCGGCGGTGGGGATCAGATACAGGTCGTCGACGGCACTGTGGTACACCTGGTCACCAAACTTCGGCAACTGGCCGGTACCGACCAGACAGGCCGAATGGACGAGCAACGGCGGGCTGATCTCCTCGTAACCATGGCGGGTCGTGTGCAGATCGAGCAGGAAATTGATGAGCGCGCGCTCCAGGCGGGCACCGGCACCGCGGTACACGGTGAAGGCGCTGCCGCTGATCTTGGCACCCGCCTCAAAGTCGAACAGGTTGAGCGACTGCCCCAGCACGGTGTGGTCCTTGGGCGTGAAGGCGAAGGTCGGGGCCTCGCCCCAGACGCGGCAGACCGGGTTGTCCTCGGCCGTGCTGCCGGCCGGGCAGGCTTCGTGCGGCAGGTTGGGCAGGCCGAGCAGCAGGTCACGCTGGAAAGCGTCGGCAACATCCGCCTCGCGGCCGATCGTGTCGATGCGGTCACCAATGCCGCGCACCTCCGCTTCCTGGGCGCTGGTGTCCTGGCCGTTCTTGCGTCCCATGCCGATCTCCTTGCTCAGGCGGTTGCGCTCCGCCTGCAGGTGCTGGCGTTCGGTTTCCGCCGCACGGCGGGAGCTGTCGATGGTCAGCAGTTCATCCACGACCGGCGCCCACTCCGAACTGCGGGCGGCGAGACGGCTTTTGACGAGGTCGGGGTTGTCGCGGATGAGGCGGATGTCGAGCATAGAGCCGGCAAGGTAATGGCGGATGCGCAGCCTGCCAAAGGCAATTTCGGTGCAATCCCCCACCTTGACAGGAGCCCTAGCGGCCCTTCGTTGGTGGCACCATGAAACGCCTCTCCTTCCTGCTCGCTCTCGTCTCGCTGTCCACCGCCCTGCACGCCGGCGACAAGCCCAAGGATGTTTCGGTCAACGAGGCCCAAAAGCTGATTCAGGAGGGCAAGGTCCTGGTGCTCGACGTGCGCACCCCGGAGGAATTCAAGGAGGGCCACATCGAGGGCGCGGTGAACATCGACTTCAACGGCAAGGACTTCGCCACCCAGGTGAAGAAGCTCGACCCCGCCAAGCCGGTCCTCGTCCACTGCCAGGGCGGCGGTCGCAGCGGCCGTTCCCTGCCCGTGCTCGAACAACTCCACTTCCCGCAGATCTACCACCTGCACGAAGGCTTTGGCGAATGGGAAGCCGCCGGCAAACCGGTCAAGAAGTGAGTGGGACCATTCTGCCCCCGCAACGCCGGCTGCTCATGAGTCGGACCGAGCGGCGATTCTCGCCATCGCTCTGACCTGCAAAAGCGGTGGAGACTCGTGGGGCGATTCATACGCCGCGCCACCGACCTCCGTTCGCCGCAAAGGCCGTGTCCCCCACAAGCGCATCCTCACCCCACCGCGCGCGCCTTCAGATCTCGCAGCGCATAAAGTCGCTCCTCCCGCGCCAAGCCCCGCAGCAGCCTCGCCCCCGTCTTACGGTGGGGACCAAACCGCTCGCGCAACGCCCCAAACACTTCGTTGACGTAGGAGCGACTGCCAATCACTGCCCCGTCGGTAAAATACCGCACCCGGCAGCGCAGGTACTCGCTCCCCGGCAGCCTGCCGCCCTCCGCCACCACCTGCCGCGCCGCCTCGCGCGTGAAGCCCGCTCGCAGCGCTCGGCCATCGGCGGCCACGCCCCGCTCTTCTCCCCGACCATACAGCAGCACCCGGTGCCGCTCCAGCACCTGCTTCTTCATCTGCCGCGACGTGCGCCGCGCCCGCTCCGCACGACGTTGCTCCACAATGTCCTCCGCCACCCCGGCGTCCTCCACCCGCTCCAGTTCCTGCAAGCCCGCCAGCGCGGTTGCGTCTCCCCCCATCGCCGCGCCGTAGCCGCTCCAGCGGTAGTCCTTCGGATCCTCCACCATCCCCGCACGCACCGGGTTCAAATCGATGTAGGCCGCCATCGCCCGCAGCGGTT
>CAZSBO010000078.1:0-18445 GCA_964605265.1 uncultured Prosthecobacter sp.
TTGCGCGGGATGATGACGTTCATGAGGCCGCCGAAGGTCTCGATGCCGAGCGACAGCGGGGTGACGTCGAGCAGCAGGACGTTGCGCAGGCTGCCGTCGAGAATGCCGGCCTGGATGACCGCACCGAGCGCCACCGCCTCATCGGGGTGCTGCGACAGGTTGGGTTCGCGACCGAAGATCTCGGCGACCGTGCGGCGCACGAGCGGCATGCGGGTGCTGCCGCCGACGAGGATGACCTCGTCGAGGTCGCTGGCCTGCAGGCCGGCGTCGGCGAGGGCGCGCAGGCAGTGGCTGCGGGTGCGGTCGAGCAGGGGACGGGCGAGTTTTTCCAGCTCGGCGCGCGTCACCTCGGCGGCGAAGCTGTGGGTGCCGTCGTAAAAGGGCAGTTCGACGCGGGTGCTCTCCGCCTCGGACAGGCGTTTTTTCGCCGCCTCGGCCGCCTCCAGAAAGCGCGCTGGATCGGCGCCGGCCGGGGCCAGGTATGCGGCGAGAGCACGATCGAGGTCATCGCCGCCGAGCTGGGTGTCGCCGGCGGTGCTGAGCACCTGAAAAACGCCGTCGCGCAGTTCGAGCACGCTGATGTCGAAGGTGCCGCCGCCGAGGTCGTAAACGGCGACCTTGCGGTGTTCGCCCAGCTTGTCGAGGCCGTAGGCGAGCGCGGCCGCGGTCGGCTCGCTGAGGATGCGTTCGACCTGCAGCCCGGCCAGTTCGCCGGCCTTCTTGGTGGCCGCGCGCTGGGCGTCGTTGAAGTAGGCCGGCACGGTGATGACGGCGCGGGTGATGGCCTGCTCCATGGCCCGCTCGGCGAGGCCGCGCAGGTGGCGCAGGATCTCAGACGAGACCTGCACCGGGCTGGTGCCGAGCGCCGCCAGGTCGTAGGGCGGCTGCCAGTCGCCCTCGCCGGGGCGACGCCCGATGAGGCGCTTGACGCTGGTGACCGTGCGCGCCGGCTCGAGGGCGCGGCGGCGCAGGGCGGCGGCGCCGACCGTCACCGTGCCGTCGGCCGCGAAATGCACGGCCGAGGGGGTGAGCCGGCTGCCCTCGGCGTCGGCCAGCAGGATGGGGAAACCGCTGTCCATGACGCCGACGAGCGAGTTCGTCGTGCCGAGGTCGATGCCGAGGAGGAGGGACATGGGCTGCCAGTATCGCGGAAATGGGCCGACCGCAAATTCCGGGCTTCCCTTCCGGGGGCGACCCGCACAAAATGGCGAAGACGGCGCCCGCCGCCGCGTACGATTCCCTCCGCCATGAGCCTCACCACCCGTCGCCAGTTCCTCTCCCGCACCGCCGGCAGTCTTTTCGCCGCCCCTTTTGTCACCACCGGCATGAAGGCCGCTTCGCCCAACGGCAAGCTTCGCCACGCCGCCTTCGGCGCCTCGGGCATGTCCTGGTCCGACATCAATGCCATGTCGAATCACGACATGTGGGAACTGGTCGCCGTGGCCGATGTCGACACCCGCAACTTCGCCCGCCTGAAGGAAAAATTCCCGAACGCCCGCTGCTACCAGGACTGGCGCGAGCTGCTCGAAAAGGAGGCCGGCAACATCGACTCGGTCAACGTTTCGACCCCCGACCACATGCACGGCCCGATGGGGCTCAAGGTGCTGGAACTGGGCAAGCACCTCTACGGCCAGAAGCCGCTGGCGCAGAACCTCTACGAATGCCGCCAGCTCATGCTCAAGGCGCGCGAGAAGGGTGTCATGACCCAGATGGGCATCCAGGTGTCGTCCGCCTTCACCGAGCGTCACGCGGTCGCCCTCATCCAGGAAGGCGCCATCGGCAAGGTCAAGGAGGTGCACACCTTCTCAAACAAGTTCTGGGGCGACATGGATCCGGTGCCGCAGCGCAACGACCCGGTGCCGGCGGGCTTCGACTGGCAGCAGTGGCTTGGCCCGGCGGCCGACCGTCCCTACATTGACAAGTACTACCACCCCGGCCAGTGGCGCAAACGCCGCGACTTCGGCACCGGCACCCTCGGCGACATGGGTTGCCACATGTTCAGCGGCTGGTTTCGCTCCCTGAACCTGGCGGCGCCGATCGGCGTGAAATCGACGGGCCCGGCCCCGGTCAACCTCACCAACTGGGCGATCAACGCGATCGTCGAGTACACCTTCAAGGGCACCGAGTACACCGCCGGCGACACCGTCAAGGTGACCTGGTACGACGGCGATGCCCGTCCGCCCGCCCACGTCATGGCGCTGGCCGATCCGGCCAAGTTCCCCGGCCAGGGCAGCATTTACCTCGGCACCGACGGCGTCCTGCTGTCGCCCCACGGCAGCACGCCGATGCTGTACCCGCGGGAAAAGTTCGCCAAGCACAAGTACCCCAAGCTCGAGCCGCGCGACCACTGGAAGGAGTACATCGACTGCTGCCTCAAGGGCGGTGCCCAGCCGAGCGCCAACTTCGACTACGCCGGTCCGCTCACCGAGGCCGTCCTGCTCGGCTGCCTCGCCAGCGCCTTCCCAGGCCAGGACCTGGTCTGGGATGCCCCCGGCCTGAAGATCGCCAACCACGAGGCCGCCAACGCCCTCGTGAAGCCGAAGTACCGCCCCGGCTGGGAGATCTAGGCCTGCATCTTGCCGCGTCGGGCTTCCGCGTGTATCGGGGAGGCCATGCGCCGCCTGCTCTGCCTGCTTCTCGCCCCCGCCGCCAGCGGGTTCGACCTGCGCCTGCCGACCGACAACGACGCCCTGCTGCGGGGCGACGGACCCGGATACTTCCAGTTCGTCGACCGCGACTTCGAGGGCGTGAAATCGACGCCCTGGGAGGGTGGGCAATTCGGCTTTGTGCGCGACGCCCGCCGGGTCGCGGGCGGCATTGCCTACGCGCGCTTTCATGAGGGCCTGGACGTCAAGCCGCTGCAGCGCGATGCGGCCGGCAACCCGCTCGACGAGGTGCGCGCCATCCTGCCGGGGCGCGTGGTCCACACCAGTGCCGAGGCTGGGCGCAGCAACTACGGTCGCTACGTTGTCGTCGAACACACCCTGCCCGAGGGACCCTTCTACAGCCTCTATGCCCACCTCGGCACGATCGCCGTCTCAGTCGATGACCGCCTGGAGGCCGGTCAGAAGCTCGGCATCATGGGGTTCACTGGCAGCGGCATCGACCGCCGTCGCTCCCACCTGCACGTCGAACTGAACCTGATGCTGTCGGAACGCTTCCCCGAGTGGCATGCCGAGTTCTTCCGCACGCCGAACCACCACGGCCTCTACAACGGCCTCAACCTGCTCGGCCTCGATCTGCAGTCGCTCTACCTGCAGCGACAGAAAAACCCCGGCCTCGGCTTGGCGGATTTCCTGCGCACCCAGGAGGCCTACTTCGAACTCACCGTGCCCGGGTCGGCGCGCATGGAGCTGATCGAACGCTATCCCTGGCTCGGCCTCACCTCGCGCGGCGACGCCCCCTCGTGGGTGCTGCGCTGCACGCGCTGGGGTTTTCCCGTGGCCGTCCGTCCCGGCACAAGCGCGGTGGCCACCGGGGTCGCCACCTGGGTCAAGGACGATCCCATGCCGCACTACTACAACACCCGCGGCCTGCTCAACAACAGCGGCCAGATCACCGTCGAGGGCCTGCGCTTTGCCCGCCTGCTCGGCGGCTTCTGATGTCATGATCCTCGCCCTCGAATCCTCCTGCGACGAAACCGCGGCGGCGATCTGTGCCCGCGACGGCCGCCTGCTCGCCGCCCGCGTCGCCTCGCAGGCCGAGATCCATCGTCGCTACGGCGGCGTCGTGCCCGAGGTCGCCTCGCGCAATCACATCCTGCACGTGCGGGTGCTGGTCGAGGAAGTGCTCGCCGAGGCCGGTGTCGCGTTGGGCGACATCGAGGCTTTTGGCGCCACCACCGGCCCCGGCTTGGTCAGCTCCCTGCTCATCGGCACCAGCTTTGCCAAGGCGCTGGCGGTGGCGGAAAAGAAGCCGTTTCTGGCGGTCAACCACATGGAGGGCCACCTGCTCTCGCCCTTCATGGAGGGGGCCGGGCCGGTGCGGGCGAATGTTTCGCTCATCGTCAGCGGCGGTCACACAATGCTGGTGCGCGTGCGCGGCGCCGGCGATTACGAACTGCTCGGCCGCACGCGCGATGACGCCGCCGGCGAGGCCTTTGACAAGACCGCGAAAATGATCGGCCTGCCCTATCCCGGCGGCCCCGAGATGGATCGCCTCGCCGCCCAGGGCAACCCGCGCGCCTTTGCCTTCCCGCGCAGCTTCCTCGATGGCCGCAGCCTGGAGTTCAGCTTCAGTGGCCTGAAGACGGCGGTGCTCTATGAGTTGCCCAAGCTCGACCTCGCCCAGCCCGGCGTGCTGGCTGACCTCTGTGCCAGCATTCAGGAGGCGATTGTCGAGGTGCTGGTGGAAAAGCTCGTGCTGGCCGCGCGCCAGTGCGGCGAAACACTCGTCACCGTCAGTGGCGGTGTCAGTTGCAACCGCGGCCTGCGCGCCCGCCTGACCGAACGCTGTGCCGCCGACGGCCTCACCCTGCTGCTGGCGCGGCCCGACCTGTGCACCGACAACGCCGCCATGATCGCCTTCGCCGGCCTGCAGCGCTTCCTCGCCGGCCAGACCTCAGCGCTGGAGGCCGACGTCGATCCGAACCTGCCGTTGGTGGGATGATCCACAGATTACGCAGATTGACGCAGATTACCCAGATTTGTGAGGCCGGCCGGGCTGTGATGATCTGTGTCATCTGTGTCATCTGTGTCATCTGTGGATCTTCATTCCGAGTTCTGGATCGCATGGTCCGCAGATTTCGCAGATGGACGCAAATGGCTTGGTCAGCTTCTCTGAGAAAATCTGCGCAATCTGTGGATCTTCATTCTGGGCTCCCTGGACCGCATGGTCCGCAGATTTCGCAGATGGACGCAGATGGATGGGGGCAGTCTCTCTGAGAAAATCTGTGAAATCTGTGGATCTTCATTCTGGGCTCCCTGGATCCCGTGATCCTAAATGCGCCCTCTGTGGACCCTGCTGCCTGCGGCCATCGGCGGACAGGGATTGCCGGGATCACTTGGCGGCCACGCCGGCGGGTTTGCGGATTTTCAGCAGGACGGGCCGACTCGTCTGCAGGCCGGCGCTGTCGTGCTCGCTGCGGGCCGAGCTGAGGGCGGCGTGGCAGAGCTTGTCCTGCTCCGGCACCCAGGCGGCGGCGCGCAGGAAGATGGGGCGCTCATTTTCGCCGGCGCGGATCTGCACGCCGTTGAGGCCGATGTCATCGATGATGACCCCGTGCGGCAGGCCATGGAGGTCGAGGTTGATCAAGGCGTCGTTGCCCTGGCGCACGGCGCGCAGCCAGGCCTTCACGGTCTGGCCGGCGACGAGGGTGAGTTCGAGCGGCTGCGTCAGGTCGGCCGGATCGCTGAGGGCGGGTTTGCCGTCGACGTCGGGTTCCAGCACGATGAGGAACTTGGGTTTCGCGCCGAGCGTGACCTTGCCGAAGTTGCCGGCGTCGTGGGTGATGGTTTCGAGGCGAGCGCGGGCACTCTTGCCTGCTGTGGGCCGTGTTGCTGTGGCCGTGATTTTGAGCTTCGACCAATCGGCATCCGCCTTCGCGTCCGGCGCGGCATGCAGGCTGCCGCTGATGAGGTCGTGGCCGGCCTCGATGACCAGCGGTGAGCTGGCGGTATACCCTTCCGGCAGACCGGTGATGTCGAGTCGGATCGCCTCGTCAAAGTTGTCGCGTCGATCGGCGCGGAAGGAGAAGCCGACGGAGGCGCCGGGCATGACGGTGGGGTTCAGGCCGGCGAGCTTGACGCTGAAGTCGGGCCTGGGTTCGCGCAGGGCGAGGGAATAGACAAAACGCTCGCCGCCCCAGCCGCGGGCATCGCTGACGCGGACCAGGTAACGGCCGTCGGACGGCGCGGTGAAGGTCAGGCGCGAGTCGCGGCCGATCTTGCGGTCGCCGCTGTCGTCGTTCTGATGGTTCAGGGTGAACACCGGCAGGCCGTTCGGCACCAGCTTCGTGCCCAGCGGATGCGGCACCACCGTGTAGCAGGGTTCGTCGAGCGAGTGCGCGGTGGCGCTGGTGTCGAAGTAGGCGCGGCGTTTGCCCTCGCTGACGTAAAAGAAGCAGCCGCCGTCGGGGCCGCGCGGCATGCGCACGATCTTCAGGATGTCGCCGTTGAACCAGACGAACTCGTTGAGTTCCATCTCCTCCCAGTTCTGCAGGCGGATGTCCGGGTTGTTGGCGTCGACGCTGCGGAAGTTGTTGTAACTGTCGCGCACCGCCTGCAGCAGCAGGCGCGGCACCGGCCGGCCGTCGGCGTGCAGGACTTCGATCTTGGTATCCACTGGCGAACCAGATTGGGCGGCGAATGTTTCGACGATCCAGGTCTGACCCAGCTTGGCGTCGAAGGCGATGAAGTCGACGTCGCCGGGCTGGCCAAGCACGCCATTGAAGTGGCCCGGTGCCGTGATGACCTGCGCCTGCGCGGGTTCGTGGTTGGGCTCGGCTTCGTTCACCTGGGCCAGCGGGCCAACCCGCAGCGAGGGCGGCATGCGGAAGCGCAGGGCTTTCGCATCCAACGGCACCGGCGCCTCGCCCGCGGTCGCCGGGTTCATCCGCACGACGGCTTTGTCGCCAAGGTGGTGGCCAATGAGCGTGACCTGGGTTTCGCGACCCAACTGCGCGGTCAGCGGGGTCCAGGCGGTGACGTAGGGCAGGGCGCCGACCGTGAGGCGGTACACATGATTCGCACTGCCATCCATCGTCGTGTTGCTGACCAGGGCCACGTACTCGCCATCGGCCGGGGCCGTCCAAGCGAGGAAGGGATCACTGCCGCTGTCGAGCCCGCGGTTGACGGCGAGCACGGTGCGCTGGGCGTCGACAATTTCCAGCGTTGGCGACTTCGCCGCGCTGCCGACCTGGGCGACGGCGAGATCGAGCACGAGTTCCTGTCCCGCCTTCGCCGTGAAGCGGTAGGCGTCATGCTGCCCGGTCTCCGTGAGCGTGCCCCAAAGGCTGGCTGGCAACGCAGGGACCGGCACCGGCCCCTGCTTGAAATCGGCTGCCGTGGTGACCGTGGGTTTCAGGTCATCGGCATGGATCTGCAGGCGGGTCGACTCCCCTCCGGCCGTTTTCAGCCAGATCGCGTGCGCGCTGCGGGGCACGTCGGCGCTGGCGGTGATTTTCAAACGGGCGCGGGTGGCGCTGATGCTCGATGTCGCCACCTGCACCTTCAAACCCGGATGCGCGGCCAGTGCCTGCAGGTCGGGGGTGAAGTGTTTGCCGGTGACCGTGACCAGCAGTTCGCCACCGATCTGCGCCGCGCGCGGGGTGACGGCGGTCAATTCGGGTTTGACCGGTTTGGCGGCCGGTTGCGGCGCAGGTTTGGGGGCCTGGGCCAGGGCCGCGAGGGCGGGCAGGACCGGCAGCAGGGCAAGGGCGAGGCGCATCATGGCGAAAAGTCTTGTCGGAGGAAACGCGCCTGGCGACCGGTTCTGGATGGACGATGCCACTTTGGCCATGCCGGATTCGGGGTTGGGAGTCTGGGTTCACCGGGGTCATAAAGCCGCGAAAGGATTAGGCGAATGGCGAACTTTATGGCTGGCTAGGGAGTTTTTCCTCGACGACCTTCGGCAAAGTTGAGCAAAATCGGTCGGAATGAAGAACCGATTGTCGCATCCTCGGATCAGATTTTTTTTGGCGCTGCTTGCGCTTTCGGCCACATTGGGGGTTTGGGTTTGGTTGGCACAACCCGGCGATGCTTTACATGAGGCAGCCCACGATCCTTTAGAAGCGGGCACGAGAGGGGCAGACACACAAGCCGTCGCGCCAAAGCCTGAGCCTGCCGAACCAGCGGCTGCCCTGATCGCCCCTGAGGGTTCGGTGCATGCGGCCAGGGTGGCCCCCGAGCCGACGGAATCCGCACCGGCCGCGGCGGCGACTGCGGGCCGGAGTGCGGGGGCAAGTGGCGCTCCTGCGGTTTCGCTGGCCGAACTGCTGGCCCAACCGGTGGATCTGACCGATCCCGGCAAGCGCGCGGCCTTGGTGGCGCAGGTGCAGGCTCTGGAGGAGGCGGAACGGGCGGCAGTGCATGCCAAGGCCAGGCAACTCGGTCTGCCAATCACAGGCATTGGGGCCACGGGACGGCCCTTTGTGCTGCGTGGGTTCGAGGGCGACACGCCCCTCTATGAAGAGCCGGACAACACCAATGCGGCCATCAGCACCGCGGCCAATCGGGTGCGCTTGACGGCACCGTTTCAGGTCGATGGCACGGGGTTGACCTTCGGCCTCTGGGAATCCGGCGGGGTGCCGCGTCTGACCCACCAGGAGTTTGGCGGCAAGGTCACGGTGCGCGACAGCACACCGACCGCCACCGACCATGCCACCCATGTGGCCGGCACCCTGGCGGGCCTGGGGATCAACCCCTCCGCCCTGGGCATGGCTCCGGCAGCCCTCATCGACGCCTACAATTCCAGCAATGACGTCAGCGAGATGCTGGCGGCGGGCGCCGCTTATTCGGGTGAAGCCGGCAAGATCCAGATTTCCAACCACTCCTACGGCACCCGCCGCGGCTGGTATGACGATGGGGTGACCTGGCTGGGGGTCTTTAGCGACGATGGCGATCGAACCAACGATGTGGACTACGGCTTCGGTCGTTACGATGCCGCGGCCGCGACCCTCGACGGCATGGCCTACAACCTGCCGTATTATCTTGCCTTTTTTTCCAACGGCAACATGCGCAGCCGCGGTCCGCCGGGTGCCGGGGTCACCTGGTACCAGGGATACAGCGGCACCGCCCGCGCCTACGACCCCGCCCAGCATCCCGCCGGCAACGGCCAGTACAAGGACGGCTACGACACCATGGACGGCCGCAAGACCGCCAAAAACATCCTGTCGATCGGCGCCGCGAACGACGCGGTCAGCGACGGTCAGCGGCATCTGCCATCGAGCACGATCGCCAGTTTCTCCTCCTCAGGTCCGACCGATGATGGCCGCATCAAGCCCGACGTGGTGGCCAATGGCGTCAGCCTGACCTCGGCCGGAGTCGCCAGCGACAGCAGTTACTACTCCAGCAGCGGCACCAGCATGTCGACGCCGAATGCCGCAGGATCGGCCATGCTGCTGGTCGACCTGTACCAGCGGCGTTTCCCGGGGCAGTCCATGCGTGCCAGCACGCTCAAGGGCCTCATCCTTCATACCGCGGACGACATCGGCATCCCCGGTCCGGACTATCTATACGGCTGGGGTTTGATGAACACGGAAGCGGCGGCCATGCTCATCGAAAAGCAGGCCGAGGGGGGCAGCAACCCGACCCTCATCGAGAATGCCCTGAGCGCGGCGCAGCCAAGCCAGACCTACACCTTCACGTGGAATGGTGTCGATCCGATCCGGGTCACCCTGTGCTGGACCGACCCGCCGGCGGCCAGCAGTTCCACCCATGACCTGCGCAGCCCGGCCCTGGTCAATGACCTCAACCTGACCGTCACCGCCCCAGGCGGCGCCACGCACCTGCCGTTTGTCATGCCGTATGTGGGCGACTGGAGCGTTGCCAAGCTCACCGCGCCCGCCGAGCGCGGCGTCAACCACGTCGACAACGTTGAGCAGGTGTTGGTGGAGTCGCCCTCGGTGCCCGGCGTGTACACGGTCACGGTCAATCATGCCGGCAGCCTGACCAACGGCACCCAGCCCTACTCAGTCATCCTTTCCGGTGGCGGTGTGCCGGATGATCTGCAGCTCATGCCCATCGGGGGCTTTGTCAGTTCGGGCGACGCCGGAGGATCCTTCACACCGACTTCCAAAGCCTACACTCTGAGCAACCAGAGTGCTTCCGCCGAGGCCTGGACGGCCTCGGTCAACCAGCCCTGGCTGTCGGTTTCCGCCGCTGCGGGCACGGTGTCGGCAGGGGGTGAGGCCGAGGTAACCGTGGCGCTGACCGCAGCAGCGGCCGACCTGCCGGTGGGCATGCATGAAGGCACCCTGACGGTGGTTGTTGGCGGCCAGCAGTTCCTGCGGCCGGTGAGCCTGCAGGCGATCGGTTATCCACGCCTGGTCGTCGAACAGCCGGAAGGAACGACGCTTGGCAACGGCGCCGATCTGGATTTCGGCAACCTGCAGCCCGGTGCCCGCGCGATTCGGCGGCTGGTGATTCGCAACACCGGCAATCAAACCCTGAACCTCGGCAACATCTCGCTGACGGGGGCGGCAGCGGCGGAGTTCAGCACCGTCATGCGAGGCCAGACGGTCCTCTCTGCCGGCGATACAACCCACCTGGACTTGACCTTTGCCCCGCTGATCGCCGGCGTCAAAACGGCGACTTTGAGCCTGGCAAGCGACGACGGCGAGAATTCACCGTTTCTGCTGCAAATCAGCGCAGAGGCATTTGCCTCAGGAGATGTTCGCCTGACCCGGGCCATCAACAATCAAGTGGGAGGGATCTCGCCGCTGAATGTGCTGTCGATGGGTGCGTACGTGCTCTTCTCGGGCACAACACCCATGGATGGGCAAGAACTCTGGCGTTCGGACGGCACGGCAGAGGGCACCTACCTGCTGAAGGACATCGTTCCGGGAGTCGGCAACGCGGTTCCCTCCAGCTTGACCCGCATGGGCGATGTGGCCTACTTCAATGCCACCACTGGAACCGAGGGCGCGGAACTCTGGCGCAGTGATGGTACGGAAGCGGGAACCTATCTCGTCAAGGACATTTATCCCGGAGTCACCAGTTCAGGCGTCGCCAATCTCACGGTCCTGGGAGGCACCCTGTTTTTCCGGGCCACGTCCACGTCCCTTGGTTCGGAACTCTGGAGGTCGGACGGGACGGCTGAAGGCACGGTGCTGGTCAAGGACATCAACAGTGGGTCGTCCAGTTCGTCTCCCTCAAACCTGACCAATGTGAATGGAACGCTGTTTTTCTCGTGCTTTACCGGTTCATCTGGCACGGAACTGTTGAAATCCGACGGCAGCTCTTCGGGGACGGTGATGGTGAAGGACATCAATCCCGGCAGCGGCAGCTCCGCTCCGGGCAATTTTGTGGTGGTCGGCGACCTGCTCTACTTCACGGCCAGCAATGGTTCGAATGGCACGGAATTGTGGAAGAGCGACGGCACGGATGAGGGCACCGTGATGGTCAAGGACATCAATCCCGGCAGTGGTTCCTCCTCGCCAATTGGCCTGCTGGCAATGGATGGGACACTCTATTTCCGCGCCACGACTTCGGCCACAGGCTACGAACTCTGGCGCAGCGACGGAACCGAGGCGGGCACGTTCATGGTCAAGGACTTGCAGCCGGGCACGGTCAGCGGCCTGACAAGCACGCCCTTTGTCCACAACGACCGGCTGTTCTTCTCCGGCAGCGATGGGGCTCAGGGCGCGGAGTTGTGGGTCAGCGACGGCACGGAGGCGGGCACCGTGATGCTGAAGGATCTCTATCCGGGGGCAAGCAGTTCCTCCCCGCAGTTGTTCGCCCCGTTTGCCGGCCAGCTCTATTTCAGTGCCTTCTCACCCTTGGGGCGTGAACTTTGGAAAACCGATGGCACGGCGGAGGGCACGGTGCAGGTGAAGGACATTTACCCGGGAACCGGCGGGTCTTCGCCCTCGGTCATGACGGACATCGGCAGCTGCTTTGTCTTTGCGGCGGACGATGGACTTAACGGACGGGAACTTTGGCGCAGCGACGGCACCCAGGCGGGAACCTGGATGATCAAGGACAGCAATCCGGACCAGATGGCGAGCACATCCTTCAACAGCTTCCGCGATGTCAATGGCACACTGTACTTTGGCGCCAACAATGGCATGCTCGGCCTGGAGCTTTGGCGAAGTGACGGCACCGCGGGGGGTACCAGCCTGGTGAAGGACATCTACTCGGGTCCAATTGCTTCCAGTCCAACCAACATGACCGCCGTGAATGGTGGCCTGGTGTTTACGGCGAGCACTGCATCCAACGGCTCGGAAATCCATGTTTCCGATGGCACGGCGAATGGCACGCAGATGCTGCTGGACATCTACCCAGGGACCTTCTCTTCCTCCGCAAACAACCATTTGCATGTGGGTGGCACGGTCTTCTTCTCCGCCAACAATGGCACAAATGGCGTCGAGCTCTGGAAGACCGACGGCACGACCGGCGGCACGGTCTTGGTCAAAGACATTTCCAGCGGCAGCTCCTCCTCCTCGCCCGCCAATTTCTGCGACCTGAACGGAGTGCTTCATTTCACCGCCAACGATGGCACGAATGGCATCGAACTCTGGCGCAGTGATGGCACGGCGAACGGAACCTACCGCGTCAAGGACATTGTCGCCGGTGCCGCCGGTTCCAGCCCGCAGCGGTTGGTCGCCCTCGGCGGTTTGCTATACTTCGGTGCGACGGACGGCACCGGAGGCAACGAGCTCTGGCGCAGCGATGGCACGGCGGAAGGGACTTTCCGGGTGGTCGACCTGGCGTCGGGAACGCTCAGTTCCAGCCCCGCGCAGATGACATCTTGGAATGGGTCCATCTATTTCGCCGCCACGACCAGCGCCACCGGTCTTGAACTCTGGAAAACCGACGGCACGGCCGAGGGCACGGTTTTGGTGAAGGACATCCAACCCGGCTCCGCCTCCTCCCAGTTGAGCGGACTGACGGCTCTGCCGAATGGACTGATCTTTACGGCCACTGCGGCAGGCAACAACGTCGAACTCTGGCGCAGCGATGGCACCGAAGCCGGCACGGTCCTGCTCAAGGACATTTATCCCGGAGACATCAGCTCCTCGCCTGATTTGCTCACCCGGCTTGGCGTGCACGTGTACTTCCGTGCTGTGCACCCGGATCATGGTGGTGAGCTGTGGCGCACGGATGGCACGGAGGCGGGCACGGAGATGGTCGCCGATCTCTGGCCAGGCGCCACGGATTCCACACCCATCACCTCAAACACACTGACCGTGTCCGGATCCAAGCTGTACTTCACGGCCATCCGTCCGAATCTCGGCCTCCAGCTTTTTCACGTCGAAGGCGTCTTCCCGCCGCGGCTGGTGATCGAACAACCGGCCGGCACTCCGCATGAGAGCGGGACCGACCTCGACCTGGGGACCGCGTTCCTGAACATCAGCACCCCTCATGTACTGACCTTGCGCAACACCGGCGATCAGCCCCTGCAGATCAGCGCGGTGAACAAGAGCGGGACCGATGCCGCCGTCTTCAACCTTGGCAGCCCCGGGCTGACGACGCTGCCAGCCGGTGAATCCACCACCCTGACGATCGGCTTCCAACCAGACAGCGTCGGCACCAAAACCGCCCTTCTGGAGATCCACAGCAACGATCCGGACACGCCCGTTTATGCCTTGGAACTGACCGGTACCGGCGCCGTCGCCCCCAGCCTGCGTGTCGAGCAGCCGGCTGGCTCCGCGCTGGTCAATGGCGATTCCACCGTGATCTATTACACCACGGCGTTGGGCGCTCCGGCGGACTCCCGCACCTTCAGACTCGTCAATTCAATACCGGACACCCAACTGGAGCTCGGCGCCATCACCCTCAGCGGTCCTCATGCGGCAGACTTCCAGATCATCCGCGGCGGCATGAGCACCTCCCTCGCAGGAAACGAATGGACAACCTTCACGGTCGAGTTCACCCCACGCGGCACCGGCATTCGCACGGCCACCCTCAGCCTGACCAGCAATGACCCCGTGGCCTCGCCCTTCCTCGTCACGCTCAGAGGCTCCGGCTCCGCGGTTGCCGGTCCCGGGCAAAGCATTGTCGTGGAAGCCGCCCGCCCACGCCGTGCCGCCGATGGCCCGTTCCCTCTTCAAGCCTTCGCGACCAGCGGTCTGCCACTGAGTTATGAGGTGCTCGCCGGACCGGCCAGTGTGGACAGCGCAGGCACGGTGACGCCGACCGGCAGCGGCGCCGTCACGATTCGGATTCTCCAGGCCGGCGGGGTCGGCGGTTACCTGGCGGCAGAGCAGTTCGTGACCTTCCAGTTCGGCGACTGGCCGGTCTTCACAAGCCTTCAGTCCGGCCATCAGGCTCCCGCGATGTACGCCATCCGCGACGATGGCACGCTTTGGACCTGGGGTTATTCCAACGGCACGGGCTATCTGGGCGCCTCCGTTACCGGCGGTCGCATCAGCCCGGTTCAGGTTGGCAGCTTCAGCGATTGGACCCTGGCGTCGCCGGGCAACTCCCATGGCGTCGGCCTGCGCTCAAATGGCAGCCTCTGGGCCTGGGGCGCCAACACCTATGGCCAACTTGGTGACAGCACCACATCGCCGCGGACCTCCCCCGTGCAAGTGGGATCCGGCAAGACGTGGACGGATGCAAGCGCCGGTTACAACCACTCGGCCGCCGTGGCCAGCGACGGCACACTCTGGACCTGGGGCTACAACCTCAATGGCCAGCTTGGGTTGGGCGACACCACCCAGCGAACCCTCCCGACTCGGGTCGGCTCAGCCACCCACTGGCGGCGGGTGGTCTGCGGCAGCTATTTTACCGTGGCCCTCACTCAAACGGGTGAAATCTGGGCTTGGGGCCAAAATACCAACAGCCAGCTCGGCAATGGCAACACCACCCAGCAACTCTCACCCGTCCGCGTCGGCACCGCGTCCGACTGGGCCAGCATCGCCGCAGGCACTGCCCATGCCCTCGCCCTGAAGGCCGACGGCAGCCTGTGGGCCTGGGGCGCCAATTATTATGGCCAACTCGGCGATAGCACGCTCACTCAGCGCAGTACGCCTGTCCAAATTGGCATTGCCACGAACTGGAAGAGTGTCCGGGCTGGCTCCCACGTCAGCGTGGCCTGCAGGACCGATGGCAGCATCCTGGCCTGGGGATTCAATGCCGCGGGCCAACTCGGCGACGGCACCCAAATCAACCGCAACACGCCCCAACTCTTCGCATCCGGCCGGGGCTGGCGCGAGGGTACCGCGGGGCTCTCCCAGATCGCCGCGCTGCATGAGGATGGCACGATTTGGGTGGCCGGCGAAAGTTATGGCTACAGTGGCGTTTCACCCCGCGGGCTGACTCCCATCGCCACCACCGGCACAGCCTGGCTCCAGCTCTCCGGCAGTGGCTCCACCTACCTGGCCCGGCGCGCGGATGGCACGCTCTGGGGCTGGGGCTACAGTGGCTGGGGCAACCTGGGCTACGGATCCACCGCCGACAGGTTCAGCCTCACACAAATCGGCACAAGCAATCAGTGGGCCTTTGTGGAGGTGGGCAGCCACAATTTCTTTGGCAATTCCTCCTACGCCATCCAGACCGATGGCAGCCTCTGGGCGGCGGGCTACAACTCCAGCTCCCAGCTTGGCGACGGCACCGTCACCCCCAAAAATTCCTTCGTTCAGATCGGGGGCGATACAGATTGGTCACGGGTTGCGGCAGGACAAAATCACGCCCTGGGCATCAAGACCCATGGCTCACTCTGGGCCTGGGGATCCAACAGCTTCGGCCAGCTTGGTGACGGCACCACCAGCACCAGCAGCACCCCCAAGCAAATCGGCAACGACACAAATTGGGCGCAGGTGGCCGGCGGCTACAGCCATTCGCTGGGCATCAAGACCGACGGCACGCTCTGGGGTTGGGGATCCAACGGCGGCGCCCAACTCGGCCTCGGGGACACCACCAACCGAAGCGTGCCAACGCGCATCGGTACGGATTCGGACTGGGTCGCCGTGGCCGCCGGTGGGCACAGCCTCGCCCTGAAGGCCGACGGCTCACTCTGGGCTTGGGGGTCCAACTCCACGGGCGCGCTCGGCTTGGGGGACACCGCCTTGCGGGTCGTGCCAACCCGGGTGGGGAACGAAAACCACTGGACCCGCATCTGGGTCACGCGCACCTCCTCCATGGCAGAATCCGCGGAGGGTCGCCTCTGGGCGGCGGGCGATAATCACTCCGGCCAACTCAGCCATCCAGACACCGCCAACCTGCTGTCCTTCACCCCCGTGGCGGATGCGGGCTTTCAGCACGTGGCACTGGGTTCCACGTCGCTCGCCGCGCTCACCAGCGACGGCACTTTCTGGACGGCGGGCACCGCGGGGTGCCGGGTCATGGGCGGGGCGCGCGATCACAAGCGACCGCTCCTGGTGCTCCCCGGACTTGCACCGCAGAGCATCTCAGCCTGGCCCGAAGGCCAGCTCAGCGGATCAGTGACCGCCAGCAGCGGCCTTCCCGTCCAATTCCAGGTGTTGTCCGGGTCGGTGGAAATCACCGGCTCGCACATCGCCCACACCGGCCCCAAGGGCAGCACCGCCGTCGTGCTGGCCTGGCAGCCGGGCGACGAAACGGCGTGGAATGCCGCGCCGCCGGTGCGCATCATCCTCGATCGACCCTTCGGGAACCTCCAGGTCTTCGAAGACGACAACGAACTCGCCAGCGGCACAAGCACCGTCGACTTCGGCACCGTGGTCACCCCTGCCTCCGAGGTGCGCACCTTCACGATCTTCAACGACGCTCCCGGCATCCTCGACCTGAGTGATCTGGAGGTCACGGGCGATTGGAGCCTCGACACGACCGGCCTGGACCTCAGCTTGGCCTCTGGGCACAGCACCCAGTTCACCGCCACCTTCACCCCCTCCGCGGCGGGCGCGCGCAACGGCGTGCTGACGATCCTCAGCGATGACCCCGATGAACCGGAGTTCACCGTCGCTTTCACCGGCCAGGGCCGGCTGCCCCAGAACCTGGTCTTTGACCCGATCGCCGAGCAGGCCTGCGGCACACCGCTGGTGCTCGCCGCCACGGTGAACAGCGGTCTGACCATCAACTATGAAATCACCGAGGGCGCGGCCATCGCCAGCCTGCAGGATGGCACCGTCACCTTCTCCGGCACCGGCACGGTCACCATCCTGGCCTCCCAGCCCGGCGATGGCACCTACGCCGCCGCCGAACCGGTCAGTCGCAGCTTCACCGTCGTGCGCGGGCTGCAAACGCTGGCTTTCCATCCTGCCACACCCGCTTCGGCAAGCTACCGAGCCTCGGTGACCCTGAGCGCCACCTCGGATCGCGGGCTGACTCCGGTGACCTTCAGCGTGCTCGACGGCCCGGGCCAACTCAACG
Source organism: uncultured Prosthecobacter sp. (assembly GCA_964605265.1). Taxonomy (GTDB): domain Bacteria; phylum Verrucomicrobiota; class Verrucomicrobiia; order Verrucomicrobiales; family Verrucomicrobiaceae; genus Prosthecobacter. The sequence goes on from CAZSBO010000078.1 coordinate 16,953, forward strand.
GTGCGACCCTGACCTTCACCTCGCCTGGAGAGGTCACGGTCCAGGCTGCCCAGGCCGGCGACGATCGGTTCCTGCCCGCCACGGCGCCATTCACGATCACCGCCACCAATGCCGTGCCGCTGGCGATCGCCGCCAGCGCCAGCGGCAACGATGGCGACACCGTTGAGGGACAGCTTGCGGCGACGGATGCCGACGGCGATGCCCTGACCTTTGCCAAGGTCGGGGATCCTGCCCATGGCGAGGTCCTGGTGACGGCAGATGGCCGCTTCACCTACACCCCCGACGAGTTTTTCTACGGCTCCGACAGCTTCACCTTCAAGGTCAACGATGGCCGGGTGGATTCGGCTCCAGCCACGCTCAGCCTGACAATCCATCCCGTCGCGCCCGCCCTCACCACCGATCTGGCGGGACAGGTGGTCAACCCGGGTGCACGCGTCGAGCTGCAGGTGACCCACACGGGCTCGCGACCCTTCACCTACGTCTGGCGCAAGGACGATGCGATCCTGCCCGGAGCGGACTCCGCCACGCTCGTGCTTGATCCGGCCGAGGAAGCGCACGAAGGCCGTTACCAGGTCAGCATCAGCAACCTCGTCGACACCGTTCACAGCTCCGAGGTAGTTCTCACCATCAACGATCCCGTGGTCTTCACCACCCACCCGCAATCACGCAAAGTCAGCGAAGCGGATGAGGTGATCTTCAGCGTCGCCGTCACCGGCACCGGCCCCTTCACCTACCAGTGGCGCAAGAACGGCGGGGATCTGCCAGGCGAAACGACCGCCGAACTCCGCCTCGCTGCCGTCACCGAGGCCGACGCGGCTGAGTACGACGTGGTGGTCAGCAACGTGGTCGGCGATTTCCCCAGCGAAAAGGCGGTTCTGGAGGTGGTGGCCGATCTGCCACAACTCGTGCAGGAACCGGCCGACCAAATCCTGCACGCCGGCACCGACCTGATCCTGCAGGTCGCCGCCCTCGGTCGCCCGCCCCTCCACTACCAGTGGCGCTTCAACGGCAAACCCATCAAGGGCGCCACCGACCGCGTGCTGGCCCTCTACGGCGTCGGCCTGGCCCAGGCTGGACGCTATTCCGTGGTCGTCACCTCGGCGGATTCGGTGGAGAGCCGGCAGGCGGAGGTGGCCGTGGTCGTCGATCAGCCGGTGACGCGGGTGCTCGCCGAGAAGGCCAAGGCCGTGCTGAAGGTGCAGAGCGCCGGCAACGGCCTCAGTCATGCCTGGACCCGCGACGGCGAACCGCTGCCGGCCGACGCCCGCTTCACGGTCGCCAGCGATGGCCGGACCCTGACGATCGCCAACACCGCTGCCGAGGATTCCGGTCTCTATGCCTGCGTTGTCAGTGCCCCGGGAGGAGAACGCACCGGCGGCAGCGTCGACCTGCGCATCTTCGATGGCCCGCCGATCCCCGAGGCGCAAAACCTGCCCGACGGCATCGTCGGCGGACTCTATGAGCACCAGGTGATCCTCGGCGGCGGTGCCGAT
>CAZSBO010000079.1:0-18371 GCA_964605265.1 uncultured Prosthecobacter sp.
CGGTTCCGTTTTGCAGCCCAGGCGTGGACGCGCCGCGGCCTCGCTTGGGTCTTGCACCCCCCCCGGGCCGTTGACCGGAGCGCGAGCATGGCGCAGCCTGCTCGCTCTGGGACCTGCGTGTGCCCCCCAGAGCGAGTGACCTTCGGCACACTCGAGCTCCAAGAATCACTGCGCTCGGCATCCCTTGGGCTGCATGCCGAAAGCCCGTTGGGCTTGTCCGACTTCTCTCCGCCCCCTGCTCTTGGCTCTGCGCTCCCTCCCCTCAGAATCAGCGTCCCATGAGCGTCAAATCAGCGGTTCACAACCGTATTGGGTCGCCAAGAACGTCCTCACGCCAAGACCCCAAGGCTTGGCGTGAGACCCTTTCCCGCCTACCACGGTGGAAAGCCACGGCGCCGACGCAGCGGCGCCCTACCCTGTCCCCTTCTTGACCTTCTTGACCTTCTTGACCTTCGTGGTTCCAAAACTTGGTCCTTCAGAAGAAGCGGAGTGCCCGCGCTCCCCTCACCCCCAAGCAAAACGGGCGCCCGGAGTCCGGGCGCCCGTCGCGAAAACACACTCTGTCAGTCTCAGGCGAGCTCGGCGAGCTTGGCCTTGATGGCGTCGAAGTTCGGCAGGTCGCCGGGGCTTTCGAGGACTTCGGCGTACTGGATGACACCGGCCTTGTCGACGATGAAGGCGGAGCGCTTGGGCACGCCACCCATGATGAGGTTCTTGGCCGGCAGGAAGCTGTCGTAGGCGACGCCGTAGGCGGCGGCGACCTTGTGATCGTAGTCGCTCAGCAGCTGCAGGGTGATGTTTTCCTTCTCGGCCCAGGCCTTCTGCGCGAAGGGGTTGTCGCCGCTGATGCCGACGACGCGGGCGTTGAGCTGGGTGAAGGCGTTGATGCTGTTGGAGATCTCGCAGAACTCCTTGGTGCAGACGCCGGTGAAGGCCATCGGCACGAAGAGCAGCAGCAGGTTGGTGGAACCGACCTGCTCGGACAGCTTGAACAGCTCGGGGCCGTTGGCGCCGAGGGTGGTGACGGTGAAATCAGGGGCGGAGGATCCGACGGTGAGGGCCATGGGGATGCGTGGGGTTGAAGGTGGTTCTGGACAAACGCGCCAAGGCGGCGCACGGCCGCATCAAAGGGCGGGGCGCGGCCCGGGTCAAGGTCAGGCTTCGCCGGCGAGGCGGCGAAACAGCTTTTCCAAACTGTCGGGATGGCGGCAGGCAAGCGCGGCTTCGGCGAGCAGGCGGGCGACCTCAAGGCGCGAGACCTTGACGCCGCGCTGCAGTTCCTCCCAGGAGGCGGCGCGCAGCAGGGCCAGGGTGCGCGCGGCGAGCAGCAGCGGCAGGGCGGTGGCGTAGCGCAGTTTGCCGTCGGCCACGTGGCGCACGTAGTGAAGTCCGGCGTCGAGATGGAGTCGGCAGGCGCCCGCCCAATGTCGCCAGGCGTCGCGCAGGGCGGCCTCGTCGAGCCGGCCTTCGTGGACGGTTCCGGGCAGGTAGCCTCGGCCGTCGCGCAGGTCTTCGCCGACATCGCGCAGGATGTTGACGAGCTGCAGGCCGCGACCGAAGTCGCTGCCCCAGAGCTTCATCTGCTCAAGCGGCACGGTGGGATCGAGGGCGCCGGGTTTTTCGGTGGCGCAGAGGCCGGTCCAGAATTCACCGACGCAGCCAGCCACCCGCCAGGTGTAATCATCGAGCTCGACGTCGCTGGCGAGGCAGCGCAGGCGGCCATCGCCGGGGAAACGCTCGAGGTCGAGCTTCTGACCCTCAATGATGTGCTGGAGCACCTCGCGGATGGCACGCAGCGGCACCTCGCGCATGGTCGCCAGCCAGGCGAGGCCGTCGCTGAAGTGCTCCATGAGGCGGCGCTCGGCCGCGTCCGACTGGTGCGCCACAAAGGCCTCGCGGACCCGTCGCGCCAGACCGGGGGTCGGCAGGCCTTTGACGGCCTGATCGAACTGCGCCAGGCAGTCGAGGCGCAGATCGACCGGTACCGCAGCGGTGTCGGCGAGCGTGTCGGCCGTTCGCGCCAGCAGGTAGGCGAGCGAGATCGGCTCGCGCAGCTCACCGGGCAGGGCCTTGAGGGTCAGGTAGAAGGAACGCGAGACCGAGGCGAGCAACTGCCCGCCGAGCTCGCGTTCGTGGCGGGATTCGTCAGACATGCACGACAATCTTGCCGAAGTGGGCGCCGCTGGCCAGGCGTTGGAAGGCGGCCGGAGCCTTATCGAAGGCGAATTCCGAGTCGATCACGGGTCGCAGCCCGGCCGCCTCGATGGCGGTGTTCATCTGCGCGAACATGGCGCGCGAGCCGACGTAGACGCCGTCGAGGCGGATGCCCTTGCGCAGCAGGCCGACCGTGCGGACCTCTCCGGTGGTGCCGGTGAGCACGCCGATGAGGGCGATGTGACCGCCGAAGCGGACGGCGTTGATCGAGCGATTGAGGGTCTCCGGGCCGCCAATTTCGACGACCTTGTCGACGCCGCGACCGTCGGTCTGGGCGAGCGCCCAAGCATCCCAGGCGGGGTCTTGCTTATAATTGTGCACCGCCTCGGCACCGAGCGCGCGCAGGCGTTCGGCCTTCGCGTCGCTGCTGGTGATCGCCAGCACGCGGGCGCCGGCGAGGCGGGCGAACTGCAGGGCGAAGACCGAGACACCGCCGCTGCCGAGGATGAGCACCGTTTCGCCCGGCTGCAGACCGCCGCGCACGTGCAGGGCATCCCAGGCGGTGACGGCGGCGCACGGCAGGGTGGCGGCCTCGGCAAAGGACAGGTGGGCCGGGATCGGCAGCAGACTGGACGCAGGCAGGCAGGCCTGCTCGCGCAGCAGGCCATCGACCGCCCCGCCGAGGGCGCCGGCAGCGTGTTCCTGGGTGAAACCGCCGTCGAGCCAGCCCGGCATGAAGGGCACGACGACGCGATCCCCTGCCCGCCAGTCGGTCACGCCCGGGCCGACCTCCAGCACCTCGCCGGCGCCGTCCGAGCACGGGATGCGCGGCACGGGACCGGTGATGCCGTGCAGGCCGGCGACGTTCATCCAGTCGCGGTAATTGAGCGACACCGCACGCAGGCGCAGGCGCACCTCACCGGGACCGGGGCGGGGTTCGGGCAGGTCGACACAACGCAGGCTGTCGAGGCCATTTGTGCCGGTGATTTGAAAGGTTTTCACGCGGCGAGCATGACGCACTTCGGCCGCAGCGGCAAGCTTGCAGCCGGTCGGCCCGGCATTCTTTGCGCAGAAAGCCTTTACTCCCGGGCCAGCCCCGCTTCATTGCCCTTTCCTATGAAGAAAATCGGCATTGGCATCATCGGCGGCGGCCTCATGGGCCGGGAAATGGCAAGCGCTTTCGGGCGCTGGTGTGCGCTCACCGACGTCAGTGTGCAGCCGGAACTCGTCGCCGTCGCCGACCTGGTCGAGCCGGTGCGCGAGTGGTTCCGCCAGATCCCGTCCTGCACCCAGCTCATCGCCGACTACCATGAACTGCTGAAGAACCCGGCCGTCGACGTGGTGTACGTGGCCGTGCCGCACAACCTGCACGAGAAGATCTACACGGACGTGCTCGAGGCCGGCAAGGATCTGTTTGCCGAAAAACCCTTCGGCATGGCCCTCGAATCCTCGCGCCGCATCCTCGAAGCCTGCCGTCGCACCGGCCGCTTCGTCCGCTGCTCCTCGGAATTTCCCTTCTTCCCCGGCGCCCAACGCGCCATCGCCGTCGCCACCTCCGGCAAGATCGGCCGCGTGCTCGAGGTCGTTTCCGGCTTCCATCACAGCAGCGATCTCGACGCCAGCAAGCCGGCCAACTGGAAGCGCTTCTCCCGCACCTGCGGCGAGATTGGCGTGCTCGGCGACCTCGGCATGCACGCCTGCCACATCCCGCTGCGCCTCGGCTGGCGCCCGACGCATCTGTTTGCCCAGCTGCAGAAGGGCTACCCCGAGCGGCCCGATGGCAAGGGCGGCACGGCTGCCTGCGACACCTGGGACAACGCCCAGCTGCACTGCTGGACCACGATCCAGGGCCAGGAAACCCCCCTGCGCCTGGAGATGAAGCGCCTCGCCCCCGGCGAGACCAACACCTGGTTCCTGGAAATCCTCGGCACCGAAGGAGGTGTTCGCTACTCGACCAAGGAACCCAAGACCCTCTGGCTGTTCGAGGGCGGCAAGGAACAGTACTGGAAGAAGACCGACCTCGGTTTCGGCATGCCCTTCAAGGCGGTCACCGGCGGCATCTTCGAACCGGGCTTCCCCGACGTCATCCAGCAGATGTGGGCTGCCTTCCTGATGGAGCGCGAGGGCCAGCTCGACGGCCGTTTCGGCTGTGCCACGCCGGAGGAAGCCGTCGCCACCCAGGAAATCTTCGCCGCCGCCCTGGCCAGCCAAGCCAGCTGCAGCGTCGTGGCGGTTTAAGCGCCCACCGGCCACCGGCTTCGCAACCCCGTGAGTTCGCTCACGGGGTTTCTTTTGCGTTCCATGAGAGGAAACGGAGTTTTCGTGAGGGGTTGATGTAGCGATCATTTCGTTACACTGAGGGAGCCTGAGTGGCGATCGACTTGAGCTTTACCGACCCATCTGCAGTGGTGAACAGGCGGTGGAAGACGTGTTTGTTGAGTTATATTTTCGTTACTGTATTCGATTGAATCGGCTGATCTAGTGACTTTGTAACTATTCGGCAGTTACTTTAGAAGCAGTTTGTTTTTACGTTTATGTTGGTTTTTGTGTCATTTCTTGCTGATATTTAGATGTTTTTGTAATGGCATCTATTTTCCTTTTGATTTACGAATTTCTTGTCGGAGCAGGCGTTGGGGCAGTGCGGTGGTGTGTGCTTTGAAGATCCAGGCATTGACGGCATTGACTGCGCGGGACAAGGGGGCCTTCTGGAAGGGGGGGCGGCCCGATTGCCGCGGCGCTGGGGGCTGGCTGAGGCTGCAACCTTCCTGGCCGGGGTCGCGTAATGACGTGTGAAAGGAGTTCTCCACCATGAAAACATCCGCACTGCTCTCTCTTGCCCTCCTACTGACGGTCGCGCCAACCCAAGCGGCGAGTCGGGAAGACCAGCAAGTCGATCAAGCCACGGCCATCCTCCAGCGCTTCAAGGCCATGCCCGAGCATGAGATCCCCCGACAGGTGCTGCGCGAGGCCAAGGGGTTGGCCATCCTCACGGTCACCAAGGGTGGCTTCATCTGGTCGGGCAAAATCGGCCAAGGCGTCGTGGTCGCCCGCAACCGGGATGGCTGGTCGGGCCCGGCCTTCATCCGTACCGGCGGCATCGGTTTCGGCGCCCAGATCGGTGCCAATGTCACGGAGTTCGTGCTGGTCCTGAACACCCCCGAAGCCGTGCAGGCCTTCGCCCGCGAGGCGAACGTCAAACTTGGCGGTGAATTGAGCGTCGCCGCCGGTCCGGTCGGCCGCAGCGCCGAGGCCGGGGTGACACCGACCGCGGCCGTCTATGCCTACAGCCGCAGCCAGGGCCTGTTCGCCGGGGTTTCGCTGGAGGGCAGCGTCATTGGCGCCAATGCCAAGGCCAACCGCCGCTATTACAGTCGCGAGGTGTCGCCCTCCGACATCCTTGCGGGCCGCACCGGCCGGCCGTTGAGTGCCCTGCGCCTGATTCGCCAGCTCTGACCCAGTGGATCCGCCGCCCGGGACGGGCTGTGCCTCAGGCCGACGGTTTTTCCGCCAGAGCCAGCACGGTCTGAAAGCCCAGGCTGCGGGTCTCGCGATGGACGATGGAGGTTTCGACGGCGATGAAGCCGGCCTGACCGAGCATTTCGTGGAGTTCGGCCTCCGAGAAACCGAGCCAGCGGTCGGCATACAGCTCACGGGCCTTTTCGAACGAGTGCTTGAGCAGGTCGAGCACGGCGATGCGACCGCCGGGCTTGAGCAGGCGGTGGGCGGCGCGCAGGGCCTTGAGCGGGTTGGCGGCGTGATGCAGGGCCTGACTGAGAATGGCAAGATCGACGCTCGCCGGCTCGATCGGCGGATCCTCGATGTCGCCCAAGCGGAATTCCAGGTTGGCGAAACCGTGCTCACGGGCGAGGCCGGCGCCGTAGGCGACCATTTTTTCCGAGCTGTCGACGGCGATGACCTGGCGGGCGCGCTGGGCGAGCAGTTGGGCGAGTGTGCCCTCGCCTGCCCCGAGGTCGGCGATGACGAGGGGTGGCAGCAGCTTGAGCAGCATCTCGCCCAGGGCCTTCCAGGAACGCCCCGGGATGTAGTGACGGCCAAACTTGCCGGCGAGGGCGTCGAAGTACGCCTGGGCGCTGCGGGCACGCTTCTGCAGGACCACTTTCAGGGCGGTGAGGTCCTTCTTCACCTCAGGCAGTTCGGCGCCGGCGGCTTCCAGCAGGGCGTAAAAGGCCTCCGGACGGTCCTCGGCCAGGCTGTACAGGCGGTTCTTGCCGCTGCGGCGGTCGGCGACCAGCCCGGCGGCCTTGAGCCGGGAGAGCTGGGCGGAGATGTTCGACTGCGGCAGGGCCAGGATCTCCTGCAGTTCGGCCACGCTGAGTTCCTCGCGTCGCAAGAGCAGCAGCAGGCGCGCGCGCGTTGGGTCGGCAGCGAGCCCGAGGGACTTGAGCAGGGAGGCCATGGCGGCGCCATGTTGGGCCGGGCATGTGCCTTTGTCATCCGTCAAGTTGCAGGGGCACGGATTCCGCCCTTGTCTCGCGGCCGGCCCCGGTTACTTTTGCGAAGCCGTTGCCCCCAAGCCGGCCCCCCCTTGTGAACCGTACGCTTGCCGTCGCCCTGCTGCTCGGCGCTCCGGCTTGTCCGGCAGTCGCTCAGGACACGCGTGCCCCGGCGGCAACGATCGAACTGGAGCGGCTGAAATTCCAGGAGCGTCTGCTTGAAGCCGGCCTGCAGCCGCTCCAGCAGCACCTGGCGGCACTGCAGGAGCTGGAGAAGCAGCGGGCGACCGCGGGCGACTATGCCGGCGCGATCGAGGCCCGCAACCAGCGCAAGAAGTTGACCACCGAACTGGAGCGCCTCGACAAGGAACTGCTGCTGACGCAGACGCGCGAGCAGTCGCTCAAGGCCCGCCTGCTGCCCGACCGCATCCCGCTGCCGCTGGACACGGCCGAGCTTGAGGGTGGTGTCCGTCGCGCCGGCGGCGCGCTCACCGGCTGGAGTGGCCCGGAGGCCGCAGTCACTTGGAAACTGCCGGACCTGCCGCCCGGCGGCTACGAAGTCCTGCTCAAGTACCGCTGCGGGGCACTCGAAGGCGGCACGCTGGAGGTGCGCGAGGCGCGCTTCCACCTCAATGCCGAGGTGCTGACCACCCTGCGTGGCCCTCAGGAAAAGAACCTGGGCACACTCAAGATCACCGACGGCAGCGGCTCACTGGTGATCCGCGCGCGCAGCGTCCTCAAGGACAACCTCATGCACCTGCTCGCCGTCCACCTCGTGCCCGCCGCCCGTTGAAGACCGCCATGCGCCGCCTGTTTCCGCTCCTGCTCGCCCTGCTCGCCCTGCCGGCCGCCGTCGCCGCGCAGACGACGGCCGACCCCGCGCCGCTCGCCGCCGCGCGCGCCGGCTTCCTGCGCGAGGTACTCACGGTCTCGCAGAAGCTGACCGGCCAGTACGAAGCCGCCTTGGCGCGCACCGAGGCCGAACTCGCCGCCGCCGGCGGCTACGAGGAAGCCCTGCTGATCCGGCGCCGGCGCGACGAGTTGAAGGCGCTTTATCCGGCGACCGAAGCCGACGTGGCCCTGTCGCTCGCCGTGCCGCTGCCGGTACAGCAGGCACGCCTGTCGGGCTCGGTGGAGGCACGCGCCGATGTGCTCACCAACTGGCGCACCAATGGCAGCGCCGCCGAATGGAGTGGCGTGCGCCTGACGCCGGGGCGCTACTACCTCGAACTGGAGGCCAGCCTGAGCGAGATTGCCGCGCCGCCGGACGCCCTGCTGCCCGGCCGGGTGCGCCCGCAGGAGCGGGCCATGTTCGAGTTTTATGAATTGTCGCTCCTACCCGGCGCCGCCGAGAGCCGGCGCTCGTTCGAGATCGGTCTGAGCCAGGATGAAACCTCGTTCACCTCCGTGCAGATTGGGCCGATGCAGTTCACCCGCACTCCGGTGACCCTGCGCCTCGCCGCCACGGCCGGTTACCCGGGCAACCAGATCCGCCTGCGCGCCCTGCGCCTCATTCCCGCCGTCCAGGAGGCGCCGACCGTGGTCGCTCCGACCGCACCCGAGGGGCCCAGCCTCGACGACCTGAAGAAGTCGCTCACCGACGCCCTCGCCGTGGCCCAGAAGCCGCTGGCCGATGCCTATCTGGCGCGCCTGCGCGAACTGGCCCTGGCCGATCCTGCCCTCAAGGAGGCTGCCGGGGCGGAGGAACGCCGTGTGCTGCGCCTGCTTGGCGCTGCCAGCCAGGCCGGCAGCGCCCTGCGCCTGACCAGCGCCAGCAGTCCGCTCGGGGCTTTCGACGACCTCGACGGCGCCCGTTACGTCGCGGGCGATGGCGACGAGGGCGACCGCTTTGAAGTTGAGCACGAGGGCCGCCGTCTGCGCGTGCAACTGCTTTGGGTGCTTTGTGCGCCTGTCGAGCCCGCTGCCGACGCGGCGCGTGCCAAGGCCTTCCGCGAGCACTTCCGCCTCGACGAGCAGAGCACGGCGACCCTCGGCCGGCTCGCCCAGGAATTCACCGCCGGCTATCTCGAAGGCAAGCCGCTGCGCCTGCTCGTCCGTCCCGGCCGCAACAAGGACGGCAGTGTCTCGGCCCTCGTTTTCCTGCCCGAGGTCGGCCTGTTTCAAAACGTTCTGGTCGACCAGGGCCTGGCCGCAGTGGCACCGCCGAAGGAGCGCCGTGCCGTCAGTGAAACCGGCCTGCTCGACAGCCTGCTCGAGCGCGAACAGTCCGCGCGCCGACGCCAACCCGCGCCCGGAGCCTGGGCCCTTTCGGACACCCGCCCATGAAACCGCTCTGCCTGCTCGCCCTGCTCCTGGCCGGCGCCGCCGCCCAGACGCCGCCGCTGACCTCGGCGCCGGTCGCCGCCAGCGCCGAGGACTCGCGCCTGCGCCAGATGGAAACCATCTACCAGCAGCAGTTGCGCGCCCTGCATGTGCCCGTGGTCGCGGAGTACGTCACCGAGCTGCAGCGACTCGCCGCCAGCGCCCCCGATCCCGCCCCCTACCAGCGCGAGATCACCCGCATCCAGGGCATCCTCGCCAGCGGCGGCGTTGTCGAACTGACCGCGGCCGCGCTGGCCTTGAAGACGCCGGCCGAACCGCCGCCGGAACCGGGGGCACCGCCGGTGCCGCGCCTGCGCCGGGGCACCCTGGCCCTGACGCCCGCCCTTGCCGCCAGCATCCAGCCGCGGCCCGACACCAGCGCCAGCCCCGAGGCCGCCGCCATTGGCGAGATCGAATGGCGCATCGAAAGCCTGCCGCCCGGCCACTATGAAGTCCTGCTGCACTACGCCTGCCCGCCATTGACCGCGCCACTGACCCTGGAGTGCAGCGTTGCCGAGCATCGCCTGGCCGCCAACCTCGGCCCCGAAGGTGCCACCCGCGACGGCACCACCTACAGCATCCTGCGCCTGGGTCGCCTCAGCCTGCCACGTGAACTGCGTGGCGAGACCCTGCGCCTGCGCGCCGGCACGGCGAACGCCACCCCGCAGCTCCTCGTCAAACAGCTCATCCTCACCCCCTCGAAAAGCACCAACTGACCCCTCACACGACCTCGACCATGGGAGCACAATGGAAACAGAAATGGCGCGAACTCGCCGCCGACCAGAAGGGCCGACTCGTCGGCAAACTCACCCGCGAAATCCAGGTGGCGGCGCGCCTCGGCGGCCCCAACCCTGAATTCAACGCCCGCCTGTTCGCAGCGATCGCCGCGGCCAAGAAACAAAGCGTCACCCGCGATGCCATCGAACGCGCGCTCGCCAAGGGCAGCGGCACCGGCGCCGATGCCGTGCAGTTCCAGACCGTCGTCTTCGAGGGCTTCGCCCCGCACCGCGTGCCGGTGATGGTCGAGTGCCTGACCGACAACAACAACCGCACCTCCTCGGAGATCAAGGTGCTGTTCAAATCCGGCAGCATGGGCACACCGGGTTCGGTCGCCTGGATGTTCGAGCACTGCGGCCTGATCGAGGGCCAGCATGCCGACGCCTCGATCGATCTGGAAACCGCCGCCCTGGAGGCCGGCGCCGACAATGTCGAGCCGCTCGAACTCGATGACGACGAGGCCGCCGGCCAGATCGGCGCGCGCTTTTTCACCGCCACCACCGAGCTCGACACGGTGACCAAGGCCCTCAAGGCCGCCGGTTGGCAAATCACCACTTCCGAGCTGCATTACCACCCGAAGGATTGCCCGGAACTCAGCGACAGCCAGCGCGAGGAGGTCACCCGCTTCCTGCAGGCGCTCGACGGTCATGCCGACGTCCACCGCGTCTACGCCGCGCTGAAGTAGTCGCCGTCCCCTCCAGCCTGCCCGCCCATGCGCCGTAGCCGTCTCCTGGTCCTGCTATTGCTCGGCGTCCTGCCGGCGCAGGCGGGTGCCTGGCCGGACTGGCTGCGCCTGCCCGGTCTCGGTCGCCGGTCGGCCGTCGTGGCGCCGCAGCGCCTGCAGGTGCTCGACTTCACGGGAGGCACCGGCCGCAGCGCCCGCCTCGGCCTGATCCAGGAACTCAGCGCCGTGCCGGAAGTGCGCGTCAGCGAAGAGGCCGCGCCGTTCCGCATCAGCGGTCATTCCGTCGGCGGCCGCGTCACCGCGCGCTTGGTCGACGCGCAGGGCGGGCCGGTCTTTGAACGCAGCTATGCGGCGCCGGGCCTGGAGGAAAACCTGCGCCAGCTGGCCGACGACCTCATCCTCGCCGCGACTGGCAAACCCGGGCTGGCGACCAGTCGCATCGCCTTCGTCAGCGACCGCAGCGGCAGCCGCCAGATCTACCTCTGCGACCCGCAGGGCCGCGATGTCCAGCAGCTCACCCGCCATCCGCACGGCGCCGTCAGCCCGAGCCTGGCACCGGATGGCTCGGCGGTCGCCTTCACCAGTTACCGGCCCGGTTTTCCCGTCGTCATGCTGCTCGATCTCGGCCAGGGCTGGGAGCGCGTCATCACCGACGCACCCGGGCTCAACAACGGCGTCGCCTTCGCCCCGGACGGACGCCGCCTCGCCCTGGTGATGAGTTTTCTCGGCAATCCCGAGATCTTCGTCACCGATCTCGGCACCAACACCGCCGCCTGCGTCAGCGAGACCCTCGGCGTACCCGCCGGTCCCTCCTGGCATCCCGACGGCCGCCGGCTGGTGTTTTCCGATGATCGCGGTCAGGGCCCACGCCTGCACCTCGCGGAGATCCCCGAGGGCGAAGGCGAGGTGCGACTGAGCCCTTGGCCTAGCGGTTTTCGCTTCTGCACCGATCCGGAGTTCTCGCCGGATGGTCGGCAAATCGCCTTCACCGCGCGCCTCGGCGGCGAAAGCGCCGTCGTGGTCAAGGAGTTCCCCTCCGGACGGGCCCGTGTCATCCAGCGCGGCGGTGCCCGTCACCCCTCCTGGAGCCCGAACGGTCGCTACCTCTGCTACAGCCAGCACGGCGCGTTGTACATCCACGACCTGCTCAATCGCGATCGCCGGCTCGTGCTCGCCCAGCATGGCACCATCACCGAACCCCGCTGGATGCGATGATCCGCCCCGCCCTGCTCCTGTCGCTCGTCGCCGGCCTCACCGCCTGCACGACCCCGCTGCCGCCCGGCGGCGAGACCACCGTCCTGCATGCCCTCGGCCCGCGCGAGGGTTTCATCAGCCCGCTGGTGCAGCCACTGAGCCCCGCCTGCCCCGCCCTGGGCTTCGCCGGCACCCAGTACGCGCTGACGACCAGCCACCAACGCCTGCTGCGCGACTTCATGGCCACACTGCCCGCTGACCCCAGCGGCACGCGCCTGCTCATCGTCGGCCAGACACCGGTCGATCTGCCCGGCGGCCACGCCCGCTCGCTCTCCGAACGTCGCGCCCAGGCGGTGCGCCGCTACCTGATCGATCAGGGACTGCCGGCCGAACAACTGCAGACGCTCGGCCTTGGCCACGACGCCGCACCGGCGGGTCACACCGGCAACAGCGTCGTTCTGTACCGCCAGTGAGACCGTTCAGCGCCGCTCGCGACTGAAGCGCGACTCGCTGCTGCCGCGCGAGGAGGTCAGCACCGAACTGCGCCCACCCGTGGCGGCGCGCAGTTCGCTCGAACGCATCGACCCGGACGAGGAGGGACGCGAACTGCCGCGTTCAAAAGAGGAACTCGGACGCGACGGCGTCAGGGTCGGCGGCCGCGATTCACGCAGGCGCGAGGATGCCGGGGGCGACGAGCGCAGCGCGGGCAGCGAGGAACCCGCCCGCAGCGAACTCGGCGAGCCACGATCAAAGGTACCCGTGGCCGAGGAGGTCAGCGGCCGTGGCGTGACGGCGGAGTGACGACTGCCGCTGGCAAAGGGTTCGAGCGGTCGCGGATCGCGCTGGTAGGTGCCTGCGTGAACCGTGCGATAGCCGGTGACGGAACGCGTCGGCGACGCGTGGTGATGATGATGATCGTAGCGGTCGCGACCCCACCAGGAGGAGCGACCACCCCACCAGCCGCCGCCGCCGAACCAGCCGACGGAGAGCGAGGAACGCACCGGGCCATACCCATAGGGGGCGTAGCCGTAGGGCGCGTACCCGTAGCCCGGATAGGCCCGCGGCGGCGGCGCGCCATAGACATAGGGATCGTAGGGGGCACAGGAGGAAAGCAGCGCGGTGGCGAGCAGCGTGCAGCCTCCGAGGACGGACATGAGGTTCATGTCTCATCTGACGCATGGCGCCGGGAAGTATTCAATGCGGTTCTGCACCCCGTCTTGCCGGCTGGCGCGGCCCGTGCTATGCAACATCCGGATGCGTTACCATGTCATTCACCGCACGACCTACGTGTACGAGAGTCCGGTGACGGTCTGCCACTACCACGCGCGGCTGGAGCCGCGCCTGCTGCCGGGCCAGGCCTGTCCCTGGCATGAACTGACCATCCATCCGGCGCCGGTCGAACGCGCCAAGCGCGCCGACGCCTACGGCAATGCCTGCGTCTATTTCGAGATCGAGGTACCGCATCAAAAGCTTGAGGTGATTGCGCGCAGTTTGGTGGAATTGCGACCGCCGGCCACGCTCGATCCGGAGCAGACGCCGGCTTGGGAGGAGGTGCGCGATGCCTGCCGCGGCGACCGCCCCGGGCCGGCATCCACCGCTGGCGAGTTCGCCTACGCCTCGCCGCAGATTCCGACGGGCGAGGCCTTCGCGGCCTACGCCCTGCCCTGCTTCCCCGCAGGCCGGCCGGTACTCGCCGCTGTCAGCGACCTCAATCGCCGGCTTTATGAGGACTTTGTTTTTGATCCCGCCGCCACCGACCTGGCGACCCCGGTGGCCGAGGTCTTTGCCACCCGCCGCGGCGTCTGCCAGGATTTCGCCCAGGTGATGATCGCCTGCCTGCGCTCGCTTGGCCTGCCCGCCCGCTACGTCAGCGGCTACTTGGAAACCCAGCCACCGCCCGGCCAGGCGAAGCTGGTCGGTGCCGACGCCTCACACGCCTGGGTTGCCGCCTACTGTGGCGAGGCCTGCGGCTGGGTCGACGCCGATCCAACCAATCAGGTGCTGCCTTCCGACCGCCACATCACGGTGGCCTGGGGACGCGACTTCGGCGATGTCAGCCCGCTGCGCGGCGTCACTCTTGGCGCAGGGGCCCACCGACTCGAGGTCGCCGTCGATGTCATTCCCGAGGCCGGTTGAGCCGGCCGCCGCTTTGCGCGTGACAAGCTGCGCCATCCGCGCTGAGATGCCACCCCATGACCGGGCATTTCCACTGGCTCTACGACGGCGGCATCGTCGGCCTCTACCTGCTGCTGACCCTGGCGGCCGGACTGGCCATGCGGCGTTATGTCTGCCGGGTCGAGGACTACCTGGTCGCCGGGCGCGAGGTGGATCTGCATCTCGGCATTGCCTCGCTTGCGGCCACCGAGTTCGGCATCATCACCTGCATGTACACGGCCCAGGCCGGCTACACCCAGGGCTTCAGCGGCGCGGTGCCCGGCCTCTGCCAGGCGCTGGCGATGGCGCTCATCGGCCTGACCGGTTTCTGCATCCAGCCGCTGCGCCAAGCGGGAGCGATGACCCTGCCGGAGATGTTCGAGAAGCGCTTCGGCAAGACCGTGCGCTGGCTCTCGGGCCTGGTCATTGTGCTCGGCGGCCTGCTCAACATGGGGGTCTTCCTGCAGATCGGCGGCAAGTTCCTCTGCAGCGTCGCCGGCTTTGACATCGCCAATCTGGCCGCGCTGATGACCGTGCTGCTGCTCCTGGTCGTCGTCTACACCGTGCTCGGCGGCATGCTGTCGGTGCTGGTGACCGACTTCCTGCAGTTCGTCGTCATGAGCGCCGGCCT
The DNA here is from genome assembly GCA_964605265.1 of uncultured Prosthecobacter sp. GTDB lineage: Bacteria > Verrucomicrobiota > Verrucomicrobiia > Verrucomicrobiales > Verrucomicrobiaceae > Prosthecobacter. The sequence continues at coordinate 14,372 of CAZSBO010000079.1, forward strand.
GCTCGTCGTCAGCTTTCTGGTGCTGAAGGAGGTCGGCTGGGACACGCTGGTCGACACCGTGCGCCGCCACCACGGCGAAGGCGGCTTCCAGCCACTGGCCAATCCTTCACTGGGCTGGGCCTTCGTGGCGAATCAATTTGTCGCCAACGCCGCCGCAGCACTCACCTGGCAGGCCGTCATCGTGCGCGTGCTGTCGGCGCGCGACAGTCGCACCAGCCAGCGCATCTACACCCGCACCAGCTTTTTCTTCGTCTGCCGCTTCCTGCTGCCCGGCATCTGGGGCATCGCCGCCCTCGCCACCCTCGGCTGGAAACCGCTGCAGCAGCTCAGCACCAGCGAGCAGGCCGCCCTGCCGGTCGCCGTCGCGGAAAAGATCGCCGCCTCGCCGGTGGGACAACCGCTCGCCGGCCTCGGTGTCGAGCAGGCCGCCGCCCTGCCTCTGGAAGTGCAGGCCAAACTGGCCGATGCCTCGCTGCTGGCCCTGCCGGAATTCCTCGGTGGCCTGCTGCCCGTCGGCCTGCTCGGCCTGCTCATCGCCGCCATGCTGGCGGCCGACATGAGCACGAATTCCTCCTACCTGCTGAGCTGGGGCAGCGTCATCTACAACGATCTGCTGGCCCCCTTCCGGCGCCGCCCGTGGACCGACGCCCGCGCCATCCTCTGGAACCGCTGTATCGTCGCCCTCATCGGCCTGTACCTGCTGTTCTTCGGCCTGTTCTACCGGATCGAGGGCAATGTCTGGTCCTACCTGCTGCTCACCGGCTCGATCTACCTGAGCAGCATGTCGGTCCTGCTCATCGCCTGCTGCTACTGGAAGCGCGCCAACAACTGGGGCGCCATCGGCGGCATCCTCGGCGGTGCCGCCGTGCCCGTGCTGCATCTGACCCTGGAAAAACTGCCAACCACCGCCGCCTGGGCCGCCGCCCTCGGCAAGGATCTTGCCGGCCTCGCCGCCTTCGCTGCCGCCGCCCTTGGCATGATCGCCGGCTCCCTGCTGAAACCCCGTTCCACCCCGCCTCCATGACCACCTTCTGGTTTCTGCTCACCGTCGCCGCCCTGCTCTGGTACAGCAGCGTCACCGTCTGGGTCGCCGTGCAGGGCGCACGCGACATTCGCGGCATGCTGACACGGCTGGCCAGCCGCCGCCCCGACAATCCCCATGACGACGCCTGAGACCGCCCCGGCCCTCGCCGCCTGCGCCGCCTTCGACCTGCCCGCACCGGTAACCGGCCTCGCCCGCCACGGCAGCGGCCACATTCACCAAACTTATCGGGTCGGCACCGCCGCCGGCGATTTCCTGCTGCAGCGACTCAACAGCCGCGTCTTCCCCGACCTCGACGCCATCGCCGACAACACCGCCCGCATCGCCGCACACCTGGCCGGCCGGCCCGGCGACCATCTGACACCGTGTATCACCCGGCGCGGCGGCCTGCTGCATCGCGACGCCGGGGGCCACGCCTGGCGCGTCTTCGAGTTCCTCGACGGCACGATGTCGTTTGATGTCGCTCCCAACCTCGCCGCCATCGAGGCTGCGGCACGCGCCTTTGGCGATTTCCAAAAACGCCTGGCCGACCTGCCGGCACCGCCGCTGCGCGAGACCCTGCCGGGCTTTCACGACACCCGCCAGCGCTTCGAGCGGCTCGAACAAGCCAGCGCCGCCGATCCGGTCGGCCGCCGCGCCGGCTGCGCGACCGAGCTGGAGGCTTTGCTGCAACGTCGCCCGCTCGCCTCCGCCCTGCAGGAGCTGGCGCTGCCCGTGCGCACCGTGCACAACGACACCAAGCTCAACAACCTGCTGTTCGACGCCGCCAGCGGCGAGCCGCGCTGCGTGATCGACTGGGACACGACCATGCCCGGTCTGGCCGCGCACGATTTCGGCGACATGGTGCGCACCATGGCTGGCGACTGCGCCGAGGACGAACCGGACAGCGCGCGCGTGGCCATCGTACCGGAGCGCCTGACGGCGATCCGTCGCGGTTATCTGGCGGCGGTGAGTGACTGGCTGACGCCGGCCGAGATCAGCAGTCTCGATCTCGGCGCGCGCACCCTGCTGTTTGAGCAGGCCTGCCGCTTCCTCAGCGATCATCTGGAGGGCGACGTTTATTATCCCGTGCACCGTCCGGACCACAACCTCGTGCGGGCGCGCGTGCAGCTGGCCCTGCTCGACTCCCTGGAGGCCCAGTCCTGAAACGACAAGGCCCGCGCCGCCGAAGCGGTGCGGGCCTGAAATCGCGGCCTGGCTCAGAGCGTGCGGCGCTTGCGCTTGACGTGCAACTGGGCGGTGCTGCGCTGGATCATCGCCATGACCGCCGCCACCTCCTCCTGCTGCTCACCATGCTTGAGGCTTTCGAGCGAGTGCTTGGCGCGCTCAAGGGCCTCCTCGACCGCCTTCTCGTCGATATCCTCGCTGTGAATGGCCATGTCGGTGAGCACCCGCGCCGTGGCGCCGGTGACCTCGACGAGGCCTTCACCAACCGCCATGTCGACGGTCTTGCCGGCCTTCGTGTAGCGAAGTTCGCCGGGCAGCAGGGTCGTCACCAGCGGCGCGTGCGCCGGCAGGACACCCATCTCACCCTCGTAACCGGGCAGCACGACGGTGTCCACCTCATCGGAGAAGATGAGGGCTTCGGGGGTGACGATTTCGAGTTTGAGAGGCATGAGCAGTAACTAGAAACTTATGATTTACGATCCATGATTGATGATTTGGCCTGGGCCTGATTCACGATCACGAAATCGTCAATCATCCATCACAAATCATCCATCCCTTAGCTCTTCGGCACGGTGTCGATGCCGCCCTTCATATAGAAGTTGGCTTCGGGCACATCGTCGTGCTTGCCGTCGAGGATCTCGGCGAAGCCCTTGACGGTGTCCTTGACGGACACGTACTGGCCGGGCGTGCCGGTGAAGATTTCGGCGACGTGGAAGGGCTGGCTCAGGAAGCGCTGCAGCTTGCGGGCGCGGAAGACGATGAGCTTGTCCTCGTCGGAGAGTTCGTCCATGCCCAGAATCGCGATGATGTCCTGGAGGTCCTTGTAGCGCTGCAGCACGCGCTGCACGCCGCGGGCGACGCGGTAGTGCTCCTCGCCGACGATTTCCGGGGCGAGCGCCTTGGACACCGAGGCGAGCGGGTCAACGGCCGGGTAGATGCCGAGTTCGGCGAGCGAGCGCTCCAGCACGACGGTGGAATCGAGGTGGGCGAAGGTGTTGGCGGGGGCGGGGTCGGTAAGGTCGTCCGCCGGCACGTACACCGCCTGGAAGGAGGTGATGGAACCGCTCTTGGTCGAGGTGATGCGCTCCTGCATCGCGCCCATTTCGGCAGCGAGGGTGGGCTGGTAACCGACCGCGGAGGGCGTGCGGCCCAGAAGGGCGGACACTTCCGAACCGGCCTGGGAGAAACGGAAGACGTTGTCGACGAAGAGCAGCACGTCCTGGTTCTTCTCGTCGCGGAAGTACTCGGCCATCGACAGGGCGGAGAGGGCGACGCGCAGACGGGCGCCGGGTGGCTCGTTCATCTGGCCGTAGACCAGGGCCACCTTGGAGCCGGGCTCGCTGATGTAACCGCCCTGCGGGTTGCGGACGATGTCGTGACCGTTTTTCTTCACCTTGATGACGTCGGACTCGATCATCTCATGGTAGAGGTCGTTGCCCTCACGGGTACGCTCACCGACGCCGGCGAACACGGAGTAGCCGCCGTGGCCCTTGGCGATGTTGTTGATCAGCTCCATGATGACGACGGTCTTGCCGACGCCGGCACCGCCAAAGGCGCCGACCTTGCCGCCCTTGGTGAAGGGGCAGATGAGGTCGATGACCTTGATGCCCGTCTCAAGGATCTGGGCGGACGGATCCTGGTCCACGAGGGACGGAGCCTTGCGGTGAATCGGGTAACGCTTTTCGGTCGTCGGCGCCGGCTGGTCGTCAATGGCGTCGCCGGTGACGTTGAAGATGCGGCCGAGGACTTCCTCGCCAACGGGCACGGTGATCGGCGCGCCGGTGTCGACGA
>CAZSBO010000080.1:0-18189 GCA_964605265.1 uncultured Prosthecobacter sp.
TCCACCACCAGGCGCTCCTTGGCGGCATCCGGGATGTGGGCGATGTGCAGGGCGTTCGCGCAGGCAAAGCCGGCGGTGCTGACCACCTCGAACCCGAGGGCCGTGAAGACCCGGGCGGCATTGCGGTTGCCCTGCGCATCGAAGGGCGTGAGCAGGCCGATGCGCCGGGCGCGAAACCTGCCGAGCGCGGCCGCGGCAGCGTCATGCCAGCTGAAGGTGGTCAGGCCGGTGTGCGCGTCGAGTTCGGCGACCGTGCGCCGGATGACGTCGAGGTCGTCGACGATGTGCTCGAGGCTCATGCCGACGATCAGCGCGTGCGGCTGGGCGAGTTCGGCCTGCTCGGCGGCGGCGCGCAGGCCACCGAGAAACTGCGCACGGTAAGCCTCGAGATCAGCGGCGTTGCGCAGCACGGGGCGCGGGGTGAGCACGTTCGCCGTGTGCAGGCCGATGCCATCCAGGCCGGGTCGGTTGGCATTGCACACCAGCAGGTTCCACAACTCCGCCTCCATGCTCGTGTTGGTCGCGGGGATGAGCAGGCCAAACTTGCGGCGCGCGCTGAGCACGTCGGGATGACCGACACGCGGATCGATGGCAGCGAACTCGGGCAGGCTGCGGCCGTCGAGCACAACGCCGGAATCGGCCAGCTGCGGCATGGGCGGTGAGTCGCGGTCAGGCAGAAACACGGGCCGCCCTGAAACACTGCCTGGGATCGTTCGACCGGGGCGGGGCGGGGCGGCTGCCCGCGCTGGCGCCGCGGCAAGGCTGACCGCCGGCAGGGTGGCGAGAAAACGACGACGGGTGGTGGCATTCATGGTGGTGGGTGGCGACGGGACGGCTGCAACCAGCGGTGCAGCAGACGGGTGACGGCAGGCATGACGCCCCAGGTGAGGCAGAGCACCATGCCGGTGCTGGTGATGAGGGCCGCGAGAGCCGCGGGCAGGGCCTCGAGGCAGGGGGTGAGCAAGGTGTTGAAGGCCAGGCTGGTGGGATACACGCCCAGCAGGGTGGCGGTGGCGGATTTCCAGCGCGGGGCCGCCTCCCCCGGCTCGGGCTGCGACAGGAAGCCGCGGGGATCAGGGGACGGGCCAACCTTCATGCGCCACAGAAAATCAGGCCGCGGCGAGCGCGGGGTAATCGGTGTAACCCGCCGCGCCCGGGGTGTAGAAGGTCTCCGGCTGCGGCGCGTTGAGCGGCGCGCCGGCGGCGATCCGTGCGGGCAGGTCGGGGTTGGCCAGGAAGGGCACGCCAAAGGCAACGGCATCGACGCGGCCGGCGGCGATGTCGCGCTCGGCTTCCTCGCCGGTGTAACCGACGTTGCCGACCAGCACGCCGGGGAAGTGGGCCCGCGCCGGCGTCAGCACATCGCCCGGCTGCAGGCCGTACTGGTCCGCACGCATGACGTGCAGGTAGGCGAGACCGCGGGCGGCGGCTTCGCGCGCCACATGGACGGTGAGGGCGACCGGGTCGCTGTCGCGCATGGCGTTGAAGCTGTTGAGCGGCGAGATGCGCAGGCCGACGCGGTCGGCACCCCAGACTCCGGTGACCGCATCGACGACCTCGAACATCAGCCGCGCGCGGTTTTCCAGCGGCCCGCCATAGGGACCGGAGCGAAGGTTGGAGCCGTCGCGCAGGAATTCGTCGAGCAGGTAGCCGTTGGCCCCGTGGATCTCGACCCCGTCAAAGCCGGCGGCACGGGCGTTGGCGGCCGCCTTGGCAAAGCCGGCGACGATGCCCGGGATCTCGGCATCGCGCAGCTCGCGCGGCACGACGTAGGGCTTTTTGCCCTCGGGCGTGTGCACCTCCTCGCCGGTGATGGCGATCGGGCTGGGCGCCACGGGCTGGGCGCCGCCGTTGAGCAGCGGGTGGCAGGCGCGGCCGCCATGCCAGAGCTGCAGGACGATGCGCCCGCCGCGGGCATGCACGGCCTCGGTCACCGCCTGCCAGCCGCGCACCTGGGCGGCGGAATAGATGCCGGGCTCCATCCAGAAAGCGGAGTTGCCTTCCTGGACCATGGTGGCCTCGGCGATGATCAGGCCGGCACCGGCGCGCTGGGCGTAGTACTCGGCCATGAGCGGCGTCGGAGTGTGATCGGCATCGGCGCGGCAGCGCGTCAGCGGGGCCATGAGCACGCGGTTGGACAGGGCGAGGGCGCCGGCTTGCAGGGGGGTGAGGAGCTTCATGAGGTGAGCGGTGGGATGTGGGTGGAGGCCAGGCGTCTCAGGCGCGGAGCAGTTTGGCAAAGCTGCGGCGCTCGCTGAACAGCACGAAGGCCGACAGCAGGGTGATCGCCAGCACCGGCGGATCCATCAGGCCGGCGCCCTTGGTCAGAAAGACGTGGAAGGCAAGGATGTTGACGACGATCGGGCCGAGCAGGAGCAGGCCGAAGTTGCGGGTTTTCGGCAGGGCGACCAGCACGCCCCCGAGGATTTCCAGCACCTTGACGAAGGTCAGGTAACCGGTCGGATAGAGCGCGGCCATGAACAGCTTGTGCGGCGCGTCGGCAGGCGACGGATCCGGAGGCATGGGCAGGAAGTTCAGGAAGAAGTTCGCGCCAAAGGTGACGAAGGCGAGACCGAGCAGGGCGGAGGCGAGGGTGGGCAGGTGTTTCATGGGGCTGGAGGGATAAGGGATAAGAGATTGGAGATGAGGGATCAGGCGAGGTCGAAGAGCAGGGCTTCGGCGTCTTCGCTGGCGGTGAGGTTCAGGGTGCCGGTTTGTTCGGTGCTGAAGGCGTCACCGGGGGCGAGCTCGACGCCCTCGACCTGGACGCGGCCGTGGATGAGCTGGAACCAGACCCCGCGACCGGGGCGCACCTCGTGGTGGACCGTGGTGCCGGCCTGCGGGCGCAGACGGTAAATTTCGGCGTCCTGATGGATCGTGGCGCTGCCCTCGCGACCATCGGGCGAGATGACGAGCACCTTCGGATCGGCCTCGCGGGCCGGATCGGGATGCCACTCGGTGTAGCTCGGTGTCAGACCCGACTGACGAGGGCGAATCCAGATCTGCAGCAGGCTGGCCGACTCGCTGGCCGAGGGATTGAACTCGCTGTGGGTGACCCCGCGACCGGCGCTCATCATCTGAATCTGGCCCGGCTTGAGCACGCGACCGTTGCCCATGCTGTCCTTGTGCTCCAGCGCTCCGTAAAGGATGTAGCTGAAGATCTCCATGTCGCGGTGCGGATGGGTGGGGAAACCGCCGCCTGGGGCGATGACGTCCTGGTTGATGACACGCAGGCTGCGAAAGCCCATGTGGGCCGGATCGTAGTAGTCGGCAAAGCTGAAGCTGTGAAAGCTGTCGAGCCAGCCGTGGTCGGCATGACCGCGTTCGGCGGAGCGGCGAAGGGTGAGTTTCATGGTCGGAGGGGTGGAGGGTGAGTGAGGGCCGGCACAGGCGGCGGACAGGACCAGGGGAGGCAGGGTTCGCAGCAGGTGCCGGCGTTTCATGAGCCATCCTGCCATGCCCGGCGCGACCGGCCAATGCGGTCCCGTTTGCCTGAGACTGCGCGCCGCGTATGCTCGCCGCCATGGAACTGCGCCTGCTCCGCTCCTTTCTCGCCGCCGCCGGCGACGGCAACATCAGCAAGGCGGCGGCACGCCTGAACCTGACCCAGCCGGCGCTCAGCCGGCAGATCAAGTCGCTCGAAGACGAACTCGGCGTCGCCCTGCTCGAACGCGCCGCCCACTCCTTCTCGCTCACCCCCGCGGGCGAACTGCTCCAGCGCGAGGGCGCGGCCCTGCTTGAACGCGCCGACCTGCTCACCCGGCGCGTGCGCGCCGCCGCCCAGGCCCAGGTCATCCGCGTCGGTTACTCGCCCTCGCTCACCGCCGGCATCCTGGCGCCGGCCGTCGCCGCCTTCACCCAGCTGCACCCGCGCGCCCGCGTCGAACTCTCCGACCTCAGCAGCCTGGAGATGGTCGAGGGCCTGCAAAAGGGCACGCTCGATGTCATCGTCACCGTGCCCCCCAACCGCGAGCTGCCGGACATCGCCTGGACCACCGTCCAGCAGCAAGCCTGGTGTGTCGCCGTGCCGCGCCACCACCCCCTGGCGAAACGCCGGACGCTGACCCTGGCCGACCTCGACAACGAACGCCTTGTCGTGTACAACCAGCGCGAGTACCCCGACTACTGGGAGGGCCTGTCGGCCTGGTTCAAAAGCCAGGGCATCAACGCCCGCATCGCCAGCGAGTGCGACGGCGTCACCAGCCTGATCAGCGCCGTCGAGGCGGGGCTCGGCCTGGCGGTCGTGGTCGAACGCATCGCCTGCCTGGTGCCGGAACGCATCGTCCTGAAACCGGTCGAACCCCAGCCGGCTCCGGTCTGCATCGCCGCCGGCACCGCCACTCGTCGCGCCGGCGACAAGGTGCTCGGGGTCTTCGTCGGCGAACTGCAGCGCGCCGGCGCCCCCGATCCGCAGATTCGCCTCGACAAGGGCCGTCGGTCCGGAGTTAAATCCGCTTCATGAAGACGCTCCTCTTCGCCGCCGCGCTGGCCCTGGTCACCGCGTCCGTGCTGCACGCCACCGCCGGCAAGAACAATGTCGGCACCGTCATCGACGACCTGAAGGTCCGCTACTCCGGCAAATCGCCCGAACTCAAGGGGCGCGCCTACGTGCTCGAATTCTGGGCCACCTGGTGCCCGCCCTGCCGCACCAGCATCCCGCACCTCAACGAGATCTACGGCAAGTACAAGGCCCGCGGCCTGGAGATCATCGGCGTCACCCAGGAGGACCGCCAGACCGTGCGCAACTTCACCAAGGACGTGCCCATCGAGTACACGGTCGCCCACGACACCTACGGCAAGCTCAACGACCAGTTCCAGATCAAGGGCATCCCGCACGCGATGATCGTCGACAAGACCGGCAAGATCGTCTGGGAGGGCCATCCGTCCAGCCTGCCCGAGGCCCAGCTTGAGTCGGTGCTGAAAGCGGAGTAAGGCGGCGGCGCATGACCCTGTTCCGCCTCGTCCTCTGCCTGCTCTGCCTCGCCGCCGGTGGCCTCTGGCTCGAGCAGGAGCGACGCGCCGGACGCCTGCGGCAGATCGACGAACTCTTCCTCGACTTCCTCACCGCCAACGCCCGCGACCGCCTCACCCAACCCGATCCGCAGGCGCCGGCCCAGGTCGTGTTCCTGCCGCTGCGCGAGGCCGACCGCAACGAGTACGCCGCCTGGCCGCCGCCGCCGATCGACTGGCAAACCCTGCTCAAGGGTCTGGCCGCGCAGAAGCCGGACGTGGTCGTGCTCACCGAGCCGCTGCACTGGGGCGAGCCCGCGCCGGATTTCGTGCCGGCCGTCGCCGAGGCCCTGCTGGCCTTCCCCAGTGTCGTCATCGGCCTGCCCGCCACCCAGGCCACTCCCGAAGCGGAACCGCTGCCGCTGCCGGCCTTTGGTCGCGCCCGCGGCGACAGCGCCGGCGTGCCCGTCGCCGACCCGCCCGCCGTCCTGCCCGCCAGCGAGGTGCGCGGCCTGGCCGAACTCGGCCTGCGCCCGGCGGTCGCCGATCCCGCCCTACCCTACGTCTGGCGCCAGGGTGATCGCCTGTTTCCCAGCCTGCTCGCCCAGGTTCTGGCCCGCCACACCCGCAGCCCCTTCAACAGCCAGTCGCTGCGCCTCGGTCCCGGCGCCGGCGTCCACCTGAACCAGGGCGTGCACGTGCCACTCAACGCCGACGGCCAATTCCAGGTCGATGCCTCCCGGCCGGTGCCCACCGTCAACGCCCTGCAGCTGCTCACCGGCGCGCTTGCCGACACGATGACTGAGGCCGAACGCCAGGCACTCGCCGGCGGTCGCATCGCCGTGATCGGTCTCGAGGCTGCCGACGGCAGCTCGTCCGCCCGCCTGCACGCCCAGGCCCTGCAGCAAATCCTGGCGCTGCCACGCCTGCGCCAGTTCACGGCGACCGAGCAATGGCTGGCCAGCGGTCTCGCCGCTTTGATCGCGCTGGCCATCGCCGCGCGCACGCGCCGTCACCGCGCCCTGCGCACCGGCCTCGGCTGGATCTTCCTCACCCTCGTCGCCGGTTTCCTCGGCTTCCAAACCGCGTTGGTCTGGTGCCCGCCCACCCTGCCCGTCTTCGCTCTCACCTGCGGCACTGTCATCGCGCGGGTGTTTGGGGCCAAGGGCACGGAGCATGGAGCGCCGAGCCAGCAGCCGGGAGCCGAAGCTGCAGCATCGGACAAGTCGAACGAAGCCGACTGACTCTCCACTGAATCACTTGGAGCATGGAGCCAAGGGCAGAGAGGCCGGCCCACTCTCCACTCCCCACTTGCGACCCCGCCCGGGCGGCCTTAGGGTCATCGTTTCCCCTGCCGACCCCCACTCATGCGTTTCCGCAACCTCACCCGCCGCCTCGACATCGGGGCAAACAGTTACCTGCTTGAATCCGGAGGGCACCGGATCGTGCTGGACGCGGGCATGGACCCCAAGGAAACCGGCTTCCAGGCGTCGCCCGACCTCGGCCCGCTGCCGCATCGCGGCGCCAGCGCCATCCTGGTCAGCCACGCCCACCACGACCACATCGGCTCTTTGCCGGTCGTCCAGCGCGCCCAGCCGGACACCGATGTCTTCATGACCGAGCCCACCGGCGAGGTCGGCAGCGCCATGCTGCACAACTCGGTCAACGTCATGACCAGCCAGCGCGAGGAGAAGGCGATCCGCGAGTACCCGCTCTTCACCCACCGCGAGCTCGATGAAAACCGCGCCCGCTACGTCTACCGCGAACTCGACCGTCCCTTCGAGCTCAAGGACACCGGCCTCACCGCCAGCTTCCACGACGCCGGCCACATCATCGGCTCGGCCGGCATCCTGCTGCGCGAGGGCAGCAACCGCTTGTTCTACACTGGCGACGTCAATTTCGAGGCGCAGACCATCGCCCGCGCCGCCGATTTCCCGACCGAGGGCATCGACGTGCTCATCGTCGAGACCACGCGCGGCAACTACGAGCGACCGGCCGATTATTCGCGCAAGGCCGAAAAGGAACGTCTCGCCCGGGTGATCCGCGAGACCCATGAGGCGAACGGCTCCGTGCTCATCCCGGTGTTCGCCCTCGGCAAGACCCAGGAAGTCATGCTCATGATGCATGAACTCCACGAGGAGGGCCTGATTCCCGAGATGCCCCTGCACATCGGCGGTCTCGGCACCAAGATCACCGTCCTGTACGATCACTACAGCGATCGCACCCGCCGCAACTACCCCGGCTTCCGCCTGCTCGACGACGTCAAGATGCTCGTGCCGCCGCGTCGCAAGAAGGGTCCCGCGCGCCGCCACATCGAGTACCAGCCGCGCGCCATCTACGCCCTGTCCAGCGGCATGATGAGCGAGGGCACCACCTCGAACCAGTTCGCCGCCCGCTTCATCGACAACCCGCGCAACACGGTCGCCTTCGTCGGCTACACCGACGTCGAAACGCCCGGCTTCCGCCTGCGCCACGCCAAGCCCGGCGAAAAGATCCAGCTCGCGCCGAACCTGCCCGCCGTGCCGGTGCACGCCCGCATCGAGTCCTTCGACCTCAGCGCCCACGCCTCGCGCGAGGCCATCGCCGAGTACGTCGAGAAGGTGCGCCCGAAAAAGCTGCTCATGGTCCACGGCGAACCCCAGGCCCAGGCCTGGTTCAGCGCCCGCTTCACCGAAACCCTCGGCCGCGAGACCCAGATCATCCGCCCCGAGCCGCACGCCCCGATCGATCTCTGGTAAGGCTGGAAGAATTTCAGATCTCAGATCTCAAATTGCAGATTCCCGGAAGACCCTTCGAAAACCGTCGGAACGATCGATCCGCAACATTTGAAATCTGTCATCTGTAATCTGTAATGGCGCCCTTGGGCGCCCTCCGCCCTCCAGCCATGAGCCCAAAACCCACCGACATCCGCGTCACCGCCGCCCAGGTCCACTTCCTGCCCGTCACCATGCGCGTGCCGCTGAAGTTCGGCCCGGAAACCGTCACCAACACGGTCTGCCTGCGCGTCCGCGTCGAGGTCAGTGACCGCCGCGGCAACCGCGCCGAAGGCTGGGGCGAAACCCCGCTCAGCGTCTCCTGGGTCTGGCCGAGCACCCTCGGCGTCGCCGAACGCTGCCAGCGCATGGAGCAGTTCTCCATCCGCCTCGCCCGCCGCCTCGTCGACAGCGGCCTCGAAGGCCATCCGATGGAAATCGGCCACGATTTCATCCACGGTCCGCTCGCCGAAACCCTCGCCGCCGCCAATGCCGAAGCCGGTGGACCAGAAATGCCCTACCTCGGCTCGCTGGTCGCCTTCAGCGCCTTCGACATCTCCGTGCACGACGCCTACGGCCGCCTGCTCAACCGCGACACCTACTCGACCTACACCGGCGAGTTCATGAACCGCGACCTCGCCGCCTTCCTCGAACCCGACAGCGCCGGCGTTGACTTCGCCGGCCGTTACCCGGCGGATTATCTGGTCGCCGATGCGCCGAAGCGCCTGCCGGTCTGGCACCTCGTCGGCGGGGTTGACGCCTTGGAAGCCGGCGACCTCACCGGCAGCGAACCGAACGACGGCCATCCCCTGCTGCTGGCCGACTGGATCCGCCAGGACGGCCTGACCTGCCTGAAGGTCAAGCTGCGCGGCAACGACGCCGCCTGGGATTACGAGCGCCTGCTCCGCGTTGCCCGCATCGGCCTGCCGCTCGGCGTGCGCTGGTTGAGCAGCGACTTCAACTGCACCGTTCAGGATCCCGCCTACGTCAACGAGATCAGCGACCGCCTGCTGCGCGACGAACCCGAGATCTACGCCCGCACCCTGTACATCGAGCAGCCCTTCCCGCACGACCTGGAAGCGAACCAGATCGACGTGCGCAGCGTCTCCGCGCGCAAGCCGCTCTTCCTCGATGAAAGCGCTCACGACTGGGAATTCGTCCGCCTGGGGCGGCGCCTCGGCTGGTCAGGCGTGGCCTTGAAGACCTGCAAGACCCAGACCGGCGCCCTGCTCAGCCTGTGCTGGGCCAAGGCCCACGGCATGCCGCTCATGGTCCAGGATCTGACCAACCCCATGCTGGCCATCATCCCCCACGTCCGCCTCGCCGCCCACGCCGGCACGATCCAGGGCGTCGAATGCAACGCCATGCAGTTCTACCCCGAGGCCTCCCTGCCCGAGGAACGCGTTCACCCCGGCCTCTACCGCCGCCGCGACGGCCAGGTCGACCTCTCCAGCCTCGCCGGCCCCGGCTTCGGCTACCGCCTCGACGAAATCCAGCGCGACCTGCCGCCGGCGGTGGGATAAATGCTGGCGGAACGCCACATCAATCCACCACTTCGGGGTATTGCTGGCGCAGAAACAGCAGATCCGGGAGGTCTTTCTCCCGATACGTGTTCTTCTTCATGCGCCAAAGCAGCCTTGGTGAAGCAAACGGGATGTCCACATCCTGCACCCGACGGATGACGATGTCCTTGGCTGCCTCTTCGTAGTTGATGCCGGACGCGGACTGCATGAGATCGATGGTGATTTCATCCGCCACGCGCACGACGGTGTACTCGGAGACCTCACCCGGCTTCAGTTCAAGAACCGCCTTGTCAGGCAGCGTTGCCAGACCTTGAAAGACCCTTGCTTCATTTTGAGGGTCCACAGACATCAAGAGATCCACATCCATGGTGGTGCGTGCATAGCCGGAGTACATCACAGCAAACCCACCGACGATCAGGTATCGGGCACCCAATTGATTGAGAACCCGGCAGAGGTTGACCAGATCCTCCTCGGTCGGAGCGCGCGAACTCAGCTCGCCTTCCTGGGATGCAGCATCTTCTGGCTCCATGCATTGGCCTCCTCGTGAGTTTTGAAGCGGAAAACACCCCGCGGACAGAGAAAATGGCCCTGACTGGCGAACGCCTGATTGAGGGTCTCCTGCAGTCCGGCCGGCTTTGAAGGCGGTCGCCGACGCCCCACGGTCTTGCCGATGCGTTCGTCCACGTTGATGACCGGCCGTGCTTCCATTCGGTTATAATAACCGCATTCCCTGTCTTCGCCAAGCCCTTCCGGAAGCGCTCCACCTGGCTTTCACGACAGGGGGAGAGACGCAGAATCGCAGTTGATTGCGTCTCCCCGCTGCGCCGGCGCTTGGGTGAAGGCTGGGCACAAACATCAAATCAGCCCAGCGGGCATGGATCACGCCTCTTGACACCAGCCTCGTAAGATGAACCCATTACGGGTTCTAGAGAAGCATCAAACTACTCGGCCCAGACCAACTCGGCCATCAGGGCCTGGCGGGCGCGCTGCTCCGCTTCGGCGTCTTTTTGGGCGAGGGCCTCGTCCTTGCGGGTGAGAAACCGATTGAAAGAATCGGCTTCCAACCCCAGGGCATCGCACAAGCTGGGTGCGGTGGTAGGGCTGATGTTCATGATGTCGTTCATTGCTGCGTGGTTTACGAGCGGTTGCCAGTGTAGGACTCGAAAAGCGGCGGGTCAAACACCTTTAAAACCTTTTGTCCCCCCTCTTTTTGGGCCAGCAGGTGGGGGCCTCCATCTTGGTTCTCACGAGAATTCTCAATGATCATCACCTCATCCATGAGCTCCACGTAGTCCAGCAAATGACCGGCAAAACTGGCATGGGAATCGTGAAGGTAGCTGGGTGGAGCAAAGCGCCGGGTCTTGCGGGCTCGTTCCATCGCTCGTCGAACAGCGGTCTCCGTCTGGGTCAGCACAGCCATCAGTGCCAGCCGATACCCCGCCTTCCTGGCGTGGGCGATTTTCTTGAGCGTTTTCTCCTTGTTTGACATGGATGAATCCCAGCCAAACGTTCTCCTGTCACTCACAAGCTGGCAAAACAGCAGGTCGGAAATCAAGCGCGACTCCTCCTGGCAGATCTCGCTGGCACGCCCATCCGACACCATCTTGACCCGGTTGAACTCCGGCAGCAGTTGCTTGCAGTAGTCCACTCCCTGCAAAGCAGAAACCGTGATTCCGCCTGGAGCCTTGCCCTTCTCCGCCAACCAGTGAAGCGTTGAGGTCTTGCCAGCACCATAACCACCACCTGTGAAAACCAGTGTCGGAGTGTCACTTGAAGCACATCGGACCGACAACAGGTCAGCGATGGCTTGCCGATACTCTGGACGGTTCACTAGACGACCTCTCGGCAGTCCACCGACATGGAGGGCCTGGAGGAATGGTTCACTGAAGAAAAAATCATCCGTGATGGTATCGACCACGGCTTTGCTGTCGGTCGCGGCCAGAATGGGATCGCTGTCGATCAATGTCTGGGGGCGATTCAAACGGCTTTGATCCGCCTGTGCCCACCACCAGTCCCAAAACTGCACCACGGCTTCGCGCTCAGTGCGCAGCAGGGAGTAAGGGAAGACATCTCCCTTCTTCAAGCGCTCGAAGATGGGTTCTGCGTGCATGCTGAAAGGACGGGGTCTGAATACAGAATTCCTTCAAGCAGAATACTGCCAATCCGTCAATCGGTGTCTGAATGAGACTGCCGAAACTCACTCCTCCTGAGCAGCCACGGTCCAGATGCGTTTGAGGGGGAGTTCAGCCTTGAGGTCTTCGTCGAGCTTGTCGTAGTGGGCAAACAGGGCTTCAAGGAGGTCTTTGCGGGTCCACAGGCGGACTTTGAAGAAGCTCTGCGCCAGTTCCTTTTGCACATGGGTCTTGTAGCCGCCCCAGGCGACGAACAGGCCCTGCGGGGCGTTGAACTTGCTCATGGCACCGAGCAGCTTGTCGACCGTGGGACGGTCGATGGGGCTGTCCTGGGACTTCACCTCCACGCAGAGCTGCGGCGAACCAAAGCCCAGCGGCCCCATGCCGGCAAGGATGTCGGCGCCGCCGTCCGCGCCCTCGGGGCTGCGGTAGGTGGTGTAGCCCTGGGCTTTCAGGATGCCTTCGACGAGCCGGGTCAGTCCGTGGCCGGAGAACCTGGCCTGGATGAGGATGGCGATGCGGTCGAGGCCCTCCTGCTCGAGGTCGATCTGA
The DNA here is from genome assembly GCA_964605265.1 of uncultured Prosthecobacter sp. Classification (GTDB taxonomy): domain Bacteria; phylum Verrucomicrobiota; class Verrucomicrobiia; order Verrucomicrobiales; family Verrucomicrobiaceae; genus Prosthecobacter. Next base: position 11,911 of record CAZSBO010000080.1, read on the forward strand.
TCGTCGCCCAGGTCGTTGTTCGCATCCTCCGCCTCAACCTCCCTGCCCTTGGTCGGGGTCACCCAGCCCTTCTTGCCCGGATCCTCGCCCCAGCCACCGGCCTTCATGGCCTTGAGCCTGCCCTCGGCGTCGTTGCGCTGGATCTGGCAAATGGTCATGAAGGCCCCGAAGGAATGCAGCAAATCCTGGCCGAAGCGCTGGCGTGGAATCGCCTCGCCAAGCCACTTCACGCTGCGCCAGTGGTAGAAGGGATCGGGACCCTGGGGTTCAAAGCGGTAATCGCTGGTGATCTCGCCGATGTAAATGTTCTGCTGGGTCTTCATCGGCAGCACCACCCAGTCGCCCTTCTGCATGGTGTGGGCGAAGGGCCAGATCTGCGAGGCATGATTCAGCAGCTTCTTGGGCTTTGCCTCCGCATCCAGGGCCCGCAAGGCCTCGATCAAGGCCTCCTTGCCACGCAGCTTGCCAAGGTCATGGGCCAGACCTTCCCAGGTCACATAGACCCGGTTCTCTGCGAGAAACTTGGATTCGAATTCGCCGTGGGAGCCGGCGCGGATGAGCCAGAGGGACATGGTCTTGAGAGTTGCTATTTTTAACGCTCGGCCAGCATGCCCACGCGCAGGAGCTGCTCGTCATGCTCCTGAAGGTGGGTGAAGTTGCTGCGCAGGGTCGACATGCAGAAGATTCCCTATCCAAGCAGGCGAGACCCAGCCTGGCAAGCAGTGAGAAAGACGCAAGCCATGCATGCCCCAATGTTTCGGACCCTCGCCGCCCGGAAAAAAATCGCGACCCTTCGCCCGGCGCTCCCTGCCGCCCGTCAGAGCCCCAGCACAAACGCCACGAGTTCCGGGCACTGGAAAAAGGACGGGCCGACCTTGTGGCCTTCGCCGGGGATGACCTTCACCTGGATGCGGCCGCCACCGGCCCGATAGCGTTCCTGCAGCAGCTTGGTGTTGTCGTCGTAGGGCACGACGACGTCGCTGTCGCCGTGCACGGCGAACATCGGCACCTGCTGCTGAAGCAGGCCCTGCAGGTGGTCGATGGGGTTGAACTCGCTCAGGCGCGCAGTCAGTTCCGTTTCGCTCAGGCCGTAGTCAGCCAGGGTCGACGGCAGGGAGCGGCGCATCGGCCAGCTCGCCAGGTTGCACACCGGATAGATGCCCACCCAGGCCCGCACCTTGTCGGGATGTCGCACCGCCCAGGCCAGGGTCATCAGCCCCCCGCGACTCTGCCCGAGCAGGATCGGCTTGGGCGAATAGCCGCGCGCGACCATCGCCTCGTAAAACCGCGTGAACTTGGCCGTGCTCGCCGGTGCCCCGCGCACCTCCCCAAGATCGCAGCCGGCGATGCTGATGCCCGCCTTCAGGAAGGCCTCGAAGTAGCCCTTGCGCTCGCCAAACGCCAGGCTGCGCAGGGTCGGCGCATACCAGAGCCACGGTCGGCCCGGTGCCGGCTGTGGCGCCGGCTGGACATAGGCCGTGTGGCCCACCACCTCAAAGGTCACGGGCGACGTCTGCTGCGCCGCCAGCGGCAGCGTGAGACCGAGGAACCAACAGAGCCAAGCGCGAAGCATCATGAGCGAAAGCCACCGGGGTTGCGGCAGCCAACCGATGAAACGCGCTGCCGTGCAGGGGTGTTGCCCGGGGAAGAACCCAAATCTCAGATTTCAGAGGCCGCCATGCCAGGCGCCGTCCGATCTCCAGCACGCGGCCAGCCACGACGCCCAGCGCCCTCATCCACCCTCGCCCAGCTCCACCCAGCGGGTGCGCACGTCCTGGCCGGTGGGCAGGGTCCAGGTCTGGCCATCGTCGAGCACGCGACTTTGCTCGTGCGTGCCCGCATGGTCGCTCCAGGCATAGGCCACGCGGGCGCGGCGGCCGGGCACAGGGTACAGCAAATGTCCCTCGGCGCGCAGGCAGCGTTTGCCGCCGCTGTTGTGAAAGCGCACGCGCACGGTGTCACCCGTGCCCTCCGGCAGGTCGGTGCCGGCGGCCCAGAGGGATTGCGACCAGAAATCGCCGGGCTCCATGCCGCGGCGTTCGAGGTTGCCGTCCTTGAGCAGCGACCGCCAGCTGGCACCGCCATCGGTCGAAAACTCGATCTGATAGCGCACGGCCGGGTCGGGCGGATTGCTGGAAGCCACGTGGGCGGCAGCGTGCAGGGCGACCGCTGGCTGGCCGCGCGGCGTTTGCAGTTCCAGGGTGACGCGCGGCGTGTCGAAACCGCCCTCAACGATGCGCGGTGAGGCCTGTGCCTTGCCCGGTCCAAAGCTGACCAGACCGCGCCCGCCCACCCCAAGGGTGATCTGCGTGCCACCGTCCTTGAGGCGGGGAAACACCGCCGGATTGGCCTGGCAGACCGTGCGAATGACCAGGCCGCTGTCGACCAGGGCCGCCGCGCCCGCGCCGAGACGCAGGTGATACTGACGCCGCCCCTTGACGAAGTCGGTCAGGTCCAGGCCATCGCGGAACTCGCCCGCTGGCTGCCAGGTGGCGCCGCCATCCACCGACACCGCCACCGGCCCATGCGCGCGGCCGCGCAGGACCAGGCCGTTTTTGCCGCCCGGCTGGTAGACGCCCCAGGGTGAGTCATCCGGCGGCGTCGCACCGATGATGTAGGGGGTGAAAAACTCCAGCGTCACGTGGTTGGGTCCCTCATCGGTCACGCCCTCCCGGTAACCGCCATCGGCGAAGTCGGGTCGCCACTCATAGACCGCGTTGCCGTAGCGCGCCTGGCCGTTGACGTGGTCGGTGCCCTTTGTCGTGCCCTGCATGGCCTCGGGCTGGTTCACCCAGGTGCGCGAGCGCTCCAGCCCCGGCACCCCGCCGGTCAGGTAATTCCGGCCCCAGAAGACAAAGGTGCGACCGTCCTCCAGTCCCGGCTCAAACCAGCGGCGCAGGGTTTCGCCCCGGCGCAGGTGCACGAGCGGCGGTGGCCCGGCATACCCGGCGCGGTACTCGATCGTTTGGTAGGCGGCGTACGAGGCGCCGTCGCCGGGGTGCAGGCCGCAGACCAGCCAGCCGCGCTGGTGCGGGGCGCCGGGCACGCGCGTCGACAGGGTTTTCCAGTCCTTGTAAATCTCGTCCAAGCCCAGCAAGCCGCCGCCCTGCGGGTCGAAAATGACCGTCGACAGATCGTGATCGAGCAGAGCCCAGCGGCCTTCACCGCCGTAGGGGCCGCCGCTCAGCAAGACCTCGAAGGCGTTGTGCCCGCGCGTGCCGGTGACCCGCGACCGCCCGGGGCCAAGCAGGGCGTCGAGTTCGGCGGTCCACTGCGCATGGGTCGTGCCGCAGAGCCCGAAGCCGTGGGCAAACAGCCCGGTCCAGTACTCCCGCGTCGTCGTTTTCGCATCGTTGCTGAAGCCCTCGCCCCAGAGGTCCTCCCGGCCCTCCTCGCCGTGGGCGTAGTGGGTGTTGCGGAAAAACCAGGAGGCGAGCGCCTTGTCCTCGGCCGACTCCGCTTGGATGCCGGTCGCGCGCTGGTACTGCTCCGCCTGGGTGGCGAACAGGCGGTCGAAGCTCGACAGCGCCAACTCGCCCGGATACCAGGGGTGATCCGTGCGCAGTTGCGGATCGCCGACGCCGGCCTGGAGGACGGCAGGGAGGAGCAGGACCGGGAACCGGAGCAGGGCGGAGGGCATGCGCAGGAGAAACGTTCGTCGAGGGAACCTTGGAACTCCAAAACGCCATCTCCCCTCAATGCGTCAGCGCATAAAAGAGGATGTTGATGCCGAGCGGGTAGGCGTACTTTTCCGAAAACTCGCGGAAGTACCAGGGATCCGTGCCCTCCTCCTCCCAGCCGTCGCCGAGGTCGGTGTTGTGGCAGATGATCATCATCATGCGCTTCTGGTCGTCGAAGACACCGCGGTAGTGTGGCGTCTGCGCATCCCAGCGCTCAAAGGTGATGCCCTGGTCGCGGCCCGCCATCGCGTGGCCGACACTCGGGATCTGCGGCTTGACCTTGAGCGGGAACACCATGTGGAAGATCTCGTGCTCGAGTGGCAGCTCCACCGGCTCGCGCTCGGGGAAGATCTGCTTGAAGGCCGCATAAAACACCTCCCACTCCTGCTCGCCCCAGAAGTCGTCGACCATGAGAAAGCCGCCGTTGAGCAGGTACTCGCGCAGCGTCCGCGCCTCGTCATCGGTCAGGCTGATGCTGCCCGGCTCAATCATGTAGATGAACGGGTAATGCCGCAGTTGCTCGGGCACGATGTCGACGATGGCGCCCTTCGGACTCACCTGCAGCGAGGTCAGCTGCTGCAGTCGGTAGGAGAAGTTGAGGTCGGCATCCGGGTAATCGGTCGTCCAGCGACCACCCCCGCGGCGACGCCCCCAGGACATGTCGGAATTGAAGCGCAGGCGAGCGAACACGAAGGTGTCGTCGGGCAACTCGCGGCTGACCGGCCAAGTCGGGAAATCGGCGAACTGGCCGCGCCCAAACTCGCGCGGATCCTCAGGCACCGAGCCGTCCTGGATGCCGAAGTTTGTCGGCTGCCCCGACTCCTGCGCCAACACAGCCCAGCCGAGCAGGCCGAGGGCGGCAAGAGAGAAAAGACAGCGCTTCATGCAGGCAACCAACCGGTCCAGAGGTGAAACGCCCGCCCGCGACCCTGTGTTGTGCAGAGACGGAAAAAATCACGCGCCGGCGGAGGCGGAAGTTTCCGCGGTGTCCTACCGGCGGGCGCGTTTCGACAGGAACTCAAACAGCACCTGTTCGAGCGGGGTGTCGGTGGGGGCCCAGTGGTACTCGATGCCCTGGCGTTCGCAGGCGCGACGGATGAACTCGCGGTGGGCCTGCAGGTTTTCCAGATAGGTCGCGCGGGCGGCGGCGGGATCGACAAAGCGCTCCGCGCCGGTTTCGGCATCGCGGAAGTGGGCGGCCTTGTCGAAGGTGAAATCGATCTCGGCGCGGTCCATGACGTGAAAGAGCACCAGGTCGTGTCCCATGGCCCCGAGCAGGGCAAGCTGGCGTTCCAAGGTCTCGACCGGTGCCAGCAGGTCGGAGACCAGACAGATCATGCCGCGCTTGCGCAGCAGGTCGGCGAGCTGGCGCACGCTCAGGTCGAGGGCGGTGCCACCGGCGGGCGCGGGTTTTTCCAGTTCGAGCATGAGCCGGCGCAGGTGGCCGGGGCGGTTGCGCGGCGGCAGATGCTCCTGCAGGGCCTCGCCAAAGGTGGTGACGCCGACCGCATCGCCCTGCTGCATGAGGAAGAGCGCCAGCGTCGCGGCCAGCGTCGCCGCGTAGTCGGCCTTGGTCAGCGGCCCGCTGCCAAACTGCATGGAGCGGCTGTGATCGACGACGAGCTGGCAGCGCAGGTTGGTTTCGTCCTCGAACTTCTTGATGAAACTGCGGTCGCTGCGCGCCAGCACCTTCCAGTCGAGGTGGCGGGGGTCGTCGCCCTGGACGTAGGCGCGGTACTCGGAAAACTCGACCGAGAAACCGTGGTAGGGGCTGCGGTGCAGGCCGCGCCAGAGGCCCTCGACGACGGCCTTCGCGCGCAGCTCGAGCGATCGAATGCGGGCGAGGGCGGCGAGATCGAGGGTGGCGGGCATGGCAGGCTCAGCCCTTCACCGTCTCAAGCAGGCGGGTGATCACCTTTTCGACGGTGATGCCTTCGGCTTCGGCGCGGTAGTTGACGAGGATGCGGTGGCGCAGCACGGGCAGGGCGAGGGCGCGGATGTCGTCGAAACCGACATGGGCGCGGCCCTGGAGCAGGGCGCGGGTCTTGGCGCCGAGCACGAGGTTCTGGCTGGCGCGGGTGCCGGCGCCCCAGTTCACCCATTCGTTGATGAAATCGGGCGCGCCCGGCCGGTGCGGACGCGAGGCGGCGGCGAGGCGGACGGCGTAGCGGGCGACATCCTCGGCGACCGGCACCTGCTTGACCACGCGCTGGAAGGCCTGCAACTGGGCGCCGGTGAACAGCGGCTGCACCGCCTCGCCCTTCGCGCCGGTGGTGCGGGTGACGACGGCGACCTCGTCGTCCTCGCTCAGGTAATCGATGACGATGTTGAGCATGAAGCGGTCGAGCTGGGCCTCGGGCAGCGGGTAGGTGCCCTCCATCTCGATCGGGTTCTGGGTGGCGAGCACAAAGAAGGGCTCGGGCAGCGGCAGGGTGCGCCCGGCGACGCTGACCTGGTGTTCCTGCATCGCCTCGAGCAAGGCGGCCTGGGTCTTGGGCGGCGTGCGGTTGATCTCGTCGGCCAGGATCATGTTGGCGAACACGGGGCCCTTCTTGAACACGAGCTGGCGGCCGCTGGCCGTGTCCTCAAGGATCTCCGT
>CAZSBO010000081.1:0-17902 GCA_964605265.1 uncultured Prosthecobacter sp.
TGAAATCTACTCACCCCAGCGCGCGCTGGAGGGCGTTGGCGGTGATGCGTTGGACGCGGTCGTCCGGGCCGTGCGGGCGCGACCAATGGCTCCACGGGATCATGTGGCCGGGCGGGTCGCTCAGGCCCTGGCTCCAGAAGATGGTGCTGGCGTTGAAGACGATGTTCTTTTTCGGCCCTTCGAAGACGGTGGCGGCGTAGCGGCCGAGGCGGGTGCCGCCGGCCCAGACGTTGCCTTCGGCGACCACTTCCAGCCCGGGTTTGGCGGTGTCGGGATCGCCGTGGAATTCCCAGCCGACCAGGCCCGGAATGCTGTCGCCCTGCTTCATGCCGGTGCCCTCAAACAACCAGTGATCGGGTTTGGCGCAGGTCCAGTCGCCGCCGCCGTTGAAGGGCACGACCGTGCGCGCGCCGATGATGTCGCGCTCGTCCGGGCCGGGTTTTTCGAACGGGCCGAGCACCTTGGCGTAGGCCTGCTTTTCCTCTTCGCGGAATTCGCCGTAGCAGGTTTCGCGGGTCAGGCGACGGTTCGGCGCGCCGGCGGCGTTGGCGGTAAACGGCGTGACCATGTACACGTCGTTGGCTGAGAGCCAGAGCACGCTGAGGCCGTCGGCAATGGCCTGTTTGACGTTCTGATACTGGCGCAGATCCCAGTATTCATCGTGGCCGATGCTGAGCATGGCCCTGCAGCGCGCCAGGTGGGCGGGTTCGAGGGCGTCGACGTTGGAGCCATAGGTGACGTCGTAACCCTGCTTCTCCAGCCAGTAGCAGAGCGGGTATTCCCAGAGCAGGAACTCGCCGCTGCCCATGCTCTGCGGGTTGTCGAAGATCTGCGGATACTTGCCGTACGGACGGTCGAAGCTGACACTGACCCCGGGCGCATGGGCGGCGCGCGGGTCGGTGTACAGCGATTCATTGACCGGCCAGCGGTTGTAGGCCTGCCAGGTATTGTCGCTGCACTGGAAGAGGATGTCGGCGGGGCGATCGTCCTTGACGATGAAGATGACGTAGCTCTGCCAGTAGGGCTGGTTGGCGACGGCCGGCACCGTGCTCAGGCGACCGAGGTACACGCCGCTGGGCCATTCGGCCGGGATGACCAGGGAGGTGCAGGCCTGCCAGTGGCATTCGCGCAGGCGGTTTTCACCGATCTCAGGCACCGGCTGTTCCACACCGTCGAAGGGTCCCAGCTCGGCCAGGCGCCGCGCGCCGGCCTCGCCGTAGTAACCCATGCGGAAGATCTCGAGGGTGAAACGGGCGGCGGGTTTGGTGCTGACGAAAAATTCCAGGGTTTCGCCGGCCTTGAGCGACTGGCGCGAGCAGTAGCCCTCGATGAGCGAGCTGCGATGCGCGCCGCGACCGTCGGGCATCATGCGGGTGAGCTGGAAGTCGTGCCCGGGCCGGGCGTTTTCGGTGCGGATGAGTTCCGACTGGCGCGGCGCCGCGGCGCTGGCGGAACGCAGGGAGCTGGCCGCGAGTGCGGCGGCGCTGGAGGTCTTGAGGAAGTCGCGGCGGTCCATGGAGGAGCAATACGGGAGGCCGGGCTCGCGTATAGCAGTCATGCCGCTGCACCTCGTCTCGCGCCGTCACTTTTTTCTCCAGCTCGGCGCCGCCGCGGCGCTGTCGCGCGGTCGTGCCGCCAGCACCGAAGGCACGCTGGTGGCGGTGTTGAACGACACCCACATCGGCGAAAAACAACCGGCCGATTCAGCGGTGCCGGCGAACCTGCGGCGGACGATCGAGGCCCTGCTGGCCCTGCCTGAGCGACCGGCGGCGGTGGTCATCAATGGCGACCTCGCCCTCAAGGACGGCCAGCGCGGCGACTACGTGCATTTTGCCCGCCTGCTGGCGCCGCTGCGCGCGGCCGGTGTGCCGGTGCATTTGACGATGGGCAATCACGACGATCGCGCGGTGTTTTATGAGGTCTTGAAGCAGGAGCGTCCGTCGGCACCGGTGGTCGAGTCGAAACACGCCGCCATGGTCCGCCTCGCCGGTGCCAACCTCTTCCTGCTCGATTCCCTCAAGCAGACGATGGTCACCCAGGGCCAGCTCGGCGCGGTTCAGCGCGACTGGCTGGCGCGGGCGCTCGATGCCGAACCGGACAAACCGGCGCTGGTGTTTGCCCACCACAACCCGCGGCTCGGCGGCGATCCCCTGCATTACCCCGGTGGCCTGGAGGATTCCGAGGAACTTTGGTCGCTGCTGGCCGCCCGGCCGCAGGTGAAGGCCTACCTGCACGGCCACATCCACCACCGCGAGTTTTACCTGCATCAAGGCATCCACCTGCTCAACACGCCGGCGACCTCCTACGTGGCCGACAAGACCACCTCGACCACCGGCTGGACCCTGCTGCGCCTGGGCGCGACCGGCATGCGCGTGACCACGCACACCCACCTGGCCGATCACCCGTGGAATGGCGTCGCGGTCGACCTGTCCTGGCGCGCCTGACACCATTTGCCGCTGGCCAAGTTCGTCGCGGTCGGCATCATCCCCCTTTCCCATGCGATCCCTGCTGTTTTCCCTCCTCGCCGTCACGGCCACCGCGGCCGAGCCGCGCACCGGCCATGTCTTTGTCATCAGCATCGACGGCGCCAACTGCGAACTCGTCCAGAAGGCGGCCATGCCGAACCTGCACCGCCTGGTCGCCGAGGGCGCCCACACCTGGCAGGCCCGCACGATCCTGCCGTCGAAGACCCTGCCCTCGCACACCTCGATGCTGACCGGGGTCGACATCGCCCGCCATCAGATCGACTGGAACGACTACTTTCCCATGCGCGGCATGGTCAAGGTGCCGACCGTGTTTTCGCTGGCCAAGGCCGCGCGACCGGAGACCTCGACGGCGCTGTTCTGCGGCAAGATCAAGTTCCGCCACCTGTGGAGTCGCAAGGACTCGCTGGACGTCTTCGATTGCGGCGGCGCCTATGCCTATGGGCCGATTCCCGCCTCCGAGGACAAGAAGCTCGTGCCGGCAGCGCAGGTCGCCGAGCGCGCCGCCGCCTGGATCGTTGAGAAGAAGCCAACGCTGTGCATGGTGCACTTCCCCGATGTCGACAGCGCGGGCCACAAGTTCGGCTGGGGCTCGCCCGAGCAGGCTGAGGCCTTCAAGGTCTGCGACCAGGCCCTCGGCCAGGTGCTGGCGGCCATCGACAAGGCGGGGCTGCGTGACAACAGCACGGTGATCGTCACCGCCGACCACGGTGGCAAGGACAAGGGCCACTTCGAGCCGATCACGAGCAACACCCACATCCCCTGGATCGCCTGGGGCAAGGGCGTGCGCCCGGGTCACACGCTGCAGCAGCGCCAGCCGATGACCTATGACACCGCCGCCACCGTGCTCTGGCTGCTCGGCGTGCCCCTGCCGGCATCCCACTTCGACGGCCGCCCCGTGACCGAAGCGTTCGGCCAGTGAGAGGGAAGGGAATTCAGATCGCAGATTTCAAATCTCAGATCGGATCTCTGAAATCTGAGATCTGAAATTTGAGATCCGCCCCCGTCCTCGCCAGAGGACGGGGGCGGTTCCGGTCAGCCGCCGATGTTCGCGGGGCCGTTGACTTGAGAATTGACGCGCAGGCGCAGGCCATTGAGGCGGATGAAGCCGGTGGCGTCATCCTGGTTGTAGGCCTTGGTTGGGTCGGCCTCCATGGTGGCGATGTGCGGGTTGTACAGGCTGAAGCGGCTCTGGCGGCCGGCGGCGTGGATGCCGCCCTTGTACAGCTTCACGCGCACGGTGCCGGAGACGTTTTTCTGGCTCTCGGTGACCAGGGCCTGCAGGGCCAGGCGCTCGGGGGCGTACCAGAAGCCGTTGTAAACGAGCTTGGCGTATTCCGGGATCAGGCTGTCGCGCAGGTGCATGACCTCACGGTCCATGGTCAGGCTTTCAATCTGGCGGTGGGCGAAGTGCAGGATGGCGCCACCGGGGGTTTCATAGACGCCGCGGCTCTTCATGCCGACGAAGCGGTTTTCCACCATGTCGACGCGGCCGACCCCGTGTTTGCCGCCGAGCTTGTTGAGCGCCTTCATGACCTGCAGCGGGTTCATCGGCTTGCTGTTGACGGCGACGCAGTTGCCCTTGTCGAAGTCGAGCACCACGTACTCCGGCTTGTCGGGGGCGTCCTCGGGGAAGACGGAAAGCGTGGTGAAGTAGTCGCGGTACTTCACATCGCCGGCGTTGAACCAGGGATCTTCCAGGATGCCGGCCTCATAGCTGATGTGCAGGAGGTTGCGGTCCATCGAAAAGGGTTTCTTGGCGCTGGCCTGCACCGGGATCTTCTTTTCTTCGCAGTAGGCGATCATTTCCGCGCGGCCGGGGAACTGGTTGCGGAAGCGCTCGTCGCGCCAGGGGGCAATGATTTCCAGGTCGGGCGCGAGCGCGGCGGTGGTGAGTTCAAAGCGCACCTGGTCGTTGCCCTTGCCGGTCGCGCCGTGGCCGATGGCGGTGGCGCCCTCGGCTTTGGCGATCTCGACCATGCGCTTGGCGATGAGCGGGCGGGCGATGCTGGTACCGAGGAAGTACTGGCCTTCGTAGATGGCGCCGGCCTGCATCATCGGGAAGATGAAATCGCGAGCGAACTCCTCCTGGAGGTCGTCGACGTAGATCTTCGAGGCGCCGGTCTTCTTCGCCTTGGCGTTGAGGCCCTTCAGCTCGTCGTCCTGGCCGATGTTCGCGCAGAAGGCGATCATCTCGGCGTCGTAGGTTTCTTTGATCCAGGAGAGCAGGACGGAGGTGTCGAGGCCGCCGGAGTAGGCGAGGACGATTTTCTTTTTCATGGGGAAGGGGGGCGGAGGATAAGCGCCCGGTGGGGGTTTGTCGAATGGAAGACGGCCGGCCCGGCCGGGCACAGGTGGGGCTCAGTCCTTGAGTTCGAAGATTGCCTCGATCTCGACGGCGATGTTGCCGGGCAGGGAGCCCATGCCGACGGCACTGCGCGCGCCGATGCCGTTATCTTCACCCCAGACCTCGGCGAAGAGTTCGCTGCAGCCGTTGATGACCTTGGGATGATCCGGGAAGTCGGCGGTGCAGTTGACCATGCCGAGCAGTTTGATGACGCGGCCGACGCGGTCGAGGCTGCCAAGTTCGCTTTTCAGGGTGGCGAGCATGGCAAGGCCGACCTGGCGGGCGGCGTCGCGACCGGCCTGCAGATCGAGATCGGCACCGACCCGGCCGGTGAGGTAGTCGTCGGGCCCGCGGTACGGGCCGTGACCGGAGACGTAGGCGAGGTTGCCGGTGATGACGACCGGCTTGTAGATGCCGCCCTTGGGCGGCGCGGGCGGCAGGGTGAGACCGAGGGATTGCAGGCGGGCTTCGGGTGTCATGGCGTGCGAATCAGGCGCAGGGACCGGCCCCGCGTCAAGCCGTCAATCCGCGGTGCGGAAGCGGAAGGCATAGAGGTCGGCTTCGCGCAGCACGAAGCGCAGGCGCACCGGCTGGCCGGCGAGCGCGGCCAGATCCGCCCCGGCACGCCAGCGCACCGGCAGCTCGATGGCATCGCCGACGAGTTCCTCACAGTCGCTGAGCGCGAAGCCCGGCAGCGGCTTTCCCTTCACATCCTGGATCTCGACGCGCAGGGAACCGGCGGCGGAGGTGCCGGCATTGAGGACCAGTTCCGTGCCGGTGAAACGCAGCGGTCGCGTGCGGCATTCACCCTCGGCGGCGGCGGCGCGCAGGGAGACAAAGCCGTCGGTGCGCAGGGTGTGGCGTCGGCCGCTGCGGGCGTGGTAGATCGACATCTCGGCCGGGCCGGTGGGCACGACATTGAGCGCAGCGTAATTGGCGCGGCTGGCCCAGCGCTCGGGGTCGAGACCGGGGCGCAGAAAAGCCTCGGTGAAGGGGCGGTCAAACCGTGTCGAACCGGCCTGCGAGGTCATCAGCAGGATGTCGGTCGAACCGAGCATCGCGTGCGCCTTGCCGGCGCCGAGGCGGCCGGCCATGTAGCGGGTGGGCAGGGCGATGTAGAGATGCGGCGAGCGGAAGTACGGATGCGTCTGGCTGGTGTAGAGATGCTCGCCGGGCAGGTTGGCGTTCATCGCCACCGGTCGGCTCCAGGTGCGAAAATCCACCGAGGTGGCCCGGCTGATGCCGCGCAGCTCGCCCTTGCGGCCCGCTTCGCTGCCGGCAGCGGCACCCGCCTCAGCGCCGGCATGCGGCGCCCAGGTTCGGAAGTAGCAGACGTAGCAGCCCTCGGCCTCGGACCAGAAGGCGCTGTTCTGCGAATCAAAGGCGTGCGACCAAGATGGGTCGTAGGCGAGGATCGGTCCGCCCTCCAGCTTGCGCCAGCGCAGGCCGTCGGCAGAGACAAAACCGTGCAGGCCGTCGGTGCGCACCTGGCGCTGGTGGCCCGGGTGGCCGGCGACGGCCTTGTAGCGTTCCTCCGGCGGCACGCCGGGGCGGGTGTCGAGGAAGGGCGAAAAATTGTGGCTGAATGGCGGCTGACCGGCGAGCACGACGTTGTTGTCGCGTTGGCCGGCGACCTCGAACAGGCCGAGCTTGGGGAAGCTCCACTCATGGCCGTCGCGGCTCTCGGCGTAGCAGGTGATCTCGCCGGGATGCCCGCTGGCCGTCTCGCCCCGGTAGGAGGGATCGGTGGCACGGTACCAGGCGCGGAACAGGTCGCCGTCGCGAATCACCGTCGCATAGGACCCCACCAGCGGCGCTTGCGCCAGCGGCTGCGGCACCGGCTCATGCAGTCGCCATGCCAGGCCCGACACCTCGGTCATGAGGCGGCGGTCGGCCAGCAGGTGCAGGCGATCGGCCAGATCGACGGGGGGCTCGGCGCGGGCCGGGCTGGCGGCGAGGGCGAGCCCCAGCAGGAGGGGCAGGGCGGCGCGGGGGCCGGGTGCGGCGAGGGTCATCATGCAGCGGAGCAAACGCTGACGCGGTCGCAGACATTGCCGGCCGGGCGGAGGTCAGGCGTCGGCGAAGAGCCGGCGGTTTTTCCAAAAGTAGCTCAGGCCGGAGACCAGGGTGAGCGCGGTGGTGATGGTGATGATCGTGCCGCCGATCCAGTCGTGCAGGGGCGAGGGCGCGAAGGCCGGGCCGAGGCAGGCGAGCAGCGGTTCCTTGGAGGAGGCAGCGAGCAGGAAGTACAGGACGGTGAGGATCTGCCAGAGCATCTTGTGCTTGCCGAGCTTTTCCGCCGCCAGCACGGCGCCCTGGCTGGCGGCGATCTGGCGGATGCCGGTGACGAAGAATTCGCGGGCCAGGATGAGGATGGTGATCCAGGATGGGATGGCCTGCTCGACCGAGAGCAGAATGAAGGCGGCGGCGATGAGGATCTTGTCGGCGAGCGGATCGAAGAGCTTGCCGAAGTTGGTCACCAGGTTGCGTGCCCGGGCGATGGCGCCGTCGAGGTAATCGGTGATGGAGGCGAGGGCGAAGACCAGCAGGGCGACCGAGTGGGCGTTGGCCCAGGGCAGGTAGAAGCAGGCCACAAACAGACCCGTGAGCGCGAGGCGGGCGACGGTCAACTGGTTGGGCAGGTTCATGGGCAGTCCCTTGTTAGCGAAGAAAGCCCCTGCCTGTCAATGGGCGCGTGTGTCACAAGTCCGCTCAGAGCAGCTTGTGCAGGCGTTCCTTGAGCTCGCGGCGCGCACGGTAGAGGCGCATTTCGACGACCTTCGGGGTCGTCTCCATGATTTCCGCGATCTCGGCGTGGGCGAGGCCCTCGTAGGCGGACAGCACGAGGGTCTCGCGCTGCTCGGGCGGCAGTTGCAGGACCGCGCTGCGCACGGCTTCGGCGCGTTCCTGGGCCTCCAAGTTTTCATCCGGGGTCGGCGCCTCGCTCTGCGGCGCTGCCTGGTGCAGTTCCTCGGGCTCCATGAGGGTGAGCGGGTGGCGCTTCTGCCAGCGTGCCTGGTTGCGCGCCAGGTTGCCGGCGATGGCAAACAGCCAGGTCGAGAACTTTTGCGCGGGCCGGTAGCGGTGCCGGTGCTTGTAGACGCGCACGAAGGTTTCCTGGACGAGGTCGCAGGCGCTGGCATGGTTGCCGGTGAGGCGCTCCAGGTAGGCGATCAGGCGCGGCGCCCAACGGCGCATGAGGACGTTGAGGGCGGGATCATTGCCGCTCGCCAGAGCGGTCATGAGATGCCTGTCCTCGTCGTCCGGCGGCTCGGTCATTGGACAGGCCGGGAGGAGGCGCGCAGCTCCTGCAGCTCGCGCGGGTTGACCAGTTTCGGCAGGAGATCCTTGAGGAAGCGCTCGCCCTGGTCGGCCGGCATGAGCGCGGCGACGGCCTGCAGGTGCGTCACCATGGTGTCGAGGCAGTTTTCGCAGAGGGCCTTCTCTCGCGCACGCGCTTCGGCGGCGGCACGCTGGCGCAGTCGCTCGGTGTCGCGCGGCCCGAGGTTGCGGGCGGCACGCGGCAGCGCCGGCCGGTGGGCGCCAATCATCTGCGCGCACATGGCGTCGCAGCGGGCGAAGTATTCCTCGTGCAGGACGGTGATCTTGGCAAAAGCCTCGTCCGGCACCTGGTACTCGGCCTTCAGCCAGGCCAGACCCAGCACATGCGGATCGGGCGGCGGCGGTGTCAGGCGCAGCACCGCCTCGTGAGCCGCCAGCACCAGTGCCGCGAATCCCAGGACAGCCAGACCGGCCTTGAGCGTGAGCGACATGGCAGGTCAGCGATGGGCGGCGAGATGGACGGAGGCGAAGGGGCTGACCGACTGGACGTAGGCGTCGTGCGGACTGAGCACCGGCGGCCGCGGCTCCAGCAGCGCCCAGCCGACGCCGACCGCCACCGCCGCCGCCGCCGCCAGGCTCAGCACCCGCGGCCGCAGCAGGGCGAGCAGCAGGCTGTCCCACCAGCCGGGGTCCGCCGCCCCGGCGGCGACGCTGGCCCAGACCTCGCGCTGGAGCGAAGTCGGGACGTCGCCGCGCGCCTGCCATTCCGACAGGAGCAGGTCGAGGGACTCGTCTGGATCGTGCATGGCGTGGCGCGGCGGCGGGTTGACCCTATCACATCAGCGCACCTGCGCCACCTGAAGACCGGTCTTCGAGGGGATCGGCGCCGCCGAGTGCTGGTAGCGGGTTGCCACAGCCGGGGTGGCGGCCGCCTGCGGGCGGGTCTCCTTGTAGGTCAGGCCGGTCTTGCTCTGGATCGGCATGGCCGAGTGGTAGTAGCGACGGCCGGTCGAGTCGGTGCCCATCGAGGAGCAACTGACGTTGAAGACCAGGGAGGCGAGGGCGAGCAGGGCGAGGGTGGGTTTCATCAGGTTGGGGACTGGATTCAGGTTTGGGGTTGGTTGGCAGACCTTGCGGCCTGTTGCGGGGTGATACCCCGCCGGGGTTTTGACCCCTCAACTTTTTTGGAACTTTTTTCCGGCCGACGGGACGCCGCTTCCCCACGAAGGTTTTGGCCCGCCGCCAGCGTTCTCTTCGCGCACGCCTCATGAAAACCGCCTCCCTCACCTTCGTCCTCGCTGCTCTCACCGGTTCCGCCCTCGCCGGCGATGCCTTTCTCGTCTACTTCGGCTGCTACACGAACGCCAAAACCGGCAGCAAGGGCATCTACGTGTCGAAGTTCAACAGCACCAGCGGCGAGTTGAGCGCGCCGGCTCTGGCGGCGGAAACCGCCAGCCCGAGCTTTCTGGCCATCCATCCCTCGCGCAAATACCTCTATGCCGTGGGGGAAATGGGCGGCGCTGACCCGAAGGCCGGTGCGGTCAGTGCTTTCCGCATCGGACTGCCGGAGGGACGGCTCGACCCGATCAACCAGGTCTCCTCGGTCGGCGCCGGCCCCTGTCACATCGCCCTCGATCATGAGGCGCGCCTGGCGATGATCGCCAACTACGGCGGCGGCAGCGTCGCCAGCTTCCCGCTGCGCGCCGATGGCGGCCTCGGCGAGGCGGCCAGCTTCTTCCAGCACGAGGGTTCGAGCGTCGATCCGCGCCGCCAGAAGGGACCCCACGGCCACAGCATCAATGCCGCGCCCGGCAACCGCTTTGCCCTCGCCTGCGACCTCGGCCTCGATCAGGTGTTCATCTATCGGATCGATCCCGGCACCGGCACGATGAGCCGGCATGGCGTCGGCCGCGTGCCCGCCGGCGGCGGCCCGCGCCACCTCGCCTTCCACCCCAACGGCCGCTTCGTCTACGTCAACAACGAGATGGCGATGAGCGAGACCGTCTTCGCCTGGGACGGCGAAGGCGGCACGCTGACCGAGATCGAGACGGTGTCCACCCTGCCCGAGGCCGATCGCGGCAAGCCGGGCCTCAGCACCGCCGAAACGGTCGTGCATCCGAACGGCCGCTTCGTCTATGTCTCCAACCGCACGCACGACACGATCGCGGTGTTCGCCTGCGATCCCGCCAGCGGCAGGCTGACCCTGCGCGCCAACGTGCCCGCCGAAGGCCAGATCCCGCGCAACTTCAGCCTCGATCCCAGCGGCCGGTGGATGATCGTCGCCCACCAGAACAGCGGTACCGCCGCCGTCTTCAAGATCGATCCGCAGTCCGGCCTGCCCACCTTCACGGGTCGCAAAATCGAGGTCGGCGGCGCGGTCTGCGTGCGCTTCCTCGCCCTCGACTGACCCCCGTGCACGGCCCCTTCCTGCTCGCCGTCATTCGCGGGTGGTGCGACCTGCCGCGGTCGCGCCGTTACGCCTTCTGCCTGACGCTGCTCGTCGCCGACACTGCGCTGATCCTGGCCGGCAAACCCTGGTTCGCCGGCTGGGCCGTCGGACTGGTGCTGCTCGGTGCCACGGCCCTGCGGGTGGGCGAGGATTGAAAAAAAGCCGCGCCTGCCCCATGCTGCGCGCATGAACGTCCACCACCTCGAGCTGTTCTACCATGTCGCCAAAAACGGCGGCGTCAGTGCCGCGGCCCGGCAGATGCCCTACGGCATCCAGCAGCCGGCGATCAGCGCGCAGATCCTGCAGCTTGAGGATTCCCTCGGTGTCGCCCTCTACCAGCGCCGGCCCTTCCAGCTCACGCCGCAGGGCGCGGCCCTGTACGAGTTCATCGCGCCCTTCTTCAGTGGCCTCGAGGAGATGGGCCGCAAGCTGCGCGGCGGCGCCGATCACCGTCTGCGCATCGCCGCGCCGGAGATCGTCCAGAGCGACTACCTGCCGCTGCTGCTGCGCCAGATCCGCCGCAAGCTGCCGGAGTTTCATTTCAACCTCGTCACCGCCCGCATCGGCGAGATCGAACGCCAACTGCTCGATCAGCAGGCCGACATCGGTCTGGCCGCGGTTTCCGGCAAGTGCGCCGAGGGCATCCGCCACCGCGAACTGACCCGCCTGCCCATGCAACTGCTGGTCGCCGCCTCCTCGCGCCTGACCTCGGCGGCGCAGATCCTCGAACAGGATCGCATCCACCACTCGCTCATCACCCTGCCGGCGGCGGAGCCGGTGTGCCGGCTCTTCCAGACGGAACTGCAGAAGCGCAAGATCGGCTGGATCCCCTCCTACGAACTCAGCAGCCTCGACCTCGTCAGCCGCTACGTCGCCGAGGGCTACGGCGTCGGTCTCACCCTCGCCGCACCGGCCCGGCGCTGGCCCAAGGGCGTGCGCGCCCTGCCGCTGCCGGATTTCCCCGAGGTGGTGTTCTGCGCGCTCTGGATCGGCCGACTCAACCCGACCGGCGAACTCTTCGTCGAGCAGGCCGCCGAACTGGCCGAAAGCCTGGCCGCCGTGCGCGTGTGAACCTGCGTTTTGGAAAGCGCGGCATTCGGGTGAACATCGCCGCCCCTCGGCGCGTAAACTGGGCGATGCGCCCCCGACTCCTCTGCCTTGCCCTGCTCGCCGCCGCGAGCGCGTCCGCCAGCGACTGGCCGCGCTGGCGCGGTCCCACCGGCGACGGCCGTTGGAACCCCTCCGGCGTGCCCGCCGATCTCGCCCGGCACGAGCCGGAGCGCCTGTGGACCACCGAGGTCGGTGGCGGTTTCAGCGGGGTCACCGTTGCCAATGGCCGGGTGCATTTGATGGATCGACCCAAGGGCGAGGCGGTCGAGCGGCTGCGGTGCTTCGACGCCACCACGGGCCAGTCGCTCTGGACGCACTCGTGGTCGGCCGATTACGGGCGCATGGAATACGCCACCGGCCCGCGCGCCTCGGTGACGCTGCACGCGGGTCGCGCTTACAGCCTCGGCGCCGCCGGCATGGCCTGCTGCCTCGATGCCGCCACCGGTGCGGTGATCTGGCAGGTCGACACCGTCCGCGAGCATGGCGCCAAGGTGCCGACTTGGGGCTTTGCCGCCTCGCCGGTGATCGATGGCCCGCGCGTGCTGCTGCACGTCGGGGCCGAGCCGAATGGCAGCGTGCTCGCCCTCGACCGCGCCAGCGGCGCCCTCGTCTGGCGCGGCGGGCCGGATCGCGCCGGCTACTGCACGCCAGAGCTGATCGACCACCGCGGCACCCGCCAGCTCATCATGTGGGGTCCCGAACTCATCCAAAGCCTCAACCCCGACACCGGCGCCACCCTCTGGACCTGGCCCTACAAGATCACCTACGGCGTCAGCATTGCCCAGCCCTGGTACCACGACGGCATCCTCGTCGTCTCCGGCTACTGGCACGGCACCAAGGCCCTGCGTCTCGGCGACACACCGGGTGAGGTCGAGCTGGCTTGGGAGAATGAAAAGGACATGTGCGGCCTGATGTCGGCGCCCTTGTTCAAGGACGGCCTGCTCTACCTGCTCGACAAAAACAAGGGCCTGCAGTGCTTCGAGCACGCCACGGGGCGCCTGCGCTGGAGCGATGCCAACACCCTCACGCCCAAGGATCGCAACCCGCAGATGAGCCTGGCCTGGCTGAAGGAAAGCGAGGGCCTCGCCGCCCTGCTCAACGCCAGCGGGGAACTGGTCCATGTCCGGCTCGGGCCCGACGGCTTTGAGGAGCTGGCTCGACACCAGGTCATCGGCAAAACTTGGGCGCACCCGGCCTTCGCCGGCAACCGGGTCTTTGCCCGCTCCGACACCGAACTCGCGGCCTGGCGACTCTGGCCGGACTGAGCCCGGGCTTGCACCGGCGGCGGCCCCCTGCTTTAAATGGCGTCACGCACGCTGAAAAAAGCCCTTGCACCCGCGCTTTCGGCGTCCATGTTCGATTGAACACTTCAACTCAAGCACTCTCATGGCCAAGTCTCCCACCAAAGAATCCGCCGCCGAAGCCGGCGCCAACAAGATCGCCGAAGCCCGCGCCCGCAACCTCGACCTGGCCATCCAGCAGATCCAAAAGGATTTCGGCGAAGGTTCCATCCTGCGCATGACCAAGGACCAAAAGGTCGAGGTCGCCGTCATCCCCACCGGCAACCTGCTCATCGACCAGGCGCTCGGCGTCGGCGGCTTCGCCCGCGGCCGCATCGTCGAGGTCTACGGCCCGGAATCCTCCGGCAAAACCACCCTGACACTCACCGCCATCGCCCAGGCCCAGAAGGCCGGCGGTCTGGCCGCCTTCATCGACGTCGAGCACGCCCTCGATCCCAACTACGCGCGCCGCCTCGGCGTCAAGATGGACGAACTGCTCGTCTCCCAGCCCAGCTCCGGGGAAGAGGCCCTGCGCATCTGCGAAACCCTGGTGCGCTCGAACGCCCTCGACGTCATCGTCGTCGACTCGGTCGCCGCCTTGGTCACCCGCCAGGAACTCGAGGGCGAGATCGGCGATTCCACCGTCGGCGCCCAGGCCCGCCTGATGAGCGCCGCGCTGCGCAAGCTCACCGCCATCATCAGCAAGGCCCGCACCTGCGTCATCTTCACCAACCAGATCCGCGAGAAGATCGGCGTCATGTTCGGCAACCCGGAAACCACCCCGGGCGGCAAGGCCCTCAAGTTCTACGCCAGCGTCCGCGTCGACATCCGCCGCATCGGCGCCATCAAGTCGAGCGACGGCACCGTGACCGGCAACCGCACGAAGGTGAAGGTCGTCAAAAACAAGCTCGCCCCGCCTTACACCGAGGCCGAGTTCGACATCATGTACAACGAGGGCATCTCGAACGTCGGTTCGATGCTCGACCTGGCCATGGAGTTCGACATCCTGCAGAAACGCGGTTCCTGGATCAGCTACAAGGGCACCCAGCTCGCCCAGGGGCGCGACGCCGCCAAGGAGGCACTCAAGAACGACACCGCTCTCTACGAGGAGATCGAGGCCGCCGTCAAAGCCAAGCTCGCCGAGAAGGGCCTGCCCGAGGGCGGCGTCGCCGCCGCAGCCGCGGAGTGACCGGCGCCACGTCTTGGACTGCGGCAGCCCCTGGAGTTGATGGCGGATGGATGAAGGTTGATCGAGAATCCAGAGCCCGGCTACCCGGCTCTCTCCATCAACCATCAACGATCCTCGATCATCTTCCAGTGCCTCCGCGCCGGCAGAAGGAAGGCCGAATGTCCAACAAGGAACGCCCGGCGCCCAAGTGTGGCGCCCGGTCCCTTGGTCATTGGGACTTCCTGGTTCAGTATTGGACATTCTTCCGCACTTCCCTGCTTGACCGTGGCCCCCGGCCCGGCCAAGCCTAGCGGCGTCCATGTCCGCCGACGCCAGTGCCACGCCGATGATGAAGCAGTACCTCGCCATGCGGCGGGAGCTGCCGGAGGACGTGCTGCTGTTCTTCCGCCTCGGCGATTTCTACGAGCTCTTCTTCGAGGACGCCAAAACCGCCTCGCCCCTGCTCAACGTCGCCCTCACCAAGCGCAACGGCGTGCCCATGTGCGGCGTGCCCCACCACTCGGCCCAGGGCTACATCGCCCGCCTCATCAAGGCCGGCAAACGCGTCGCCATCGGCGAGCAGGTCGGCGACCCGGTGCCCGGCAAAATCGTCGAGCGCGCCATCTCGCAGATCCTCAGCGCCGGCACGGTCAACGACCTCAACCTGCTCGACGCCAACCGGCCCAACTACCTCGCCGCGGTCTTCCGCGCCGGCCGCGCCTTCGGTCTCGCCTGCGTCGACCACACCACCGGCGAGTTCGAGGTCGCCGAGTTCAAGGACGCCGCCGAACTGGCCGATGAACTCGAACGCCTGCAGCCGAGCGAACTGCTGTACAGCGATGAACAGGCCGAGCTCGCCGAGGCCCTGGGCCGGCCACCGGCCGGGCTGGCAGTCGAGGGCTACCTGTTCCTGCACGACCAGGCCCTGCACAGCCTCACCCAGCACTTCAAGGTGCAGTCGCTCGACGGCTTCGGCTGCCAGGCCATGGAGGCCGCCCTCTGCGCCGCCGGCGCCATCCTGCAGTACCTGCAGTTCCAGCTCCGCCGCAGCGTCGAGCACATCCGCCGCCTGCGCGTCGCCCAGACCGGCGACTTCGTTCAGGTCGATGCCGCCAGCCAGGCCCACCTCGAACTCGTCACCGCCCGCAGCGGCAACCCGCACACCCTGCTCGGCGCGCTCGACCGCACCTGCACGCCGATGGGCGCGCGCAAGCTGCGCCACTGGGTGCTGCACCCGCTGCGCGACCTGACCGCCCTGACCCGCCGCCAGGACCGCATCGCCGCCTTCCTCGACGAGGCCGTTTTGCTCGGCCAGGTGCGCACCCTGCTCAAGGAGGTGCGCGACCTCGAGCGCACCAGTTCCCGCCTCAGCCAGGGCAGCGGCAACGGCCGCGACCTGCAGATGCTCGCCGCCTCGCTCGAAATCGTGCCCGCCCTGCGCCTCGCTCTCGAAGCGGGCGGCGCCGGCACGGTCGCCCGCGACGCCCCCAGCCCCGCCTTTGCCGACCTGCTGCCCGGCCTGCACGACCTCACCGGCGTCGCCGCCGAAATCCAGCGCGCCCTCGTCGAGGAACCGCCGGCGACGATCAAGGAGGGCGGGTTGTTCCGCGAGGGCTGGAAACCCGAGCTTGATGAACTGCGCTCCGCCTCCACCCAGGGCCGGCAGTGGATCGCCGACCTGCAGAACCAGGAGATCGAGCGCACCGGGATCAAGAGCCTGAAGATCAAGTACAACGCCGTCTTCGGGTACTTCATCGAGATCACCAAGGCCAACCTCGGTAGCGTGCCGACCGAGTACCATCGCAAGCAGACCACCGCCAACGGCGAGCGCTACATCACCGACGAACTCAAGCGCATGGAGGACAAGATCCTCGGCGCCGAGGAACGCAGCAAGGCGCTTGAGTACGAGGAATTCCTCGCCCTGCGCGGCCGCGTGCTGGAACACCTTGCCGCCATCCAGGAAACCGCCGCCGCGCTCGCCGAGATCGACGCCCTCGCCGCGCTCGCCGAAACCGCCCGCCTGTTCAACTACGTCCGGCCCGTGCTCGACGAGTCGCGCCGCCTCGTCGTCCGCGACGGCCGCCACCCGGTGCTCGACCAGAACCTCGCCGGGGCCGGGCGCTTCGTGCCGAACGACATCCACCTCGACCCGCAGGACAGCCGGCTCATCCTCATCACCGGTCCCAACATGGCCGGCAAGAGCACCTACCTGCGCATGACCGCCCTGCTGACGCTGATGGCGCAGATCGGCAGCTACCTGCCCGCCGCCAGCGCCGAAATCGGCCTGGTCGACCGCATCTTCACCCGCATCGGCGCCACCGACGACCTCGCGCGCGGCCAGTCCACCTTCATGGTCGAGATGAACGAGACCGCGCTCATCCTCAACAACGCCACCGAGCGCAGCCTGGTCATCCTCGACGAGATCGGCCGCGGCACCTCCACCTTCGACGGCCTCAGCATCGCCTGGAGCGTCGCCGAGCACCTGCACGACAAGATCGGCGCCCGCACCCTCTTCGCCACCCACTACCACGAGATCACCGCCCTCGCGCGCAGCCGCAGCGCGGTGAAGAACTGCAACGTCGCGGTCAAGGAGTGGAACCACCAGATCATCTTCCTGCACAAGATCCTGCCCGGCAGCGCCGAGAAAAGCTACGGCATCCAGGTCGCCCGCCTCGCCGGCCTGCCCGAGGAGGTCATCCGCCGCGCGCGTGAGGTTCTCGACCAGCTTGAGGCCGGCCACCCGCCCGCCGACAGCGTCCACGACGTGCCCGCGCCCGTCAGCGTGCCCGCCAAACCCCCGCGCAAACGCCCCGCCCAGGATGCCGCCCAGCTGACCCTGTTCGGGTGAAGGGGGGCAGGACGAAGGGTTGCCCGCGCGCAGCGCCCTGGGTGCGGAGGTCCTCCTCCGCTCTGCCATCCAAGCCCGGGAAGTCCGCAGATGATGCAGATGGGGGAGTTGATGGCGGATGGATTCGGGAGCCCGGGAAGGTCCGCAGATTTCGCAGATTGCACAGAACGGGAACCGGGTTCAGCCGCAAAAGAACACAAGGATCGCAAAGGCAGAGGCTGGGTTTTGTGCTCTTTGCGTTCCTTTGCAGCCAAAGGTCTTTCGTGGTCCCCGAACCCAAGAGTATGCAGATTTCTCAGATGGGACAGAAGGGGAACCGCAGATGTCGCCGATGAGCGCAGATGACAGACGAGGCGAGGGGAGGGCGGACACTCTTCCGCATCTTCTGAGGGGGCAGGCTTTGGAACCACGAAGGGCACGAAGGAAGCCGGGAAGTCGGACGCGACGCAGCGCGTCCTGATAACCCGATAAAGGGACAGACACTTTGTCTGGGGGCGAAGGGCAGAGAAGGGTGCGCCGGATGCAGTCGACCCCAATCCCTGGCTCGCACGGAGGCCGCGGAGGGCACGGAGGTCCAAGGCATCGTTCGTTCATGCTGCTCCGTGGGCTCCGTGCCCTCCGTGCGAAACTTTTTTGGGAACGTGGGTGTCGCAGACGCAGAAGGACCAAGAACGGCACGAAGGGAGCAGGGTGCATCCGGCTCAGCGGCTTGAGGTCACGGTCAGCGGTTTCCTCCGGTTTTTCTTGACGGGAATTCCCGCCTGCAAGACCCTCCTTTCATGCAAGCATTTCAGGGACAAATTTTGCCCGCTCGGGCTGCCTTTGAGCTGTTCAAGCTGCGCGCTGCCATAACAAGTTAAGGCAGCGCGTTGTGTAATTCTACTGTTGAACTAAGCCGCTTCGCGGAGGGGGCGCGGGGGGTGACGGGGCTGGTA
>CAZSBO010000082.1:0-17790 GCA_964605265.1 uncultured Prosthecobacter sp.
AGGCTTCGGCAGCCGGGGCTGGGGCCGGAGCAGGAGCCGGCGCGGGGGCCGGAGAGGAGGAGTGAGCGAAGCGATCACCCCCACGACGGCCTGGGCCGCCGCGTTCACCGCCGCGGTCCGAGCGCTCACGGCGGCGGTCACCACGTGGCTGGCTGTTTTCGGGGGCGTTGCCGCGATTCAGCCAGACTTTGATGCCGATGATGCCGTAGACGGTGCGGGCTTCGGCGAAGCCGTAATCGATCGGGATGCGCAGGGTCTGCAGCGGCACCTTGCCCTGGCGGTACTGTTCGGCGCGGGCGATGTCAGCGCCACCGAGGCGGCCGGCGACGCGGATGCGGATGCCGTCGGCGCCCATGTCCATGGCGGTCTGCACCGAGCGCTTCATGGCGCGGCGGAAGGAAATGCGGCGCTCAAGCTGGACGGCGACGCTTTCGGCGACGAGCTGGGCGTCGAGTTCCGGCTGCTTGATCTCGAAGATGTCAATCTTGACCTGCTTGCCACCGCACATCTCGGACACCTTTTGGCTCATGACCTCGATCTCCTGGCCCTTGCGGCCGATGACGAGACCCGGGCGGGCGGTGTGCAGGGTGACGCGGACCTGGTTCCAGGCGCGTTCAATGATGATGCGCGCCACGGCGGCCTGCATGAGCTTGTCCTTCAGGTACTTGCGGATCGCAAGGTCGCTGTGCAGGGCCTCGGCATATTCCTTCTCAGGAGCATACCACTTGGAGCGCCAGTCTTTGGTGACGGCGAGGCGGAAACCGATCGGATTGACTTTCTGTCCCATAAATCAGAGGTGTGTGGATTATTCGGCGGCAGCGGCGGCTTTGCGCTTCTTGGTGGCGGGCTTTTCAGCCGCCGGCTTCTCTTCTTCCTTGGAGCCCAGGATGACGGTGATGTGGGTCATGCGCTTCTTGATGGGGGCGGCGGAACCGCGGGCGCGCGGCATGATGCGCTTGAGGGTCGGTCCCGGGGTGGCAACGGCGCTGCGCACAACGAGTTCCTCGGCATCCATCTCGTGGTTGTTCTCGGCGTTGGCGACAGCCGAGCGCAGCACCTTGCCGACCAGGAGGGCGGCCTTCTTGGGGGTGAAATCGAGGACGCTGAGCGCCTGCGAAACCGGCATGCCCGTGATGGCGCGCGTCACTTGACGGGCCTTCTGCGACGAGATTCGGGCGTATTTGTAGATCGAACGCACTTCCATAACTTAGAATGATCGGTTGATGTCCACTTTACCTCTGTCCCCGACTTTCACGGGATCAGCTTTGTTTGCGAGTTCCTGCACGACGGCGCCGCTGACAGAGCTGCGCACCTCGGTGACAAGAATTTTTGCGATGGGTTTGTCCTCGCGAAAGATTTCAAAGGGCATGCCCGGCTTGACGCCGTCACGGCTGCCCACGGAGAGCACGGCAACACCGAGTTCCGGCTTGAGACTGACAATGCGGGCCTCCTGGAGGCTGGCGGGTTCAGCGACGGGGGCCGGGGCGGCGCTGGCGGCGACGAGCACCTGCTCGACGCTTTCGAGGGCGGCGGAGAGCCGCTGCTCGGCGGCCGCATCGGGGGCCGGGACGGTTTTGGCGAAGTCGATAGAGACTTCGGCCAGCTGCATGAGGGCGTCGGCCAGGCGACGGCGCGAGGTCTCGGAGACGCGCAGATCGGAAAGCGCGGCGAGCAGGCGCTCCTGGACGGCGTCCGGCTGCTGCTCCAGGGCGGCGATGCCGAGTCCTTCCAGCAGACCGCGCAGGCGGTCGTGACGGTCGCGCAGTTCGGCGGCCTCCTGATTGGCGGCGGCGGCGCTCTGGGCGAGGGCCTCGCCACGGCCCTGGGCGACGGCGAGCTGGGCTTCGAGCGACTGAATTTTCTGCGCCGCGAGTTGCAGCGCAGTGTTCAGCTCCTGGTATTCGAAAGCCGTCTGCGCCTGCACCGTGCCAGCCGCCGCCAGCCAGGCCGCGACGAGCGGCAGGGCGGGCTTGAGGGCATTGGCGAGGGGTCGGAACATGCGCAGAAGGTTGGGCGGGATTACTTGGAGGCCTTGACCGTGACGGAACCGTGGCCCTTGAACAGGCGGGTCAGAGAGAACTCGCCGAGGCGGTGGCCGACCATGTTCTCGGTCACGTACACGGACACGAAGTCCTTGCCATTGTGGACCAGGAAGGTGTGGCCGACGAGATCCGGGGTGATCATCGAGCTGCGCGCCCAGGTCTTGATCGGGCGCTTCTGGCCGGCGTCATTGAGCTTGTCCACCTTTTCGAGGAGGGCTTGCTGGACGAAGGGGCCTTTCTTGAGGGAGCGTGCCATAAAAGTCGTGCGTGAGGTCGGGTTGCGGGGTCGGTTTACTTCTTGGCGCGGCGGTCCTGAACAATGAGCTTGCCGGTGGCCTTCTTCGGATTGCGGGTCTTCTGGCCCTTGGCGTGGCCCCACGGGCTGAGCAGGTGCTGGCGACCGCCGCCGGACTTGGAGCGGCCTTCACCACCACCGTTCGGGTGATCGATCGGGTTCATGCACATGCCGCGCACGGTCGGGCGGGTGCCCTGCCAGCGAGTGCGTCCGGCCTTGCCCGAGACGACGTTCATGTGCTCGACGTTGCCGACCTGACCGATGGTGGCGTAGCACTCGGCGTGAATCTTGCGGATTTCGCCGGAGGGCATCTTGACCAGGGCGTATTCACCCTCGCGGTTGGAGAGGATGGCGGCCTGACCAGCGGCGCGGGCGGCGACGCCACCGCGACCCTTGACGAGCTCGACATTGTGGATGCTCGTGCCGAGCGGGATGCGGCGCAGCGGCAGGGCGTTGCCGACTTCCGGAGCCGCCTTTTCACCGGCCATGACGCTGGCACCCAGCTTCAGGTTGTTCGGGGCGAGGATGTAGGCGCGCTCACCGTCCTTGTACTCGACAAGGGCAATGCGGGCGGAACGGTTCGGATCGTACTCGATGCCGATGACCTTGGCGGCTTCATCGCGACGGGCGCGCTTGAAGTCGAGCAGGCGGTAGCGGCGCTCGTGACCGCCGCCGATGTGGCGGCAGGTGATGCGGCCGGTGTTGTTGCGACCGCCGGACTTGCGAAGGGCCACCGTCAAGCTGCGTTGCGGCTCGCTCTTGGTGATCTCGTCAAAGGAGTTCCACTCCTTGTACCGGTTGGACGGGGTGGTCGGCTTGAAATTTTTCAGCGCCATGGCTCTGCGTCTTTCTGATTAAAGGTTTCCGAAAAGGGGGTTCACACGAGGTCGAGCGACTCGCCTTCCTTGAGGCGGACGACGGCCTTCTTCCAGTGGTTGGTGCGGCCGGCGTCAGCGCGGCGTTCGCGGCGGGCCTTGCCGAAGAAGTTGGCGGTGCGGACCGCCACGACCTTCTTGCCAAAGTGGGACTCGACGGCGCGCTTGATCTCGAGCTTGTTGGCCTGGGGATTGACCAGGAACACGTACTCGTTGTTGGTCTCACCGAGGCGCGTCGCCTTCTCGCTGAGGCGGATCGATTGAATCACGGAATGGGGGTCTTTCATATCAGGCAGTCCTCCGGGCAAGGGTTGGCAGCGCGTCCGCGATCACGATCACCTGGGCGTAGTTGAGCAGGTGTTCGGCGTTGACCTCGTCGGCGGAGATGAGTTGGACATTCTGGACGTTGCGGGCCGAGCGGAAGGTCGCTTCATCGAAGGCCTGGCCAACGAGGAGCACCTTCTTTTCCGTGGCGAGACCGTCGATCGCCGCCACAAAGCTCTTGGTCTTGCCATCGGCGACCGTGAAGCTGTCGACGGTGAGCACGGCACCGTCATTGATGCGGGCGGTGAGCGCGGTGCGCAGGGCGAGCTTGCGGACGTTTTTGGTGGTGGTCTTGGACCAGTCGCGGGTGCGCGGGCCGAAGACAACACCGCCACCACTCCAGATCGGCGAGCGCTTGCTGCCCATACGGGCGTTGCCGGTGCCCTTCTGCTTCCAGAGTTTCTTGCCGCTGCCGGAGACTTCCGAGCGGTTCTTGGTGTGGGCATTGCCCTGGCGGCGGTTGGCGCGGTAGGCGACGACGACGTCGTTCAGGGCCTGCTTGCCCTGGTGACCTTCGGTCAGGTTCAGGCTGGCCTGGCGGGCGCCTTCGGGGGAAAGAACGGTTGCTGGCATGTTTCGGTACCTCCTGGTGGATTACTTGGCCGGGGCGGCCTTTTTCTTGGCGGGGCGCACCACGACGATGCTGCCCTTGTTGCCGGGGATGGCGCCGCTGATGAGCAGGATGCCCTCTTCGGGGCGGCTCTGGACGACCTTGAGATTCTGGGTGGTGACGCGTTCGACGCCATCATGGCCGGGCATCTTCTGGTTCTTCCAGACGAGGCCGGGGGTCAGGCGGCAACCGATCGAACCGGGCCGGCGGTGCATCATGTGGCCGTGGGTGGCCGGCTGGCCGCTGAAGTTCCAGCGCTTCATGACGCCCTGGAAACCCTTGCCCTTGGTGGTGCCGATGACGTCGACCCACTGGCCGTCGCTGAACAGGCCGGCATCGAGCTTGGCGTCGGCGGCGGGCAGCTGCTCATCGGAAGGCAGGCGGAACTCCTTGACGTGGCGCTTGGGGGCGGCGCCATACTTCTTGAAGTGGCCCATGGCGGGCTTGTTGACGCGAAATTCCTTCTGGTCGCCGTAGCCGACCTGCACGGCGCTGTAGCCGTCCTTGCCGGCGGCCTGCTTCACCTGGATCACGGTGTTGCCGCTGACGTCGACAACGGTGACGGCAACCGCCACACCCTTGTCGGTGTACACCTTGGTCATGCCAAGCTTCTTTCCAATCAGTCCTAGAGCCATATTCAGAGTCTCCTGTGGTTGCGTTGTTCAGCCGGGGTTGCGCAGACTAGATGCGGATGGTGATGTCCACGCCCGAGGGCAGGTTGAGCTTCTTCAGCTCGTCCACCGTGCGCGAGGTCGGATCGACGATGTCAAGCAGGCGCTTGTGGGTGCGGATCTCGAACTGGTCCATCGACTTCTTGTCGACGTGCGGGGAGCGGTTGACGGTGAACTTCTCGATGCGGGTCGGAAGCGGGATGGGGCCGGCCACGCGGGCGCCGGTGCGCTTCGCGGTCTCGACGATGTCGGCGGTGCTTTTGTCGAGCACGCGGTAGTCGTAGGCGCGCAGGCGGATTCTGATTCGCTGGTTGTTCATGACGGGGTTCCGACGTTGAAGGTTCTGCTGGGGGTTAGTTCTTGCCGCCACCGCGCTGCTCGACGATCTGGTCGACGATCTGCTGCGGCACCTGTTCGAAGTGCGAAGGCTGCATGGAGTAGGAGGCGCGACCCGAGGAAAGGGTGCGGATGGCGGTGGAGTAGCCGAACATTTCCGCCAGCGGCACTTCGGCGCGCAGGATGGCGGTGTTGCCACGGTTTTCCATGCCAAGAATCTTGCCGCGGCGACGGTTGAGGTCACCCATGATGTCGCCCTGGTAGTCCTCGGGGGTCGAGCACTCGACGGCCATGATCGGCTCAAGCAGGATGCACTTGGCCTTCTTGAGCGCGTCCTTGACGGCGAAGATGGCGGCCATCTTGAAGGCGTTTTCGTTGGAGTCGACTTCGTGGCTGGAGCCGTCGAGCAGGTCGATGTGCATGTCGATCACCGGGTAGCCGGCGATGATGCCATTGAGCACGGCCTCCAGGCAGCCCGATTTGCAGGCGTTGATGTACTCCTTCGGAATGGTGCCGCCGACCACTTTGTTTTCGACGGTGACACCCTTGCCCTTTTCGGACGGGAAAACTTTCAGCACCACGTGGCCATACTGACCGCGGCCGCCGGACTGCTTGACGAGCTTGCCTTCGCCGTCGGCTTCGCGGGTGAGGGTCTCGCGGTAGGCGATCTGCGGCTTGCCGGTGTTGGTTTCGACCTTGTGCTCGCGCTTGAGGCGGTCGCAGAGAATTTCCAGGTGCAGCTCGCCCATGCCGGCGATGATGGTCTGGCCGGTTTCCTCGTCGGTCTTGACGAAGAAGGTCGGGTCCTCTTCCGACAGGCGCTGGAGCGCGTTGGCCATCTTTTCCTGGTCGCCCTTGGTCTTCGGCTCGACGGCCATCGAGATGACCGGCTCGGGGAAGGTTGGCGGCTCAAGCTGGACGTCCAGGTCCTCGTCGCAAAGGGTGTCGCCGGTGCGGACGTCCTTGACGCCGACCAGGGCGGCGATGTCGCCGGAGTAGCAGGCATCGATGTCCTTGTGGACGTTGGCCTGAATCTGAATGAGTCGGCCGACGCGCTCCGACTTGCGGGTGCGCGGATTGTAGATGGTGTCGCCCTTCTTGACGCAGCCGGAATAGACGCGGAAGAAGACCAGGCGGCCGAACTTGTCGGACCAGAGCTTGAAGGCGAGGGCGATGAACTTGCCGCCGTCGTTCGGCTCGGCCGTGATCTTGACTTCAGGGTCGTCGATGGACTCGCCCTCCTGGGGGGCGATGTCGAGCGGACCGGGCAGGTAGTCGATGACGGCATCGATCAGATACTGCACGCCCTTGTTTTTGAAGGCGGAACCACCGGCCATCGGGATGATCTTGTTGGCGATGACGGCGCGGCGCAGGCCGGCCTTGAGCTCCACCGGGCCGATCGGCTGCTCCTCAAGGAACAGCATGCCCAATTCGTCGTCGGCGCTGCAGACGGCGTCGAGCAGCTCCTCGTAGGCGACCTTTGCCTTTTCAATTTCGGCACCCTCAAGGTCGCGCACGGTGTAGGTGGAACCCCACTTGTCGCTGTCCGAATAGAGAATGGCCTTCTGGTTGATGACGTCGATCTGGCCGGCGAGATTGTCCTCGGCGCCGATCGGGATCAGGATCGGGTAGGCCGGGGCGCCGAGCTTTTCGCGCACTTCCTTGACGACGTTTTCAAAGTTGGCGCCGGTGCGGTCCATCTTGTTGACGAAGGCAATGCGCGGCACGCCGTACTTTTCCGCCTGGCGGTAGACGGTTTCCGACTGCGGCTGCACGCCGGCAACGCCGCAGAGAACGAAGATCGCACCGTCAAGCACGCGCAGGGAGCGCTCGACCTCGGCCGTGAAGTCCACATGCCCGGGGGTGTCGATGATGTTGAGGCGGAAGTCCTCCTGCTCGCGGCTCTTGTAAACACCCGGCTCCTTGAGCTGCTTCCACTTGGTGGTGACGGCGGCGGAGGTGATGGTGATGCCGCGCTCCTGCTCCTGCTCCATCCAGTCCGTCGTGGCGCCGCCGTCGTGCACCTCGCCGATCTTGTGGATCATGCCGGTGTAGAACAGGATACGCTCGGTCGTGGTCGTCTTGCCCGCGTCAATGTGGGCGCAGATCCCGATGTTGCGGGTGCGCTCCAGTGGGAATTCGCGGTTGGGGGAATTGTGATTCGACATGGACGGAAATGAGGAGGTAGCGAGGCGGCGGGGACAGGTGGAATCAGAAGCGGAAGTGGGCGAAGGCGCGGTTGGCCTGGGCCTGCTTGTGGACATCGTCGCGCTTGCGCACGGCACTGCCCTGCCCCTGCGAGGCTTCCTTGAGCTCGTTGGCGAGGGCGCGATGCATGGGCTGACCCTTGCGGCCGCGGGCATAACCGACAATCCAGCGCATGGCGAGCGACTCGGAGCGGGCCGGGGCGACTTCAAGCGGCACCTGGTAGGTGGCGCCACCGACGCGGCGGGCCTTGACCTCAACCTTCGGCTTGGCGTTCTCGATGGCGCGATTGAACAGTTCGAGCGGATCGACCGAGTCGGCCTTCTCGTTGAGCTGATCGATGGCAGCGTACACAATGCGCTCGGCGAGCGACTTCTTGCCGCACTGCATGACGCGGGCGATCAGGTGCGCCACCAGCTCGCTGTCATAGCGGGCGTCTTTGTGGACGGGCTTGTCGTAGACTCTTTTTCTGCGGGCCATGATGGGATGGGGTCAGGGGAGTGGGAAAACGGTGACTTACTTCTTGCCGCCCTTGGCAGGCGCGGCGGCGGCGCCGGCCTTCGGACGCTTGGCGCCATACTTCGAACGGCCGCGGCGACGCTTGTCGACGCCCAGGCAGTCAAGGGTACCGCGGACAATGTGGTAACGGACACCCGGAAGGTCCTTCACGCGACCGCCGCGAACCAGGACGATCGAGTGCTCTTGGAGGTTGTGCCCTTCACCACCGATGTAGGCGATCACCTCGAAGCCGTTGGTCAGGCGCACTTTGGCAACCTTTCGAAGGGCGGAGTTCGGCTTCTTCGGCGTACGGGTCATGACCTGAAGGCAGACGCCGCGGCGCTGCGGGCACTTGGTAAGCGCGGGCGACTTCGACTTCACCGACTTGTCCTTGCGGCCGTGTCTGACGAGTTGATTGATGGTGGGCATGGTCTGTTGAATTCGTTCCGGTCTGGAGGCCGCGTCGGGCAGGCCGGAAAAGACAGTGCATCCACCTCGTGAAAGGGTTCGCACAGTGTTTTTCCGGTTCACTGCTCCGATAGTCAGGGCCGCTTGCGCGGCCGGCTGGGCTAGCATTCCAAGGAACGCCTGGGCCGGGGAGCACGCAAAGTGGCCGACAACCGGGAGTTGGCAAGATGTTTTTGCAGCTTTTTTTGAATTTTTGCAACCGCGACGCCCGCCGCGTCATTCACCGTAAGCCCGCTTTTTTTGTCGCCACACCCGGCACTTCGCGATAAAAGAGGGGCCGCGATGAACGAAACCTCCCTCTCCCATGACTCCGCCGCCGGCACGCCCGGGGGCGCCCCGCTCCAGGCGGCCAAGGCCAGCGCCCTGCGCGCCGCCGAGGAACTGCGCACCGCCGCCGCGCAAAAGGCCGCCGAACTGCGCGGTGCGGCTGAAGCGCAGGCCGACCGCCTCAAGGCCGCGGCCGGACAGCGCGTCCAGGATCTGGGCGAGCGCGCGGATGAATTCCGTGAGATCGCCGGCGAAACCCTTGGGCAGGCGCGGGCACAATGTGAAGAATTCATGGCCGAAGCCGAGAACCTGGCGCGTGAGAAACCGCGCCAGGCCCTGCTGACCGCCTTCGGCCTGGGCCTGCTCGTCGGCCTGCTGCTCAAGCGCTGAGCCGGACGCCCGCCCGATGGACCTGGAACCCTCCCGCATGAAGGCCCTGCTGGCGGCCATCGCCCGCTATGCCGAGGCGCGTGGTCGCCTGCTGCAGATTGAAGCCCGCGAGGCAGGCGGCCAGTTTGCCACCCTGCTCCTGCTGACGGCCGCCGCCGCGGGTTGCCTGTTTGCCGGCTGGCTGGTCGCCCTGCCCGCCCTCGTCTGGTGGCTGGCTGGAGCCTTCGACCGACCCTGGCCGCAAATCGCCCTGATCCTGGCCGTTGTGCATCTGGCGACCGGCCTGGCGGCGCTTGCCGCGCTGCGCCGGCGACTGCGGCGGCTGGCGGTGCTGGAGGAGACCTTCCGCCAGTTTGACAAGGACCGCGCCTGGTTGCGCGGCGACACCCCGGAATCATGAAAACCAAGGCCGAACTGGTGGCGGAACTGGACCGCGCGCGCGCCGAACTTGGCGGGCAGTTGCACGGCGCCGCCGCAGAATGGCGCCCCGACCAACTGCTGCGCCGCTCGCTGGAACGGCACCGCTGGCTGTGGACCGGCGGCGCGACCTTGGCGGGCCTGCTGCTGGCGCGACGCCTGCTGCGCCCGGCGCAGGACAAGATTAGGCGTGACATCGCCGGCGCTTCCGCTACAAAAAACAGCCTTATTTCGCAAATTCTCACGCCCGTCCTCGCCCTCGTCCGGCAGGTCGCCGTGAGACAAGGTTTCCAGCTGATTCAAACCCTTCTCAACCCAACGTCCCACCGGCACGAGGGCGATCGCCCCGAGTCCTGATTTTTGCCCCTTCCATGTCCGACCAAGCCGCTCCCGCCCAAGATCTCGTGCCCGTGCTGGGCCACGTGGATGACTACCTGCGCTTCTGCATGCAGTACGACGCCTCGGATCTGCACCTGGCCACCGCCAGCCAGCCGATCTGGCGCCGCTACGGCAACCTGATGCCGATCTGGAACAACTCGGCACCACTCACCCCCGAGGACACCCGCCGGCTCGCCTACAGCTTCCTGACCGAGACGCAGATCCAGCAACTGGAAACCAAGGGCGACGTCGACTTCGCCTACTCACCGGAATTCGGCCGCTTCCGCGCCTCCGTCGTCCAGCAGCGCTTGGGCATCGACATCACCTTCCGCATCATCACCACCAACATCCGCTCGGTCGACGAACTCGGCCTGCCGGACACCGTGCGCACGCTGATCCGCTACCACAACGGCCTGGTCCTGGTCACCGGCCCGGTCGGCTGCGGCAAGTCGACAACGCTGGCCGCCCTGGTCGACGAGATCAACAAGGAGCGCCAGGACCACATCATCACCCTCGAGGATCCGATCGAATACGTCATCGAACCCAAGGGCTGCCACGTCAACCAGCGCGAGGTCGGCACCCACACCGACTCCTTCGCCGCCGCCCTGCGTGGCGCCCTGCGCGAGGATCCCGACGTCATCATGGTCGGGGAAATGCGCGACCTGGAAACCATCTCGCTGGCGATCACCGCCGCCGAAACCGGCCACTTGGTGCTCGGCACCCTGCACACCGGCAACTCGGCGCGCACACTCGACCGCGTGCTCGACGTCTTCCCCTCCGACCAGCGCGACCAGATCCGCATCATGGTCTCGGAATCGCTGCGCGGCATCATCTCGCAGCAGCTCGTTCCCAAGACCGACGGCAACGGCCGCGCCATGGCGCTGGAACTGCTGGTCAACACCCCGGCCGTGGCCGCCTGCATCCGCGACGGCAAAACCTACATGCTCAACGGCGTCATGCAGACCGGCAAAAACGTTGGCATGATCACCATGGACGACTCCCTGCGCGGCCTCTACAGCAAGGGCCTGATCAGCCGCGAGGAATGCGAGTCGCGCGCCGAGGACAAACAGCTCATGCGCGCCTTCTTCCAGAGCTGAGCCCACCCCTTCGCAACCCTTAGACCGGCCCCCCGCAAGCCATGCCCATCATCGACCAATTTTTCGAACAGCTCATCCAACTCGGCGGCTCCGACCTTCACCTGAGCCAGGGTCAGCCCCCGAAGATCCGCGTACACGGCTCGATCCGCCCGATCGCCGAGGAACTGCTCACCGCCGCCTCCATGGAAACCATGATGCGCGAGATCTGCGAGCCGCGCGCCTGGGAGCGCTACATCGAGAAGGGCGACCTCGACTTCGCCTACGAGATGGACGCCGAGCACCGCTTCCGCTGCAACTACCTCAAGCAGCAAAACGGTTATGCCGCCGTCTTCCGCATCATTCCGACCAAGATCGCCAGCCTGGAAAGCCTCGGCATTCCGCCGGTGGTCAAGGAATTCGGCCACCTGCGCAGCGGCCTTGTGCTGGTCACCGGCCCGACCGGCTCCGGCAAGTCGACGACGCTGGCCGCCCTGCTCGACTACATCAACACGAACTTCCGCCGCCACATCATCACGATTGAGGAGCCGATCGAGTTCGTGCACCGCAACAAGAAGAGCATCATCACCCAGCGCGAGGTGCCGATCCAGACCCCCTCCTTCGCCGACGGCCTGCGCGCCGCCCTGCGCCAGGACGCCGACATCGCGCTCGTCGGTGAAATGCGCGACCTGGAAACCATCTCGCTCGCCCTCACCGCCGCCGAGACCGGCCTGCTCGTCTTCGGCACCCTGCACACCAACAACGCGCGCAAGACGGTCGACCGTATCATCGACGTCTTCCCCGCCGACCAGCAGAGCCAGGTGCGTACCATGCTCGCCGCCTCGCTCAAGGGCGTTGTCGCCCAGCTGCTCATGAAGAAGGCCGACGGCAAGGGCCGCGTCGCCGTCAACGAAATCATGGTGTCGACCCCCGCCGTCGGCGCCATCATCCGCGAAGGCGCCACCCAGAAGCTCTACGACGTCATCATCGGCGGCAAGGCCGACGGCATGCAGTTCATGGACGACTCAATCTGGGGCAAGCTGCGCGACGGCTTTGTCTCGCCGATGGAGGCCTACATGAAGGCGATCGACAAGGGCCGCTTCAAGGCCTTCCTGCCGCCGGAAATGCAGGCCATCGCCAACGCCGGCGGCGGCGAGGCGAAAAAGTAGCCGGCCGCCGGCCGGGTCCGGGGCGTTTCCCCGGGAATCCATGACCTCCGCCGCCGCCACCCTGCTGCTCGCCCGCGCGCACCTGCGCATGGTGCGGCAGCGGGCGCGGGAGGCCCTGCAGGACAACCGCCTGCTGGTGGCGACGATCGGTGCCTTTTTGGGGGTCTACTGCGCCGCCACCTACCTGCTGGTCTCGCAGGGACTGCAGTTCGTCGCCGCCATGCCGCTGTTCGGCGACCTGCTCGTCGAGCGCCTGGTGCACCTGCTGTTCTTCTTTTTCTTCGTCATGCTGGTGGTGTCGAACGCCGCCATCACCGGCATGGGCCTGTTCCGCCGCGTCGGCATGGACTGGCAGGTGGCCCTGCCCCTGCCTTGGAGCAGCCTGGTGCTGTGGAAAACCCTCGAGGGCATGCTGCTGGCCAGCTGGGGCCTGCTGGTGCTCAGCGCGCCTGTGATGGCCGCGCTCGGCCGGGTCTACGGTGCCGGCCCTGCCTTCTACCTCGCCGGCCTGCCCGCCCTGCTCTGCCTGGTCGGCCTCGCCGCCTGCCTGTCGACCTGGCTGCTGCTGCTGCTCGTGCGCCACGCCCGCCGGTCCTGGTGGAAACCGGCGGCCGCCCTCGGCCTGCTGCTGCTCTTCGTCCTGCTGCGCCCCTGGTTTGGTGCGGCCGAGGATCCCGGCCAGCGCGATCTGGTGGCGAGTCTGCAGGCCGTCATGCGCCACTCGGAAATCTGCACCCACCCGCTGCTGCCCAGCTCCTGGGTGGCCGAGGTGCTGTTTGCCACCGCCGGTCGCGGCACACCGGGCAGCGCGGTCTTCCATCTCCTGCTGCTGCTCGCCCACGCCCTGCTGGCCCTGCACCTCACCGCCCGCTTCGGCACCCGCCTGTTTTATCCCGCCTGGCACCGGATCATGACCGCCGCCCCCTGGTTCCGCGGCGGCGCCGCCACCCCGCCCTGGTTTCGCCGACCCATCCCTGCGCGGCCCCCGCGCCCCGGCCGCGCCGAGCGCGCCCTGCTCGCCAAGGACGTGCGCACCTTCCTGCGCGAGCCGGCGCAGTGGGGCCAGTGCCTGGTCATCTTCAGTCTGCTGCTGATTTACACCCTCAACCTGCAGCGCCTTGGCCACAACCTGCAGAGCACCTTCTGGGTCACCGTCATCAGCCACCTCAACCTGCTGGTCTGCTGCCTGGCCCTGTCGACCCTCACCACGCGCTTTGTTTTCCCGCAAATCAGCCTCGAAGGCCAGCGCCTGTGGATCCTCGGCCTGTCGCCCCTGTCACTGGCGCGCATCATGGATCTCAAACTGCGCCTGGCGAGTGCCGCCATGGCGCTGCTGACCCTGCTGCTCATCCTGCTCTCCTGTGTCACGCTCGCTCTGCCCTGGGAACGCAGCCTCGTCTTCGGCGGCGCCGTCGTTCTCATCAGCTACGGCCTCAATGCCCTCGCCCTCGGCCTTGGCGCCTGGTTGCCCAATTTTCGCGAGCCGAACCCCGCCCGCATCATCTCCGGCTTCGGCGGCACGCTCTGTCTGGTCAGCAGCTTCCTCTACATCCTACTCAGCGCCGGTGTGCTCGCGGCACCGGAAATCTACCGCTGGAAACTGCAAGACACCGGCCAATCCCTCTCTGTCACCCTGCTTCAGGATGTCCTCGCCCTACTTTTGGTGTTCTTTTTAACATTGCTTTTTGGCACTCTCCCCTTCCGAGTTGCAAAAAATCGCACAAAACATCTGGATTACCTTGGAAAACTATAATATTTTTATCGCTAAGTTATCAAGCGATAATCATGTTGCGCCGTCCGCCGCCCTCCGCCGCTCCTGCTCAGGACAACGTCTTTCGCTTTGACGAGGCGCCTGAGTTTGGCGGCGATTTCACGGACGATGATCGCCAGGGCGAAAACGTCGACCGCCAGGTGCGCGAAGCCCAGGAGCGCCTCGCCAAACTGCGTCAGGAGCAGGAGCAGATCGAACAGGAGCGTCGCCTGCTGGAAACCCTGAAGCAAAAGCAGGAACAGTTCATCCACGGCCGTGAAAGCCTGGCCGGTGTGCTCGAACAGCACCTGCACGCCATCGATCAGGATCTCGACAGCACCCGGCACTACCTTGAGGATTTGACCGCCGCCCAGAGCGACTTCCGCGCCCGGCTCGACGAACTGCGCAGTTTTCTGCCCGAACGCTGGCACCGCAACCAACTCGAGCAGGAGCTCGATCACGCCCTCAACAGTCTGCTGGAGGCGGAAACCAGTTTTGAAAAGGGCCTGCGCCGGCTTGCCGCCAGTCAGCCGGCCGGCGTCGCCCAGCTGGATGGAGGTGCCACACCGGCCGCCCGCCGCCAGGCTGACCCCGCCAGCGCCGACGACAGCCGCGCCTGGCTGCGTCGCGGCTTCGCCTTCACCCTGCCGCTCATCGTCACGCTGATCCTCGGCCTGATCCTGGCCAAAATCCTGTTCTAACCCGCTCCCGCCATGGCCTTCGCCGTCAACAACAAACGCGTCCGTTCCAACCGCAGCAAGTCGGTCAAGGAAAGCCTGAACCGCCAAGCCCGCGGCAGCGACATGCGTGACCTCACCAGCCGCTCGCGCCAACTGCAGGAGGAGATCCACCGTCTCGAAGTGGCGATCACCCAGGCACCGCTCGAAATCACCCGCCAGCGCCTGGCCAGCCGCAATACCCTGCCGCCGCTCGGCCCCGCCAGCCGCGCTCCCCGCTCGACCCAGCGCAAGCCGCTGCAGCAACGCCGTGCCGAGCGCAATCGCCGGCTGGCGCTCTATCTGGAGTTTGCCGCCGTCGTCATCGGCCTGGTCGCCACCCTCGGCTGGCTTCGCCAGTGGCTGCAGTTCTGAGTGGCATGAAACCTGTACGCGGCGCTCCCACTCGCGACGCGGCAGGGCTGCCCCTGACCGAGACCACCGTCGACGGCAGTCGCACCCAGCGCTGGTGCCTGGAGGCCTCCGACTGCCCTGCCCTCGCCGCCGTCCGCCTCGCCCGCGTTGGCATCGACGACGCCCTGCATCCCTACCGGCGCGTCCGCCTGCAGCCCGCCGGCAGCTTTGTCATGGTCGGCCTGGAAGGCTCCGGGCGCGTCCTGCTCGATGGCCGCTGGCAGAGCCTCAGCGCCGGCCAGGCCTGCCTGGCGCCACCGCGCGGGGTCAACGCCTTCCACGCCATGCCCGGCAAGCGCTGGCGCTTTCTTTGGGCCCGTTACGATGAACCGGCTTTTGTGGCTCCCCTCGTCAGCGCCGCCTCGCCCGTCCGCCTCAAGGTCGACGCCGACCAGTTCGCCCACATCTGGCAGGGCCTGCGCGGCGAGTGGCTGGGCGCGCGCGACAGCCATGCCCTGCATCACTGGATTGAGCTGCTGCACCTGCAACTGCGCCGGCTGGCCAAGCCCTGGCAGAAGGACGAACGCCTGCGCCGTCTCTGGGATGAGGTCGAGGCGCGGCTGGCCGAGGACTGGACGGTTGCCTCACTGGCCCATGCCGCCCACGTCAGCCAGGAACACTTCCGCCGCCTCTGCTGGAAGGAACTCGGCCGCAGTCCCATGGCCCACCTGACCTCCCTGCGCATCCGCGCCGCCCAGCAACTGCTCACGCGCAGCGACGACAAGCAGGAATTTGTCGCCCGCCAGGTCGGCTACCGCAGCCCGATCGCCTTCGCCCGCGCCTTCCAGCGCTGGGTTGGCTGCCTGCCCTCGGACTACCGCAGCCGAAGCTGAAGGGGTGCGTTTCAGTCAGGTGCCGGTGGATGTTGTCTTGCCAAGCACCGGGCATCCGTGGCGTTCTATGCGCATGCGCCTCGCACTCCTCTTTACTCTCAGCCCTTTGCTCTTCGCTGCCGTCCAGGCGGAGCCTGTGTCGCTCTTTGACGGCCGGACACTCGACGGCTGGGCGCACGATCCCGCCGTCTGGCGCGTCGAGGACGGCTGCATCACCGGTGGCTCGACGACCCAGAAGATCCCAAAAAACTTCTTCATCCACACGCAGCGCTCCTTCCAGAACTTCGAGCTGAAGCTCAAGATCAAGTGCAGTGGCGATCCGAAGACCGGCCTGATCAACTCCGGCATCCAGATCCGCTCCGTGCCCGACGGCGGCGCCATGAGCGGGTACCAGATCGACTGCGGCGCCGGCTGGTTCGGCAAGATCTACGACGAGCATCGCCGCAACAAGGTCATCTGGTCGCCCACGCCCGAGCAGCAGGCCGCGCTGGACAAGGTCGTGGATGTCTTTGGCTGGAACGACTACGTCATCCGCGCCGAGGGCCCGCGCCTGCGCACCTGGATCAACGGCGTGCTCTGCATCGACTACACCGAGACCGACCCGAACATCGCGCTCGACGGCCACATCGCCCCGCAGGTGCACAGCGGCGGCGCCTGCCTGGTGCAGGTCAAGGACATTACGGTCGAGGAACTGCCGCCCACGCCCGGTGCGCCGACCTGGCAGAGCATCGGCGGCCTTGAGGGCATGAAGGCGAAGCTGCCGCCAAAACCGGCCGCCAAGAAAGCCGCGGCGAAGCGTGACATCAGCTACAACAACGTGCAGGGCAGCGCCCTGACCGCGCAGGAGCAGCTCAAGAAGTTCAAACTGCCCGAAGGCTACGAGATCGAGCTCGTCGCGCAGGAGAGCGAGGGGCTCGGCAAATTCGTCAGCGTCTACTTCGACCAGCGCGGCCGGATGTGGACGCAGACGGCGCTGGAATATCCGGTCGACGCCAATGAAAACCCCGCCGCCGCCGAGGCGGTGTACGCGGGCAAGGGCAAGGACAAGGTGCTCGTCTACCCGCGCGAGTCCTTGAACGGCAAAATCCCCGTCGGCGGACTGACGAATCCGACCGTGTTTGCCGACGGCCTGGCCATCCCGCTCGGCATCCTGCCCTGGGGTGCAGGCGACACCTGCTACGTCCAGCACGGCCACGACCTGAAGCTCTACAAGGACAGCAACGGCGACGGCAAAGCCGACACCTTTGACGTCGTGCTCACCGGTTTTGGCGTGCAGGATTCGCACCTGTTTCCGCACCAGTTCACCCGCGCCCCGGGCGGCTGGATCTGGATGGCACAGGGACTTTTTAACAACAGCCAGGTGCGCAAGCCCGGCAGCGACCAGGTCGTCGACTGGCCCAAGTGCAGCATGGCGCGCCTGCGCCCCGATGGCAGCGAGTTCGAGGTCATCAGCACCGGCCCGAACAACATCTGGGGATTGGTGATCACCAGCGCGGGTGAGACCTTCATCCAGGAGGCCAACGACTACGGCTATCCGGTCATGCCCTTCCATGAATACGCCTATTACCCGGGCGGCATGGAGGCGCTGAAGAAGAGTTACCAGCCCGACTTCCCCCCGCAGGCCGAATTCCGCATGGGCGGCACCGGCTTGAGTGGACTGGCGCTGATCGAAAGTGGACCACTGTCCCCCAAAGTGGCTTCGGCTTCAGCCGAAGCTTCCAAGCCTTCGGCTCAAGCCGAAGCCACTTATGTCATGGCCGTCGCCAATCCCATCATCTCGAAAATCCAGACCCTCGCGATGCATCGGGAAAGCAGCCGTCCCTCTCCGAGTGATGAGCCTTCGCGTCACTCGGAGAGGGACGCCCCCCCTTACTGGCGTCTCGAACAACTGCCCGACCTCATCACCTGCGACGATCCCTTCTTCCGCCCGGTCGCCCTGACCAACGGTCCCGACGGCTGCATCTACATCGTCGACTGGTACAACAAGATCATCTCGCACAACGAGGTGCCGCGCGCGCATCCGGATCGCGACAAGACCCGCGGCCGCATCTGGCGGGTG